>JAPYRS010000142.1 GCA_029936875.1 Alphaproteobacteria bacterium | reverse complement strand
CCGCGAAGGCGGCCGTACCGTCGGCGCCGGTGTCGTCGCTTCGATTGTTGAGTAACGGCCTGTTTGAAGACCAGATTTGAAACGAGAGATTGACGAAAAAATTGGAATTGGTGGCGAGAAGAAAATGGCAGTAGACAGTCAAAATATTCGCATACGTCTCAAAGCGTTCGACCATCGCGTCTTGGATCAGTCGACGAATGAAATTGTGACGACGGCAAAGCGCACGGGCGCGAATGTTCGCGGTCCGATTCCCTTGCCCAACAAGATCGAGAAATACACGGTCTTGCGGTCACCGCATATCGACAAGAAGTCGCGCGAGCAGTTCGAAATTCGTACCCATCGCCGCCTTCTCGACATCATCGACCCGACTCCGCAAACGGTGGACGCGTTGATGAAGCTCGACCTTGCGGCTGGTGTCGACGTGGAAATCAAGCTTTAGGAGCGATGGCGTGCGTACAGGACTCCTAGCAAAGAAAGTCGGCATGACCCGTCTGTTTACAGACGATGGTCGCCACATTCCGGTGACGGTTCTCCATATGGATAACTGCCAGGTTGTGGCGCAGCGGACCGAGGATCGCGACGGCTACACCGCCGTTCAGCTCGGTGCCGGCAAAGCCAAGGTAAAGAACGTGAGCGGCGCCATGCGTGGCCACTTCGCTAAAGCCAAAGTCGAACCAAAACGCCGGTTGGTTGAATTCCGTGTCGAGCCCGATGGGTTGGTGGATGTTGGCGCGGAGCTGTCAGTCGACCATTTCGTTACCGGCCAGATGGTCGATGTCCACGGCGTTTCGATCGGTAAGGGTTTTGCCGGGGCGATGAAGCGACACAATTTTAAGGGGCTGCGTGCGACGCACGGTGTTTCGGTATCACATCGAAGCCATGGGTCGACCGGCCAGTGCCAGTACCCGGGCAAAGTTTTCAAAGGCAAGAAGATGGCCGGTCACATGGGCGCGCGACATGTGACAGTACAGAATCTTGAAGTTGTCGGCACCGATGATGCGCGCGGTCTGTTGATGATCCGCGGCGGGGTGCCGGGTTCGCCGGACGGTTGGGTCACGATCACCGACGCGATCAAAATTCCGACGCCCGACGGACTGCCGTACCCGGCAGCGATTCGCGGTGCCAAGTCGGAAGATGCGCCCGCAGAAACAAATGACGATGCTGCGCCCGAAGCCAAAGATGAGAGCAATGATGCCGGTAAGGGCAGCGAGGAATAGTTGATGAAGGCGGACGTAACAACGCTGGAAAACAAGAAGGCGGGAACCATCGATCTTGATGATCTGGTTTTCGGGCTTCCTGTGCGGGGCGACCTGCTGCAGCGTGCGGTGCGCTGGCAGTTGGCAAAACGCCGTGCTGGCACCCATCAGACCAAACTAGTTGGCGACATCAGTGGCACGACGGCCAAACCCTTCAATCAGAAAGGTACCGGCCGCGCCCGCGCCGGCACGCTGCGTTCGGGCATTCACCGGGGTGGAGCGGCGACACATGGTCCGCAGTCTCGCGATCATGGTTATGGTCTGCAGAAAAAAGTTCGCAAACTCGCCCTCAAGACGGCGCTTTCGTCAAAACAGGCCGAGGGCAAGTTGATCGTACTTGACGGCGCGACAATGAAAGAACCCAAAACCTCGGCGCTGGTGAAACTTCTCGATGCGCGCGGATGGGATTCGGTTCTGGTCATCGACGGCCCCGACCTCGACATTAATTTTCAACGCGCCGCTTCCAACATTGCCCGCGTTGATGTCCTGCCGCAGCAGGGCGCCAATGTTTACGACATTCTCCGCCGCGATACTTTGGTCCTGACCAAGGCAGCGATTGAGCATCTCGAAGCGAGGCTCAAATGAAGCCAGCGGTCATTAGTAAAGAACGCATGTACGAAGTGATCCGTGGTCCGGTGATTACGGAAAAAGCGACTATGCAGTCGGAGCACAATCAAGTCACCTTTCGTGTCGCAATAGACGCCACCAAACCAGAGATCATGGCCGCCATTCAGTTCCTGTTCGGGGTCAAGGTAAAGGCAGTTAACACGTTGCGAACAAAGGGAAAAATCAAACGGTTTCGGGGTCGTCTTGGGCAGCAGGCGAGCGGCAAGAAGGCCGTTGTCACGCTTGAAGACGGTCAATCCATCGATATCTCGACGGGCATCTAGGTATGGCGCTTAAATCATTTAGACCGACAACGCCTTCACGGCGGAGCCTTGTCCTCGTTGATCGCAGCGACCTCTGGAAAGGCCGCCCGATCAAAGATCTGACTGAGGGTCTGACAAAAAGTGGTGGGCGCAACAACAAGGGCCGTGTCACGGCGCGGCGTCGCGGCGGCGGGCATAAACGGCGCTACCGGATTGTTGATTTCAAGCGCCGCAAGTTTGACGTAACGGCGACGGTCGAACGCATTGAGTATGATCCCAATCGCTCGGCCTATATCGCGCTGATCAAATATTCGGACGGCGAGCTGAATTACATTCTCGCGCCGCAGCGTGTGGCAGTTGGTGATTCGGTCATCTCCGGCGAACAAGTTGATATCAAGCCCGGCAACGCGCTGCCGATGAAGAATATTCCGGTCGGCACGATCATCCACAATATTGAGATGAAACCGGGCAAGGGCGGACAGATCGCACGCTCTGCCGGCACTTACGTTCAGCTGGTTGGTAAAGACCAGGGCTACGCGCTTCTCCGCCTCACGTCGGGCGAACAGCGCATGGTGCGGGCTGATTGCATGGCGACCATTGGCGCCGTGTCGAACCCGGACAAGCAGAATATCAAACTCGGCAAAGCCGGTCGTAATCGCTGGATTGGCAAGCGGCCAAGCGTTCGTGGTGTCGCTATGAACCCGGTCGATCATCCGCACGGTGGCGGCGAGGGTCGGACCTCCGGCGGGCGTCATCCGGTGACGCCCTGGGGCAAACCGACCAAGGGCAAGCGTACTCGCGGCAAGAAGCCGTCCGATAAATTTATCATCCGACGTCGTCGGAAGAGAAAGTAGGGAGCTTAAGTTTTGGCGCGTTCCGTTTGGAAAGGACCGTTCGTTGACAGCCACGTCTTGAAAAAGGCGGAGGCGGCGCGGACTTCTGGTCGCAAAGAAGTCATCCGCATCTGGTCGCGTCGGTCGACGGTGCTCCCGCAATTCGTCGGGCTGACTTTTGGTGTCTACAACGGCCGGAAGTTCATCCCGGTTTTGGTGACTGAAAGCATGGTCGGACATAAGTTTGGTGAATTTTCTCCGACCCGAACGTTTGCGGGTCATGCCGCCGACAAGAGGTTAAAGAGAGACTAATGGGTAAGCAGGCAGCAGAACGCCGGTTGGCGGACAACGAAGCGCGCGCTGTGGGGCGCTCGATTCGGACGAGTCCGCAAAAGCTGAACCTAGTGGCGCAGACGATTCGGGGGAAACGGGTCGAGGCGGCTCTGGCTGAGCTTTCCTTCTCGCGACGCCGTATTGCTGCTGACGTCAAAAAGGTCCTGCAAAGCGCGATCGCCAATGCTGAAAATAATCATCAGCTCGATGTCGATCAGCTTGTCATTACAGAAGCTCATGTTGGAAAAAGCTTTGTCATGAAGCGGTTTCGGCCACGGGCACGGGGTCGCGTTGCCGCCATCCAAAAACCGTTTAGCCACCTCACCATTGTCGTGCGCGAACAAGAGGAAGCCGAATAATGGGCCAAAAAGTAAATCCAATCGGTCTGCGTCTTGGGATCAACCGGACCTGGGATTCGCGCTGGTATGCCGACGATAATTACGGCGACCTGTTGCACGAAGACCTTCGCATCCGCAAATACATCGAGACGACGCTAAAGCAGGCGGGCATCAGCCGCGTCATCGTCGAACGTCCGGCCAAAAAGGCACGCATCACAATTCATACCGCCCGCCCCGGTGTCGTTATCGGTCGCAAGGGCGCCGATATTGAAAAGCTGCGTGCCGAACTCGCCAAAATGACCAGTTCCGAACTGCACCTCAATATTGTGGAGATCCGCAAGCCGGAAATTGACGCGAAATTGATCGCTGAAAACATTTCACAGCAGCTCGAACGCCGTGTCGCGTTCCGCCGCGCAATGAAACGTTCGGTTCAGTCGGCGATGCGTCTTGGAGCAAAAGGCATTCGGATTAACTGCGCGGGCCGTCTCGGCGGCGCTGAAATCGCGCGGACGGAATGGTACCGCGAAGGCCGTGTGCCGCTTCACACATTGCGCGCCGACATTGATTACGGGGAGGCGACGGCCAAAACCGCTTACGGGACCTGCGGCGTAAAAGTCTGGGTCTTCACCGGCGAGGTTATGGCGCACGATCCGATGGCTAAAGACAAGCGCGTCGCTGAACAACAACAGCAGGGCGGCCGCTAGACGGTGGGTATAGAGAGATGCTGAGTCCAAAAAGAACCAAATACCGCAAGGCGCACAAGGGCCGGATTCACGGCCTGGCCAAAGGCGGGACGACCCTCAACTTCGGGTCCTTTGGCTTGAAGTCGCTGGAGCCGGGTCGTTTGACCGCGCGTCAAATCGAGGCCTGCCGGCGTGCCATCACGCGGCATATGAAACGGTCTGGCCGGGTTTGGATCAGAATTTTTCCGGACGTTCCGGTCAGTAAGAAGCCGACGGAAGTTCGGATGGGTAAAGGCAAGGGCTCGCCGGAGTTTTGGATGTGCCGGGTAAAACCAGGTCGCATCATGTTTGAAGTTGACGGTGTGAGCGATACGGTTGCCCGCGAAGCATTTGAACGCGGCGCGGCAAAACTGCCGGTCAAAACACGGGTTGTTACCCGCATCGGCATATAGCCGAAGTGGTACGGAGAAAAAGATGAAAGCCGAAGACTTGCGCACAAAAACGCCGGATCAATTGCGGGATGAGCTTATTTCTCTCCGCAAAGAGGCCTTTAACCTGCGCTTCCAACAAGCCAGCGGCCAACTCGAGAATACGGCGCGTGTTGGCGCCGTTCGCCACGACATCGCCCGCATCAAGACGATCTTGCGGGCCACAGAAAAGACGGGTGCGGCCTAGCCGCCAGCGGAGCAAATAATGCCAAGACGAATCCTAAGCGGTGTAGTCACCAGTAAATCCGGCAACAAGTCGATTGTTGTCCAGGTTGATCGCCGAGTGCGCCATCCGCTTTACAAAAAGTTTATGAAAAAGTCGAAAAAATATCATGCTCATGACGAAGAAAATCAGTTCGGTGTCGGCGACAAGGTCCGAATTCAGGAATGTGCGCCAATTTCGAAACAGAAGACCTGGGTAACGATTGCAGAAGGCGGCGCGTAAGTCGGCGCAGCCAAGATTTAGTAGAAGAAAATGATTCAAGCGGAAACAAATCTCGAAGTCGCCGACAATTCCGGTGCACGGCGAGTCCAATGCATCAAGGTCCTCGGTGGATCAAAGCGGCGGACTGCGTCTGTTGGCGACCTCATCGTCATCACCGTGAAGGAAGCGATCCCGCGCGGTCGCGTCAAAAAAGGTGAAATTCATCGTGCGGTCGTGGTTCGCACGCGTAAGGAAATTCGCCGCCCCGACGGCAGCGCCATTCGCTTCGACAAGAATGCAGCGGTTTTGGTTACGCCGCAGGGTGAGCCGATTGGTACGCGTATTTTTGGTCCGGTGACGCGTGAATTACGGACCCGTAATCAGATGAAAATCATTTCGCTGGCGCCGGAGGTTCTCTAATGGCTGCCAAGATTCGCAAAGGCGACAACGTGATCGTTCTCTCGGGCCGCGACAAAGGAAAAAAGGGAACCGTCCTTAAGGTCGATCCGAAGTTGGGCCGGGCCATTGTCCAGGGCGTGAACTTGGCCAAGCGTCATACCGCGGCGACGCAATCAGATCCCGGTGGGATCAAGGAAATTGAACTGACAATCCATATGTCGAACCTCGCCCACGAGGACCCGAAGACGGGAAAACCGACACGGGTTGGATTTAAGACACTGAAAGACGGGAAAAAAGTGCGTTTTGCTCTTGGCTCCGGTGAGGTCATTGATGGCTGATACGACAACAGAACAGACGCTTACGCGGCTTCACGAACAGTATAGTTCGGTGGTGCGCGCGGCGATGACGGAAAAGTTTGGTTACGCCAATCCAACCCAGGTTCCGCGATTGGACAAGATCGTCCTGAACATGGG
>JAPYRS010000141.1 GCA_029936875.1 Alphaproteobacteria bacterium | reverse complement strand
GGCCAAGCGTGCGAGCCCTCGACATCTGGCGCCCGATGCATACGAAATATTGGAACGGAATGCTGGAAGAACTCGGCAAGGAAGTCGAAGCCGAAATGCCGGTAATCGTCGAGGAATTCGTCTGCCGCTATCCGGCCGGTTAGACCCAGCTCTTTTCGGTAATTTCCATTCGTTCGCCTGACGGCCCGAGGAAGCAGAAGGCGCGGGCGCCGTCGTAAGGGGCCTGCGCGATTGGCGCCGGGTCTGAAAGGATCGTTGCCGAATCGGATTTGCTAATCACGTCGTGGACACGATCGAGATGGTCCGTCGTGTAGGTGGCAAGGCAGGTGCCGCCATCAAAATGTTCCGGCCTAAACGGGATCGGGTCGATGTGCTGGGCGTCATAGCCCTGTAATTCGACGCCGCCTAAACCGAATCCCGGTGCGTCTCCCTTCAGGATTGATATATCAACGATGGCGCCCGGTGGCAGCTTCCAGACTTTGTGCCAGAGGCCTTCTTCGAGGCGATCCGTCAGCATCGATATCATGCCGAGTTCGTTTTGGTAAAAGTTAAGGCTCTTCTCATATGTCGATGACACCAGGGGCACGGAGAAAATAAAGCCGACCGTAGAATCGGCGTGGGGAAATTCGTAGCCCGCGGTTGGCTTAGTCACCTCCATGGTGAACATCAGGTGCGTTTTGCCGGGGCCCTTGCCGTGAAAACCGCGGTGAATATTTGCGCCGACATCAGAAAAATCGAACGTTATTGGCGGGCTTAGGAGTTCAAATTCCGGGTGGTCTTTTAGCCGTTCGAACAAGCCATCGACATCGTTCATGGCAACAATTTCGACGCCGCTCCAACGCGTACCCATAGGCCGCGTGCGTTTTCGCTCGATCCCCTCAACCACGCGGATCATGCCGCGTTCCATATTGGGAGAGCGATAGATGCTCCATTCACTGCCAGCAGAGCCCGCCGCAATCCCCCAGAGCGATTCGAAACTCGCGTCGACGGTACCTCGCGCGACTTCGTCCCATTCAAAAATATCTTCGATCATTTGATTGAGGTCGTTTGGCCGCGGGCAGGCGATGGTGACGCCCATCATCGCCGTGATCAGAGGTTTTTCCATGTTGATCGTTTTTCTCGGCTTGAATTTCGGTGTCGGAACTTGGATTTCTTACAATACTTATCTTATCGACTTTGCCACAATGCCCATTGACCAAAATGCTTGGCGATCATCAGGCTTGTCGACCACACTGGCAAATGAATTTGTATGGCCCCGAAGAGGGTCGGCACCATGGGGGGAAGATGAAAACCGCTATTTATCGCAAGTACGGTGAGCCTGCCGATGTTGTTGAAATCATCGACGAAGAGACGCAGCCACCGGGCGAAGGGGAAGCGGTCATCGCGGTCGAGGCGGCGCCGATCCATCTCGGCGATCTTTACAACATGCGGGGCCAGGAAGGGTTTCAAATGCCGTTGCCAATGGTGCCGGGCATCGAAGGTGTTGGTCGCATCGTCGAAATTGGCAAAGCGGTCGATAACTTCAAAATTGGTGACCGCGTGCTGTTCCTCTCAAGTGCCCATGTCGATGCCTTCATCGATGATCAGCGCGGCACCTGGCGGCAACAAATTCGGCTGCCTGCGGAAATTCTGATTCCGATCCCGGAAGGCGACGCCGCCCAATTCGCCAATATCGTTAATCCGGCGACGGCGTATGTGTACATCCACGATGTGACCAAGCCTGAACAGGGTGAATGGTTGTTGCAAAACGCGGCCAATTCCAATGTCGGGCGCTATCTCATCAGGCTCGCCAATATTTATGGCTGCAAAACGGTCAATGTCGTTCGTCGCGAGTCCTTGATCGGTGAACTTAAGGAACTTGGCGCAGACGCGGTGGTTATGGACGGGCCTGACTTGGCGACACGTGTTGCCGAGGCAACCGGCGGCGCCGACATTCGATTTGGCCTCGACGCGCTGGCCGGGGCGGCAACAACCCGGATTGCATCGTGTCTCGCGCGCAGCGGCATCGTCTACAATGTTGGCCTGGTTAGTGGCGAGCCCTGCGAAGTACCAAGTTGGATGATGCTCAATCGCGATATTCGCCTGCACGGATTTTTTGCCGGCACCCCATTGATGGCTCGCAGCCCTGAGGAACAACGCGCATTATTCTCTGAACTCGCGCAGATGATGTCCGATGGGACGCTTCCGGCCAAAATCGCCGGAACCTATTCTCTCGACCAGATTCGGGAAGCGGTTATTCACGCTGGAAAGGACGGCGCCGACCGGGACGGCAAGGTCATCATCCTGCCGAACCCGGCGGCGTAAAGCATCGAGATGGCTAGAAACACAATTCGGCGCCGCTTTCTGGTCGTCAGCAATCGCAGAAAAGGCGGGCGACATGTCCATTACCGGCGCGCAGGATCCGGACCACCGGTAATCCTGCTACACGAATCGCCGAAATCGTCATCCGCGCACGAGCCGCTGATGAAAGTATTGGCAAAACAATTCACGGTATTTGCGTTCGATACGCCGGGGTTCGGCAGTTCCGAAGCGCTGTCGCCAAATAAAAATAAAGTCCGCGATTTCGCCGATGCCTTGGCCGAAGCGCTTGAGGTGTTGAAAATGCCGAAGTGCGCGGTGTTTGGTAACCACACCGGCGCCCGCATCGCGCTCGAATTTGGCCGCCGTCACCCGAACAGAGTGAGCGGTCTCGTGCTTGAAAGCCTGCCGGTTTTCAAAGCGTCCGAAACAAAAGACATCCTCGCCCACTTTTTTCCGCGGCTTTTACCGAAATGGGACGGGACGCACCTGATTTCGGTATGGAGCCGTGTGCGGGATCAATCGATCTGGTTTCCGTGGTTCCGCCGCGAAAGTTCCGCGTTGCACGGCTGGCCGATGCCGAATGCCGAATACATGCACGAATATGCGATGAATTTTTTCCGCTCCGGTGATGCTTACCGGGCCGGATATTCAGCGGCGTTTCGGTTTGCGGCGTTGCCGGCGGTGCGCGCCTTGAAGGTGCCAACAACTTTCGTGGCCTTGAAAGGCGATGTCCTTGCGTCGCACATCGAACGGCTGCCGAAATTGAAGCGAAATCAACGGATCGAACATTTTGGTAGCGGACGCGAGAGTCCGGCCAACGCCGTTGCCCGTTTGCTGCAGCCCTACGCGCGCGGGAAGGCCCCAAAGGACCCGGAGCCGCGACATGCGCCGGGCATGGTTGGGTTTGGCTATGTCGATCTTCCGAAGGCCCAGGTTCTCTACCGTTTCATCAACGCCCGAAAGAGGCGGCCCCTTGTCATGTTGCATGATGGGCCGGGTTCATCGCAAAGGCATGTGCCGTTGATGAAGGTACTTGGCCGTGACCGTCCGGTTATTGCCATTGATCTTCCGGGGAATGGTGGCTCCAATCCGCTTAGCAAGAAACGACCGTCCATTTCCGATTATTCAGAAATTGTCTGGAAGATTTGCCGCCACCTCGGCCTCGGTAAGTTTGATCTCTACGGCGCGGGCAGTGGCGCGACCGTGGCAATCGATATGGCGGCGACGCACCCCCGCCGGATCAACAAACTTGCTCTTGACGGCGTCATGCTGTTGTCGAACGGTCAGCGGAAAACATTCGCCGCCCGGTACACGCCGAAAATTAGAATCGATGCAGATGGCTCGCACCTTTACCGCACCTGGTTGATGTTGCGCGATCAATTGATTTTCGCGCCGTGGTTTAACCCCGGCGGCAAACGGTTGGATCATGACAAATCCGATTTCAATCCCAATGATTTGCAGAATTGGGTTATCGATGTTCTCACCAATCGGCACACCTATCATCTGACCACGCAGGCCGCGATTTCTTACCCGACCGCATCGCAGCTTGCCAAAATTGCCGTTCCGACTCTCCTTAGCGGCGGCAGGGGCGGCCAATACGCGGCTAATTCGGGGATAGCAGGGCGGCTCCTAGAAAACGGTCAGACAGTGGAAATACCCGGGAAATCTGCCGCTTTGCGCCGTGTTATCGGAAAATTCCTGGACGGCTAGATACCGATCGAGCGTCATCGCAAAAATGCGGCTACTATTTTTTTGAGAGCATTTGGTGCGGATCAAACGGGTGAGGGCAATGGGCGCGGAAAGCGCGGCGAACGCCGTCGAGGCACCGGACGTTGAAGATGTCGTCGACTGGCTGATTGCCGGCGCCCCCGGTGCGCCGCTCTCACAAGATATATTGATGCGGCTGTCGGAGAAGCTTGTCGAATGCGGGCTGCCGATATATCGGACCGCCGTGTTTGTTACGACCCTTCATCCCAATGTGATGGGCCGCGGTTTCTACTGGCACGTCGGCGCCACAGAAGTACAGGTCGGAGAGGCGCCCTACTCAGTTCTGGATTCGGAGGAATACAACAGTAATCCGGTCGCGCGTGTCGTTCAGTCGGGCGAAGAGGTACGGCGGCGGTTATTTGATCCGGACTGCGAACTTGATTTCATAATGTTGGCCGGACTGAAAGAAGAAGGCATCACGGACTATCTGATGCAACCGCTTGTTTTCACCGACGGGCAAATTCACGCCGGAAGTTACTCGACCAAACAGCCGGGCGGGTTTACCGAAGGCCAGGTTGCGGCGATCAACCGTATACGGGCGCCACTTTCGCGCCTCGCCGAAGTGATGGCGCTGAAACGCGTGACACGAAATTTGCTCGACGCCTATCTCGGTCATCAATCTGGTGAAAAGGTCCTCGCGGGCAAAGTCAAACTGGGCGACGGTGAGGATGTCCATGCCGTGATTTGGTTCTGCGACCTTCGCGGTTCAACGCCGCTCGTCGATTCAATGTCGCGACCCGATTTTCTGAAACTGCTCAATGTCTATTTCGATTGCATGGCCGGCGCTATTCTCGACGGCGGCGGCGAGGAATTGCGATTTATCGGTGACGCGGTGCTCGGCATTTTCCCCGTCGATCTCGACAAGGCGACCTACACCGAGACCTGCACCAAAGCCGTCGCTGCCGCCAAAGACGCCATCGCACGAATGGCGCTGGTCAACGCGGCCCGCACTGCCTCCGGCGACACCGAACTCGGATACGGCATTGGCCTTCATCTTGGCGATGTCATGTATGGCAATATGGGGACAGCCGAACGGATTGAATTCAGCGTCATTGGCGCGGCTGCAAATGAAGCCGCCCGCATCGAGGGCATGACAAAAATTCTCGGCACCAACTTTCTTGTCTCCGAAGAGGTCGAAAAACACCTCACCGAGGATTGGCATTCGGTCGGCCGTCACGGGTTGCGCGGTGTCGGCGATGAAATTGAGCTGTTTATTATGCCGGGCGAAACGCTGCCGGGTGACGATTCAAAATCGCAGGCGTTCGGGTAACCAAAACCAAAAAGTCAGGCGGCGGATTGTGATCCGATTGTTGCGGTGAATGCCGATAGCATTTTTCGGAGCGAGTTACCGCTATCGTCTGCGCGAAACGCCGCGCGCGCCTGCGTGATCGCATCTGTCGCGGTGCTGGCCCCCAACTTCTTCGTCAATGCCGGTTCAATTATTTCGAACCTGATCTGACTGCAGGCGGACACGCCGCGATCTGCCGTACTGCCGTAGCCCTTGATAAGGGTCGCACATTGAGCGACCTCCGCTGCAAGATTGAGGTCGAGTTTCGCCGCCGCCTCGACATCGGCGAGCCACCGTCCAAGCCGGTGTTGCGTTTGCTGATAGCCGAATGTCCGTGGCCGCCAGCGCCGAAGACGCGCAAGAAACGCGAGCTGGGTAAACCCCCAAATGCTGCTGGTGCGGATCGTCATCGATCGGCCTTTTCGCTCGCTCCGGTCTCGCGCGCCCCATCGTCGCAGCGCAAACCGGGCGAGGCCCGGTGGCAGAATCGCGCATATCTCCTCAAGCCCGGGTCGCAGGTACTCGGTCACGCGGACGATGTCGCCCGGTGCCGCTTTCACTTCGCCGCGTACGCGCGCGAATCGGGTGGCGCGGGTTTTGAGTCGCGCCACCCTAATCACGTCTTCATAGGCCATGCCGGTTGCTAAATATTTGGCAACCAAATTCGAAAGCCTGTAGTCACCACTATCGAGCGTGACGATCGGTGAAAGGCGTTTTAGGTATAGGGCCGCATAATCGTCGCTCTGATATTCGGCGAGCCGTCT
>JAPYRS010000140.1 GCA_029936875.1 Alphaproteobacteria bacterium | reverse complement strand
GTTCTCGGACGAGTGTTTTCTCAATTCGGCTCGCTCGCTCAGGTTGACGAGACCGGTGACAATTTGTTCGATGTCGGTTCCTTACGGATGTCCGCGGGTTTCGGAATATCCTGGATTTCGCCATTTGGCCCAATTGAAATTGACTATGCGACTGTTCTAAAAAAGGAGGCCATCGATGAAACGCAATCGCTTTTCGTCTCGTTCGGCACAAGGTTCTGATATGGGACTGCTTTTGAAATTCGGGCACATGGTTCGACTAGTTACTATCCCGGTGTTGGTGGGCCTTTTGCTAACCTCCGGGTTGGTCCGCGCGCAGGAAGAAGCGTCGGACGTCGCACCGGCTGCCGTACTCGCGATTATCGATATCCAGCGCGTCCTGCTGGAGACAGCCGTTGCGGCCAGCATTCGATCGCAGATGGAAGCCTATCGGGTCACGTATCTTGCCGAAATAAAGGAATTGGAGGGGTCCCTCCGTGAGGAAGACCAGGAACTTCAGCGCCAGCGCTCGATTCTTTCTGCGCAAGCCCTCACCGAACGCCGGCGTGTTTTTCAGGTGAAAGTCGATGTCCTTGACCGACGCGCAAAATCAATTTCGCGGGCGCTCGATACGCGTTTTTCTGCAGCAATGAATCAAGTTCGGGAAGCGATGATTCCGATATTTGCGGATCTTACCCGCGAACGGGGCATCAACGTGATCGTGGCAAAAACAACCATAATGTTTGCCAAACGGTCACTCGATATTACCGACGAGGTCATTCGCCGCGTGGATCTCGCGCTTCCGGATGTACAAATACCGGCGCCCGATCTTCAGTAATGGCCGATCCACGATTTTTTGATCGTCTCGGTCCGTTTACGCTGAGGGCGCTTGCGGAAATCGGCGAGGCCGAAATTGCGGCGGGCGCAGACCCCGATCGTGAATTAATTGATGTCGCGACCTTGGATGCAGCGGGCGCCGATGAATTGTCGTTTCTGAATAATCCCAAATATTTATCGGCGTTTGAATCAACGCGGGCAGGGGCCTGCGTCATCGCGCCGAAACATGAGGATCGCGCTCCGAAGGGAATCGCCTTACTGATCTCAAAGACGCCTTATCGTGCCTACGGGATTATTGCCCACGCGTTTTACAGCGACGAGATTGACGCTTCACCGTCCGGCGCCGCAGACCTGATCGACCCGACGGCAACGATTGGCACCAACTGCGAAATCGGTCCCGGTGTCTCCATCGGACCCAGTGCAAAAATTGGAGACAACACCTCGATTGGCACGAACACGGTAATTGGACGAGGCGTACAAATCGGTCAGCGTGGACGGGTGCATGCCAATGTCACCGTGACACACTGCTTGATTGGCAGCGATTGCGTGGTTCATACCGGTGCGCGGCTCGGACAGGATGGTTTTGGCTTTGCTCCCGGTGCCAATGGCCACACCAAAATTCCGCAGTTGGGGATATTGCGAATTGGTGACGACGTTGATATCGGCGCCAACACGACGATTGACCGCGGCTCTAGTACCGACACCATGATCGGCGACGGCTGCCGGATTGATAATCTCGTGCAAATCGGTCACAACGTGGTTCTTGGTCAGGGTTGCATCATCGCCGGTATGAGCGGTATCTCCGGAAGTACGCACCTTGGTGATTTTGTTATGGTTGGCGGGCAAGTTGGTATTGCTGGTCATTTGCGCATCGGCGACGGTGCGCGCGTTGCCGGCGGAGCTGGCGTCATGACCGATATTGCTGCGGGTGCTTCTTATGGAGGACTCCCGGCGGTCCCGGTTCGGGATTGGCACCGCCAAAGCGTTACCTTGCGACGAATGATTAAGAACAAAGGCACGAGCGATGAATGAAGACCCGACCAGCGTTGCTGCCGTCGACATCCTCCAAATCATGGAGATGATTCCGCACCGCTATCCGATGCTTCTGATCGACAAGGTGATCGACATGATCGCCGATGTGAGTGCCGTCGGGGTTAAAAATGTGACGATTAACGAACCTCATTTCGTCGGCCATTTCCCGACTCGGCCGGTCATGCCCGGCGTCATGATTATCGAATCGATGGCGCAGACGGCAGCCGTGCTCGTAGTCCATACGCTCGGGCCGGAAGCGAAGGGTAAATTGGTTTATTTCATGGCCATCGAGGGAGCTCGCTTTCGCCGGCCGGTGGTACCTGGCGATCGAATGCTGGTATCGGTGACAAAACGCCGCAGTCGCGGCCCGGTGTGGAAATTTCGCGGCGAGGTTCATGTTGATGATGTTCTGTGCTCCGAGGCGGATTTCTCTGCCATGATCATGGATAACTAAGCCCGTGACAGAAATTCATAATACCGCAATCATCGAAGATGGCGCCCAACTCGGCGAGAACGTCAAAGTCGGTCCGTTCAGTATTGTTGGGCCTCAGGTTCAATTGGGGGACGGCGTCGAAGTCAAATCCCATGTTGTGATCGGCGGTCAAACCGACATTGGCGCGAACTCCATAATTTATCCGTTTTCCTCGATTGGTCTGCCGCCGCAGGACCTGAAGTACCGCGGCGAAGAATCCCAGTTGCTCGTTGGGCCCAATACCATCATTCGCGAACATGTCACGATGAATCCGGGAACCGAAGGCGGTGGCCTGGTTACCCGTACCGGCAGCAACGGGCTTTTCATGATCGGTGCCCACATCGCCCACGACTGTCAGATCGGCGATCATGTCATTCTAGTCAACAACGTAATTCTCGGCGGCCATGTCGTGGTTGGCGATCACGCAATTCTCGGCGGCCTTTCGGCGGTTCATCAGTTCGTCCGCATCGGTGCACACGCCATGGTCGGTGGCATGTCTGGTGTCGAAAACGATGTCATTCCCTATGGGTCGGTGACGGGAAATCGCGCTCACCTTATGGGCCTCAACATTGTCGGGCTCAAACGCCGCAATTTTGATCGGGCGACAATTCATGATCTCCGCAATGCCTATCGACTGCTTTTCGCGGAGGAGGGCACGTTGCAGGAACGGCTTGAAGACGTTGCTGAACTCTTTGCCGAGCACCCCTACGTAATGGAAATCGTTGAATTTGTGCGGGCCGCGACAAGCCGTGCAATTTGCCAACCAAAATTGGATCGTGCCGCCTAAAGTTGGAATTCTCGCAGGCGGCGGGGAATTGCCGGGCCGCTTGGTGAGGGCCTGCCGCGAAGCGGATCGCGGCGTTTTTGTCATCACTTTTGAAGGACAGGATCAGCCGGACGACCTCTTCGGTGCGGACCACGCCTGTCACGGCGTCGGCGCCATTTCAAAAACCATCAAGCGTCTTAGATCCGAAGGCTGCGAGCAGTTGGTCATGGCCGGAAACCTGCGGCGCCCGGCGCTCAAATCCATCAAGCTCGATTTTCGCAGCGCAAAATTGCTACCGAAACTTGCGCGCATCGGCGGCGATGATTCGCTGCTTTCGGTGATCGTCACTGAGATGGAATCTGCGGGCTTCACGGTAATCGCGGTTGACGACCTTCTACCCTCCCTGCTCGCGCCAATAGGGCCGATGGGCAATCAACATCCCGGACCTGGAGATAAAGCGGACATCGCCAAGGGAATCGAGCTTCTCCGCGCGCTTGGATCACTTGATGTCGGCCAGGCGGTCGTTGTCGAAAACGGCCGTATCCTTGCGATTGAAGGCGCCGAGGGAACAAAAGGTCTGCTGGAAAGGGTTCGTGACCTGAAAGATGCACCCAATCAGGGTGTCCTCGTGAAATGTATAAAGACGAGTCAGGACGCGCGTGCCGATCGGCCGGCAATTGGACCCGACACCGTTGCCCAAGCGGTTGTCGCTGGACTTGCCGGCATCGCCGTTGAGGCGGGTGCAACCCTCGTGCTGGATCAGGAGGAAACCGTCCGCCGCGCCGACCAAAACGGTTTGTTCGTCACCGGGTTTGAGCGCGTCGCGGACTAACCATGGCAACGCCACTTCGGGTCATGCTGGTGGCGGGCGAGCCATCAGGCGATGCCTTGGGCGCGGGCCTCATGGCAGCCCTCAAACGTCAGATCACCTCGCCAATAGAATTTCAGGGTGTCGGCGGCCCGATGATGACCGCGGTCGGGCTCGAAAGCCTTTTCCCGATGAGCGACTTATCCATCATGGGGATAGCCGAAGTGTTGCCGCAAATCCCCAAAATTCTCGGGCGTCTCCGTCAAACCGCGGAAATGGTCGAACGCAACCGGCCCGACATTGTCGTGACGATTGATTCGCCCGGATTCAACTTTCGTCTCGCCAAGCGCCTCCACCCGCTCCGCAAATCCATCGGATTCAAAATCGTTCATATGGTGGCCCCAAGTGTCTGGGTCTACAGACCGGGACGGGCGCGAAAAATCGCCCCGCTTTTCGATCATCTGTTGGCCTTGCTTCCCTTCGAGCCGCCGTACTTTGAAAAGGAAGGTCTCGCCTGCACTTTCATTGGCCATCCGGTCGTTGAGGCCCGCGTGCCACTCGATGCCGGCGCGAAATTTCGAAGTGACCACAACATTGACCAGAAGGACAAAGTACTTTGTGTCTTGGCGGGAAGCCGCCACAGCGAAACCTCGCGCCTGCTTCCGGTCTTCGGTGAGGCAGTCAAGAAACTGGTGGCGAAAAACCCGAACCTGAAGATTGTTGTCCCGACGGTCTCCACCGTTGTCGAAAGCGTTACCGATGCGATCAAGGATTGGCCCGGAAAGCCAGTCCTCGTAGAGGGTACCGAAACCCGTTTCGCGGCTTTCGCGGCCAGTGATGCGGCCGTCGCCGCATCAGGAACCGTCGCGCTTGAACTCAGCCTCGTTGGTGTGCCGATGGTGGTTGCCTACCGGCTTCATCCGATCACCCATTGGATCGCCAAAAGACTGGTAAGAATCGACCAGGCCAATCTGGTCAACATTGTTCTCGGCAAAGTCGTCGTCCCGGAATTGCTTCAGAATGACTGCACGCCTGAAAAAATCGTTCGGGAAATTGATCTTCTGTTTGAGGGCGGCGAATCTTGCACCAGACAAATTGAGGCTGGGCGGGAAGCCATGGCAATGATGGGGCAGGGCGGAGATGCACCGAGCGATCGCGCGGCTTCGGTTATTCAGAGTATGCTTGTCGAGGACACAACAAAGGATCAGTCTTGACCACAGAATCCAAGGCCTCAGATACCGCAACCAATGACGGGGCAAGCGCACCGTTCAAATACCTGCACACAATGCTTCGGGTCAGCGACCTTGATCTTTCGATCAAATTTTACGAAACCCGATTCGGCATGAAGCTACGACGCCGTTTTGATGTTGAGGGGACACGCCGGACGCTCGCGTTTCTTGGATTCGGGGAGGAGGGTGAGAACCCCATTCTCGAGCTCGGTCAGGAATGGGACCGGTCAGAACCGATCGTGCCGGGAAATGGCTTTGGTCACATCGCTTTTGCCGTTGACGATATTGAAACTGCGTTCCAGAAGCTCAAAGATGATGGTGTCAAAACGCTTCAGGCGCCGGGCGCAACCCGCAAAGGCGGCGCAATCATCGCCTTCGTCGCCGATCCTGATGGATTTCCAATTGAGTTGGTGCAAAGGCCCAAAGCATCGGACCGGCAGCGCAATATCCAATTTAGGTGAGGCCCGCCCACTCTGGCTTATGTGAGCCCCGCCCACACCGCCCAGGCCACACCCATCAAAGCGACCGCGCGAACGCCGAGGTAACGAACCTGCTTCGGAAAGGACCGCTGATTGTCATTCGCAACCCGTGGAATAAGGCGTAACTGCGCACGCCTTGCCACCGGTCTTGGGATGCGTCGTCGGATCGCCCGAACCGCTTGCCCTCTAGCCACGTCGGTGCAACGGGATGTAATCGCGTTTGGCTTTGCCGGTGTACAGCTGCCGCGGCCGTCCGATTTTCTGCGACGGGTCTTCCATCATTTCGTTCCAGTGTGCGACCCAGCCCACTGTCCGCGCGAGCGCAAACAAAACAGTAAACATGCTGGTCGGGAAGCCCATCGCCCGCAAAATGATGCCGGAATAAAAATCAACATTGGGGAACAGTTTACGTTCGACGAAGTAAGAATCAGCAAGCGCGATCCGCTCCAACTCCATTGCCAATTTCAAAAGCGGCTCGTTTTTGACGCCAAGTTCGTCGAGAACTTCGTGGCAGCTTTTCCGCAAGACTGCGGCGCGTGGGTCGTAGTTCTTGTAAACACGATGGCCAAAAC
>JAPYRS010000013.1 GCA_029936875.1 Alphaproteobacteria bacterium | reverse complement strand
GAGTACACCGTTTGCAGACGAAACCGCCGAATCCGCACCGGCGCCAGTTGAAACTGCCGAATCCGCACCGGCGCCAGCTGAACCCGCAAATGAAACGCCCAAACCGGAAGAGGGCTGAGCACCAGCCTTCAATCCGTTTTCGCCGGGGGCAAATGCCCATGCCGGCGGCTGATACCATTAATCGAGAGTTTTGTTCGGGCGGATTTTCTGCCCTGGCGTCATGATACGCCAAGTTGATCTTGTTGATCGGGTTCGAAAATACGATCCCGGTGTCGACGAGGACATGCTGAACCGGGCCTACGTCTTTTCGATGAAGGCCCATGGCTCGCAAGTGCGGGCGTCAGGCGACCCCTATTTTTCTCACCCTCTAGAAGTTGCCGGTATTGTCAGCGACCTCAAACTCGACGGTGCGACCGTCGCAACGGCGCTACTGCACGATACCGTCGAAGACACCGTTGCAACGCTCGAACAAATTGAAAATGATTTCGGCAAGGAAATCGCTCTCCTCGTTGACGGCGTTACTAAACTGACCCGCCTCGAAATGGCGGTCGACGGATCGCCGCAGGCCGAAAACTTCCGCAAGCTTTTGATGGCGATGTCCAATGACCTTCGGGTCCTCTTGGTTAAACTCGCCGATCGCCTGCACAACATGCGGACGCTCAACTTTCTGCAGGATGAAGAAAAGCGCCTCCGCATTGCGCGGGAAACGATGGATATCTATGCGCCGCTCGCGGAGCGCATCGGCATGCAGGCGATCAAGGAAGAACTGGAAAACCTGGCGTTCGCCGAACTCAATCCAGAGGCTCAGAAGTCCGTCCTCGCGCGTCTCGACTTTCTGCGTGCGGACGGCAGCGATCTCGTTGACCGGATATGTGATGAGCTTCGAGCGACACTGGGCGAGCAGAAAATGGAAGCGCACATCGAGGGGCGCGAAAAACGACCCTATTCAATCTGGCGAAAAATGGAGCGGAAAAACATTTCGTTTGAACAACTGTCAGACGTGATGGCGTTTCGAATTGTTGTGCCTAGTATCGAGGAATGTTACCGCGTGCTTGGCGCGGTTCATGGCGCATATCGAATGGTGCCGAACCGCTTTAAGGATTTCATCTCGACGCCGAAACGGAACAATTACCGCTCGATTCATACGACGGTGATCGGGCCGGAAAAACAGCGCATTGAAATTCAAATTCGGACCCAGGAAATGCACGAAATCGCCGAACTCGGCGTTGCAGCACACTGGACCTACAAGGAGCCAGGCAAGCCGGCCGAGATTTCCGAGTACCGGTGGATTCGGGAATTGCTTGAGATCATGGACCACGCCTCCAACCCGGAAGAATTTCTCGAGCACACTAAGCT
The DNA here is from genome assembly GCA_029936875.1 of Alphaproteobacteria bacterium. Taxonomy (GTDB): domain Bacteria; phylum Pseudomonadota; class Alphaproteobacteria; order SHVP01; family SHVP01; genus JAPYRS01. The sequence continues at coordinate 34,608 of JAPYRS010000013.1, read as the reverse complement.
GGAAATGTTTCAGGACCAGGTGTTTTGTTTCTCGCCAAAAGGCGAATTGATTGCGCTGCCGCGCGGTGCGACGCCGGTTGATTTTGCCTACGCCGTTCATACCCAGATTGGCGATACCACTGTCGGCGCCAAAGTAAATGGCCGCATCGCGCCGCTCCAAACGGAGCTTCACAACGGCGATCAGGTCGAAATCATTCGATCCAAGGCGCAAACGCCGTCGCCGACATGGGAGGGATTTGTCGTTACCGGTAAGGCGCGATCCGCGATCCGCCGTTTTGTCCGAAACCGGGAGCGCTCCGAATTTGTTGATCTCGGCAAGGCGATGCTGGAACGGGCGTTCGAAAGTAGCGGGCGCGAGCTCACCGACAAGGCCCTGGAAAATGTGCTGGTGCGGCTTGGCGTCGAGACGGTCGTCGAGGTGCACGAAAAAGTGGGCGACGGGACATTAACCGCGCGTGACGTCGTGGAAGCCGTATTTCCGGGCGAAAAACCGGCACGGCGCCTTGGCCTCCGCAGCTTGGCGGGTGCCTTTTCACGTTCCCGGACGGCCAAAGGCGGTGATCGCGCAATCCCCATTCGGGGTCTGATACCGGGCATGGCGGTGCATCTTGCCACCTGTTGTTATCCGCTTCCGGGAGATCGGATCGTCGGCATCATCAATCAGGGGAAAGGTGTGACAATTCACACTATTGATTGTGAAAGCCTGGAGAACTATTCAAGTTCTCCGGAATCCTGGCTTGATGTCTCGTGGGAGGTAGACGGCGATGATGCCGAGTTCCAGGTCGGGCGTATCGAGATCATTTTGATGAACCAGCCGGGAAGTTTGAATGCGATGACCTCGGTCATTGCCAGTAATCTTGGAAACATTAGTAACTTGAAAATTATCAGCCGCTCGCCCGAAACCTTTGAATTCCTTGTTGATGTCGAAGTGCAGGACGCCAAACATCTGTCCAACATTGTCGCCGCATTGCGGGCCGACCCCTCGATGCAAACGGTGACGAGGGTGAGAGGATGAACCGTGAAGCCGTGCTCGATGAATTTCGCAATGCCGGTGCGTTACTTGAAGGGCATTTTCTTCTTTCGTCTGGTAAGCACAGCCCGGTCTATCTTCAGTGTGCACGCGTGCTGATGGATCCCAAACGGGCGGAGCGATTGTGCAAGGCGCTCGCTGAGAAAATTCATGAACGGCTCGGTGCGGACGCGATCGACGTGGTTGTATCGCCGGCGATGGGCGGCGTTGTTGTTGGTTATGAGATGGGCCGGCAGCTCGGCGTGCAAACAATGTTTACCGAGCGCGTTGACGGCGAATTCACGTTTCGCCGCGGCTTTGAGCTCGAAGAAGGCGCGCGCGTTCTGATGGCCGAAGACATTATTACCACCGGCAAAAGTTCGCTCGAATGCATTAAGTGTATTGGCGATTTTGGCGGCAGGACTGTTGCCGCAAGCTGCCTGATCGACCGCAGCGACGGCGAAGTTGATCTCGGTCTGCCGATGATTTCGCTAACCGGTTACAAAGTGCCGGCCTTTGATGCTGACGATTTGCCGCCGGAACTCAGTGCGATCCCGGCGATCAAACCCGGCAGCAGAGGGCTGAAGTAGGGCGTACGTCATGTTGTTTAGACGAAAACGCCCGGCAACTTTTGTATTTCATTTGCGGAATTTTATATGGCCGCGTGCCGGATGGCGGCGCTCGATGGTCTATCTTTCTCACCGCGTAAGCCGTCTGCCGGGATCGCCTTACAGCATCGCAGCCGGTGTCGCCTGCGGGGTTGCGATTTCCTTTACACCGCTGATCGGTTTCCATTTTTTGCTGGGCGCACTGCTCGCCTGGGTGATCGGCGCCAGCGTTATTGGTTCAGCGCTTGGCACTGTGGTCGGCAACCCTTGGACATTCCCTTTGATCTGGATCTGGATTTATTCGCTCGGCAACTGGATTTTGGGCATCTCCGGTCGTGAACTTCCGACCGAGGAATTCACGATGGCGTTTTTGCGGGATAATTTTGGCGATGTTTTGCTGCCGATGGGAATTGGCGCCGTGCTTACTTTTATCGTTGTTTGGATCGCGACCTATTTTACGGTGCGATACCTGGTTGCCGGGTACCAACGTGCGCGCGCAGCAAGGGTTCGGCGCAAAGAAAAGAAACAGGCGAAAAAAGAAGGCGTCGTCCTATGAACATTGCGCTTCGTCTCGGCGTCAATATCGACCACGTCGCAACAATTCGAAATGCGCGCGGTGGCCCCCATCCGGATCCTGTTCGCGCTGCCAAGCTCGCTGTTGATGCAGGTGCGGACGGCATTACCGCCCACCTCCGTGAAGACCGCCGTCACATTTCCGATGATGACATCGAGCGCTTGATGAAGACGGTGACACGCCCGCTCAACCTTGAAATGGCGCCGACCGCGGAAATGCAAAGGATCGCGCTCCGTCATAAACCTCACGCCGCCTGTCTCGTCCCCGAACGTCGCGAAGAACGGACGACCGAAGGCGGACTGAACGTTCATAACACCCAGAATATATTGACGCCCTATGTTGGCACACTGGTCGATGCCGGAATCCGGGTATCAATGTTTATTGAGCCAGATGAAAAACAGATCATGGCCGCCCGCAATATTGGCGCGCCAGTGGTTGAACTTCATACCGGCGCCTATTGCCTTGCCGAGGGCCGCGACCGTGAATATGAACTCGCACGCATTGTTGAAGGCGCACAGATCGCTGCCGATCTCGGGCTTGAATGTCATGCGGGCCACGGCCTTGGTTTCGACACCGTCGCGCCGATCGCCGCAATTCCGTCCGTCGTCGAGTTAAATATCGGGCATTTCCTGATTGGTGAGGCCATCTTTGGCGGCCTCGATAGTGCGATCAGACGAATGCGCGCTTTGATGGACCGCGCCCGCGCCGATGCGCTTGGCGCCGAAAGCGCGTGAACGTGGCGATCAAATGATCATTGGACTTGGCAACGATCTCGTCGATATCCGGCGTATCGTGAAAACACTTGATCGTTTCGGCGACCGCTTCGTGCAGCGTGTCTTTACGGAAATTGAGCAAGCCCGATCAGAGCGTCGGAAAAATCGTGCCGCTTCCTATGCCCGTCGATTTGCTGCCAAAGAGGCCTGTTCAAAGGCGCTCGGCACCGGGTTTCGTCGCGGTGTTTTCTGGCGTGACCTCGGCGTGATCAATTTACCGGGTGGAAAACCTTCGATGGTCCTGACCGGGGGGGCGCTGAAGCGGCTCGAAGAATTGACCCCATCCGGGATGCAGCCGCAGATCGATCTTACGATCACCGACGAAGAACCGATCGCTGAAGCCATCGTCATCATAAGCGCCGTGCCGCTCTCGGGATCCTGAGGCCTTGGCGATGCGAATGGGGCTCATGCCTTGACAAGATCGGCGCCGGACGGCAAGCCTGTCCGGCCCAGCACATCTATGCCGGGTCCGATCGGCCAAAAAGGGAAATTCGTGGCAAAGAGTAAGGATAAGGGCGGTGTTTTCGATACCGTTCGTACAGTCGTTTACGCCATTCTAATCGCCGTCGGCATTCGGACTGTGGCGTACGAGCCGTTCAACATTCCATCTGAATCAATGCTGCCAACGTTGCTGGTGGGTGACTATCTTTTCGTATCGAAATTCTCCCTTGGATATAGCCATCATTCGCTGCCGTTCAGTTTGCCCTTGTTCTCGGGGCGAATTTTTGAGCGGCCGCCGAAACGTGGTGACGTCGTGGTTTTCAAATTGCCGCGCGACAACAAAACCGATTTCATCAAACGCGTTGTCGGTCTGCCCGGTGACCGGGTGCAGTTGATTGACGGCGTCCTGCACATCAATGAAAAGGCGATTCCGCGCGAGCGGATCAACGATTTTGTCGTGCAGAATGCGGGCGGCAACGTTCACCGTGTCCCACAGTATCTTGAGACGATGCCAAATGGTGTCAGCTATCGGACCCTCGACCTCATCGAAAACGGCGGCAACGATAACACCCGGGTGTTCACGGTTCGCGAAGGTCACTATTTCATGATGGGCGACAATCGAGACAATTCACTCGATAGTCGATTTGCGAGTGGTGTTGGCCAGGTACCGGCGGAAAACCTGGTGGGCCGCGCCGAGTTTTTATTCTTCTCGACCGATGGCAGCGCAAGGTTTTGGCAAGCTTGGGCGTGGCCGTCTTCGACAAGATTTTCGCGCATGTTCCGGGGGATTTCCGGACTTTGAGGACGAGGTCAATCTTTAGGACAACACTTCGCTCACGGTTTTTGTCGTGACATCCCGCCCGCGCGACGAACTTAATGCGGCGCTGGGCTACCGTTTTCAAGATTCGGCGCTACTCGAAGAAGCGCTCACCCATTCCAGCGTTGAATCCGGGACCGCCAAAAGCGCCGACTACGAGCGCCTTGAATTTCTCGGCGACCGCGTCCTGGCCTTGGTCATCGCCGATCATCTTTTGAAGATTTATCCGGGCGCCGATGCCGGCACGCTCGCCCTACAATTGACCGCGTTGGTGCGGGCGGAAAGCCTGACCAGTGTCGCGATCGAAATCGAACTTGGCGATTTTCTCTTCCTCAGTCACAGTGAACGGGCGTCCGGCGGAATGGAAAAACCGGCCATCCTCGCCGATGCCTGCGAGGCGGTAATCGGCGCGCTTTTCCTTGACGGCGGATTGGAAGTTGCAGCCGAGTTCATCCATCGCTACTGGGACGCCCGTGCGGTGGCGGTCGCGTCAGCGCCGAAAGATGCCAAAACGGCGTTGCAGGAATGGGCGCACGCCCATGACGCGACAGAGCCGGTCTACACGGTGACCGCCGAATCCGGGCCGCCGCATGACAAGACCTTTACAATTGAAGTTGAAATGGGCGGGGTTGGTGACAAGGCAAGCGGGCAGGGGTCGTCAAAACGCCGCGCCCAGCAAGCCGCCGCAACCGCACTTCTTGAGATAGTGGAGCCAGAGGTTTGACGTCAGAAACGAAAAAAACGAGATGCGGGTACGTTGCTTTGATCGGCGCGCCCAACGCCGGAAAATCGACATTGCTGAATGCCTTGGTCGGGTCGAAAGTCGCCATTGTCACACCGAAGGTGCAGACCACTCGAGCGCGAATCCTCGGTATCGCCATTCACGACGACACGCAGATCATTATTGTCGATACGCCCGGCATATTTGAGCCTAAGCGCCGTCTTGACCGGGCGATGGTCCGCGCCGCCTGGACCGGATCAAATGATGCCGACATCCGGGTTTTGCTGATTGATGCAAACAGGGCGAAAGGCAACAAGGCCGACGGCGAGAGCTGCCATATCGCCAACCAACTGAAAGAGTCGGGGAAAAAAGCGATCCTCGCGCTGAACAAAGTTGATCAGGCGAAGAAACCGGAACTGCTGGGCCTCGCGGCAGCGCTGCAGAACGCTGGTGATTTTACCGATACCTATATGATTTCGGCGCTTACCGGTGACGGTCTTCCCGACCTGATGATTGATCTCGCTGCCCGCCTTCCCGAAGGTCCGTGGCTTTATCCCGAAGATCAGGTCGCCGAGATACCGCTCCGCCAACTGGCCGCCGAAATTACCCGCGAAAAACTGTTTATCGCGCTGCGTCAGGAACTTCCCTATGCGACCACCGTTGAGACAGAAAAATGGGAAGACCGGGACGACGGCAGCGTCCGCATCGAGCAGGTCATCTATGTTGAAAGGGACACGCAAAAAGCCATTGTCCTTGGCAAACGCGGCCATCAGATCAAGGAACTCGGCACGGCGTCGCGGGTTGAGCTTGAAGAATTGTTCGAGCGACTCGTTCATTTGTTTCTGTTTGTGAAAGTCCGCCCAAAATGGGGCGACGATCCGGAGCGGTACCGCGAAATGGGCCTCGAGTTTCCCGAAAAATGATGCACTGGACCGATAGCGGCTTCGTACTTTCCGCGCGCAAGCACGGCGAGTCGTCGGCCATCGTCAATGTTCTTACGCGGGAACACGGCCGACACGCGGGCCTGGTGCGCGGCGGCAGTGGTCGGCGTCTCCGCGGAATCCTGCAGCCTGGCAATGAGATCGCGGCAAGCTGGCGGGCGCGCCTGTCTGAACATCTCGGGAGTTACACGGTCGAACTCTCAGGGGGCCGTGCCGGACCCTTGTTGGGTGAAGCCGATAAACTTGCCGGCCTCGCCTCTGCCTGCGCGATCGCCGAAGCGTTGATGCCGGAACGGGAATCGCATCCGGCGCTGTATGCGGCCTTCCGTATCCTGATGGCATCGTTTGAACACGCGCCCGATTGGCAGGCGGTTTACGTGCGTTGGGAACTTGGCCTTTTGGCCGAACTTGGCTTTGGCCTCGATCTTTCGAAATGTGCGGCGACCGGCGTCACCGAAAATCTTACTCACGTTTCACCGTGCACCGGCCGCGCCGTGTGCGAAGAGGCGGCGGCCCCCTATGGCGGACGACTGTTGCGATTGCCAGCCTTCCTGTTGAACGGTGGCAACGGCGCTACGCCGGGCAACGACGCCATTCACGACGGCCTCGCACTGACCGGCCATTTCCTTGAGAACCATGTCGGCGCCTCGTTCCACGGCAAGTTGCCGGCCTCCCGTGGGCGATTTATTGACCGCCTTAGGGGCTAGCCGGCCCCATATCTCGTGTATAATGGCCGCGTGGCCACTAAATCTTCCAATCCAAAAAATTCTCTGCGCAGCGCGAAATCGGTGAAAAAACCCCCTTCCCCGCGGAAATCGAAGTCCGCACCGGCTGAAAACGGCGGCACAATCATTGATGAGCCGCTTTCGCGCGCCCTCGGCGATCGCTATCTCGCCTACGCCCTTTCGACGATTACGGCGCGCTCCCTTCCCGATGCTCGGGACGGGTTGAAACCGGTTCACCGGCGTTTGTTGTACGCGATGCGGGTACTCAAACTCGATCCGAAATCGGGTTTCAAAAAGTGCGCCCGCGTTGTTGGCGACGTCATCGGCAAATACCACCCGCACGGTGATCAGTCCGTCTACGACGCGCTTGTCCGGCTCTCTCAATCCTTTTCTGCGCGTTACCCGCTGGTCGATGGGCAGGGGAATTTTGGCAATATCGACGGCGATAATGCCGCCGCCATGCGCTACACCGAGGCGCGCTTCACCGAAGTCGCCGAAGCGATGATGGTTGGCATTGCCGAAGACACGGTCGAATTTCGCTCGACCTACGACGAGGAGGAAGAAGAACCGATTGTCCTCCCGTCGGCGTTTCCGAATTTACTCGCCAATGGGTCAAGCGGCATTGCGGTCGGCATGGCGACACGGATACCGCCGCATAATGCCGGTGAACTGTGTGACGCGCTTCTCCATCTGATCAAGTTCCCGCGTGTCACCATTGCGAAGTTGGTCGAACTTGTGCCGGGTCCGGATTTTCCAACCGGCGGCGTTCTTGTCGAGACGAAAGCCGCGATCAAGGAAGCCTACGGCACCGGCCGCGGATCGTTTCGCCTCCGCGCCAAATGGGAAATGGAAGATGTCGGTCACGGGACTTACCAGGTAGTCGTCACCGAAATTCCATTCCAGGTTCAGAAGTCGCGGTTGATCGAACGTATTGCCGACCTGCTCGGGGCCAAGAAACTGCCATTGCTGGTCGATATTCGCGACGAATCGACCGAAGAGGTGCGGATCGTTCTGGAGCCGCGGAACCGGTCGGTCGATGCAGACACGCTGATGGAAATGCTGTTTCGCACCACCGACCTTGAAGTGCGGATCAGCCTCAATCTTAATGTTCTTGATCGCGGCCGCACGCCAGTGGTGATGAATTTGCGGGAAGCGCTGCAGGCGTTTCTCGATCACCGCCATGAGGTATTGCTGCGGCGGACCCGTTATCGCCTCGGGAAAATCGAAGCGCGGCTTGAAGTTCTCGAGGGCTATCTCATTGCCTTCCTCAACATTGATGCCGTCATCAAAATTATTCGCGAACACGACGATCCGAAGCCGCGATTAAGGAAGAAATTCAAGCTTTCCGACACGCAGGCCGAAGCCATCCTAAATCTTCGGCTTCGTTCGCTGCGGAGGCTGGAGGAAATGCAGCTGAAGGCGGAGCACGATGAGCTCGCGACAGAACGGAAGTCTCTGAAGAGCCTCACGCGCGACAAAGACAAACGCTGGTCGGTGATCGTCATTGAGATCAAGGACATCAAAAAGAAGTTTGGACCGGCCACCAAAATTGGCGCCCGCCGCACTACCATCGGCGAGGCGCCGGAACCAACGGAAATGCCGTTGGAGGCGATGGTCGAACGCGAACCCGTCACCGTAATTTGTTCCGAAAAAGGATGGATTCGAACCGTGCGTGGCCACGCCGATCCCGGCGGCGATACAAAGTACAAAGAAGGCGACCGCGCCCGTTTCTGGATTCACGCGGAAACGACAGACAAGATTCTGATGTTCGGCACCAACGGGCGCTTCTACACGATCCCCTGCGACCGCTTGCCGGCCGGTCGCGGTCACGGCGAGCCGATAAGGCTGTTTACCGATCTCGGCAACGACGAAGACATTATTTCGTTATTCGTCCACCAGCCGGATCGGCGATTGGTTGTCGCCTCCAGTGATGGCCGCGGCTTCATCGCGGAGGAAAAAGACGTCATCGCCCAAACGCGAAACGGCAAGCAGGTTCTCAACGTCAAAGGCGATGTTGAGGCGACCGTCTGCACGCCGGCCGACGGCGATAGTTTGGGACTGATTGGTGAGAATCGAAAACTGCTCGTGATCCCGCTCAGCGAACTGCCGGAAATGAGCCGGGGCCGGGGCATCACACTGCAACACTACAAGGACGGCGGCCTCAACGATGCCATCGCTTTCGTCCGGGTTGACGGTCTTCCCTTTCACAGCGGCAGTCGTGTCCATCTGATTGAGGATCTCATGCCATGGGAGGGCAAGCGCGCGCAGGCGGGCAGGCTTGCGCCCAAGGGATTTCCGCGCAGCAACCGGTTCACCAATTAGGACGCGCGCCCGTCGCCACACGAAATTGTGGTAAATCGCGATTCAAAAAGGGGGCGGCGCCGGCCAAAGGCGCTGGCTTAATACGGGTGCCTCCGGTAAATATCGAAGCAGTAGCCGTTTGGTGTCCCTGCGTATCCTCCAAGGAGAACAAGACTTGCGTGGACTGATCCCGATCGTCCGAGGGCTCGACTGGATCAACGATACTGTTGGTCGTGCCGTCTCGCTGTTAACCATTCTCATGGTGCTCAACGTCTTTTTGGTCGTCGTTCTCCGTTATTTCTTTTCCATCGGCTGGATCTGGATGCAGGAAAGTTACACCTGGATGCATGGCACCGTGTTCATGCTCGGCGCCGGTTACACACTGCTTCACAACGGGCACGTCCGGATCGATGTTTTTTATCGAACCGCGAGCGCGCGCTATCAGGCGGTCGTTAATATTATTGGCACCACGTTTCTGTTGTTCCCACTGCTCTGGATCACCTGGACCAAAGCCGTGCCGATGGTGCAACGCTCATTTGGGCGGCTCGAGGCCTCCCCCGAGGCCGGCGGGTTGCCCGGCCTTTTCTTGATTAAGGGCGTGATCCTCGCCTTCTGTGTGCTGTTCGCGCTGCAGGGATTATCGCTCGTGCTCCGAAGCTTGCTGACGCTCGCCGGGATCGATGTCGAAAAAGCGGAAGACGATTCACCAACCGAAGCGGCGGAGGGACTCTGATGGCACCTGAAGTCCTTGGCCTCATCATGTTCATGACGGTCCTGGCAATTTTGCTGACCGGGTTCCCGGTTGCCCTCACGCTTGCCGGTGTCGCCCTTCTGTTCGCGTTTCTTGGTGACTGGATGGGCATATTTCCGTTGGGAATGCTGGGTGCCTACCCGCTCCGAATATTTGGCACCATGACCAACGACGTGTTGGTCGCGGTACCGCTGTTCATCTTTATGGGGGTAATGCTGGAGCGATCCAACGTTGCTGGCGCGCTTTTAGAAACAATGGGGCTGCTATTTGGCCGGTTGCGCGGGGGCCTCGGAATTTCCGTGATTGTGGTCGGCATGTTGCTGGCGGCGTCCACCGGTATTGTCGGCGCGACCGTGGTGACGATGGGTCTCTTGAGCCTGCCGATCATGCTGCGGATGGGGTATGACCCGAAACTCGCGACCGGCCTTGTATGTGCGTCGGGTACCCTCGGCCAGATTATTCCGCCGTCAATCGTCCTTGTGCTGCTCGCCGAAATTCTTCAGGGCGCCAACGAATCGGCGGCAGCGCTCGGCGGCGATCTCGCGCCCGAACCCGTCACCGTCATCGATTTGTTTGCCGGCGCGCTGCTTCCGGGCCTGATGCTGGTTGGGCTTTACATCTGCTGGCAGATTTTCATGGCGATATGGAAGCCAAGTTCGAGCCCGATTGTCCCGCCACAACCCGATCAACCGCCACTGTTCTGGTTGGTTATCACAGGTATCGTCCCGCCGATGTTCCTGATCGTTGCCGTTCTCGGTTCGATCCTGTTTGGCATCGCGACGCCAACAGAATCAGCGGCCGTTGGCGCCATCGGCGCTGCGCTATTGGCGGTCAAAAACAAGCGGCTGACGTGGAGCATGGTTCGCGATGTCGGTCAGGAGACGACCAAGATTTCCTCGATGGTCTTTCTGATCCTGATCGGGGCGTCGATGTTTTCGCTCGTATTCAGGGGTTTTGGCGGCGATGAATTGATCGAGGAGTTTCTTTCCGACCTGCCGGGCGGATTGTTCGGCGCCATGTTTGTCGTCATGGCGGCGATCTTCTTCCTCGGGTTTTTCCTTGACTTCATTGAAATCATTTTTGTGGTGGTCCCCATCGTCGGGCCGATCCTGATTGCGCTTGGCATCGATCCGCTGGTGCTTGGGATCATGATCGGGATCAACCTTCAGACCAGTTTCCTCACGCCACCGTTCGGATTTGCGCTGTTTTATCTGCGGGGTGCGGCCCCACCGGAGATCAAGACAACTGATATTTACCGGGGCGTCTTACCGTTCGTCGTCATTCAGCTTTCAGCGATTGGAATAATCGCCGTGTTTCCAGGAATTGCGACCTGGTTGCCGCGCGCTATTTTCTAAGGCGGCCAGCCACATTCTCACAAAAAAAGGGGCGGGCCCCAAGACCCGCCCCTCAATATATGTAAGTTCCGCGTATCTAGCCGGGGAACTTAAACGGTAACGCACGCGCCTTGGCGAATGCGCCTTCCGAGGTGTTGGTCCAACGCAATGCCGTGCGCCGGAATTTCACGATCGCTTCAAAAGTCGATTTTGAAAGCGCATCGCGTGAGGCGATGTCCTGAAGGACTTCACCGGCCCGTGCACCGATCTGGTTGAGGACGGCGTCCGGGTATTTGCGAAGGTCGACCTTATGCTCGTTGATCAACGCCTGAAGGGCGGCGTCGTTACGCGCCTGGAATTCGCTCAGCATCAGCATGTTTGTTGCTGCTGCGCCGCGCTCAATCACCGCACGTTGCGAATCGGTCAGAGCATTCCAAGCATCAAGGTTGATGAACCCATCAAGAACTGTAGCAGGCTCATGCCAGCCCGGGAAGTAGTAGTACTTCGCTGCTTTGTAGAGACCAAAGCCCATATCGGCCGCAGGCCCAATCCATTCCGTGCCATCGATCGCGCCTGACGCCAAGGACGAAAGAACTTCGCCGCCCGGAAGCAGAACAACGTTGACACCGAACGTCTTGAGAACTTCACCACCGTGGCCCGGCATGCGGAACTTAAGGCCCTGGAAATCTTCGATCGTATTAATTTCTCTGTTGTACCAACCGCCCATTTGGTTGCCGGTATTTCCCATCGGGAAAAACTTCATGCCGAACTGATTGTAGATTTTGTCAGCGGTTTCGATACCACCGGCATAATAGAACCAGGCATTCTGTTCCTGAGCATTCAATCCAAATGGCATCGCAGCGATAAATGAAATCGCGTTTGATTTACCGGCCCAATAGTACGGGGCGCCGAGGCCCATCTGTGCGGTGCCGGATTCAACGGCGTCAAAGTTTTCAAATGCGCCGACCAATTCGCCAGCATGGAAAACCTTCATCGAAAGTTCGCCGCCTGTGGCCGCGGTAACAAAGTCTGCAAACGCATCGAGATGACGACCGAGGATACCGGCCTTGCCGAACGATGATGCAACAATCCACTCTTTGCGGCCCTGCGATAATGCCGGAGCCGAAATTACTGTCGATGCGGCCGCCGCTGCGCCTGCGACGGCTGCGCCTTTGATAAATTCACGCCTTTTCATTGGGGACCTCCCGAATCATTATTTTCTGAAATTATTTTCGCGAGCCTCTTATCAAGACCCTTCCCATCAAGTGCGGAAATTATAGGGGTGACCTTCTGGGGCAACAAATGATTTTGTGATAAGCGGTGGACACCCTTTCGCGATAAACGGGTATACCCGAGTCGTATAATTGCGGCTAAATGGCTGTTTTTACTTAGGTTTTGGTATGGCAACCCAACCGTCGACCCCATAGCCTTCGATCGGTTGATACTGCGTTTTGTAGGCCATATTAGCACAGCCGTCGATGGCGTAACCCAGATAGGCGAACTGGAGGTCCGCGTCGGCCGCGTAGGCGACGTGGTCAAGGACGATGAATGTGCCGAGGCTGCGCTGTTCGGACCCGGTATCGTAGTAGCTGTAGACCATCGATATCCCGTCCGCGAGCCGGTCCGTCAGGGCGCCGCCAACAAGTTTGCCGTCTTCATCCCGATACTCAAACAGGTGGGTATCAACCGGCGTTTGCTCGATCATGGATTTGAATTCGTCGTAATCCATTTCGACCATCGAGCTGCCCTCGTGGCGGGCGGTCTGGTAATTCGCAAACAGATTGAAATGTTCTTCAGTAGCAACCGGCTCCAAAACATGACGCGTAAGGTGGCGGTTGCGACTCACGGCTTTTTTCATCGACCGGGAGGGTTGAAATTCGCGAGCGAGAATTCGCACCGGCTGGCAGGACTTGCAGTCGTCGCAGTCCGGCCGGTAGGCGATATCGTGACTGCGGCGAAACCCCGCTTTTGCCAAAACATCGTGCGCGAACTCGGAGTTATTCGCATCGAGTCTGGTAAATATCAGCCGCTCTTCCCGTCCTTCCAAATAGGGGCACGGTGTCGAGCGCGTTCGGTAGAAGCGTAGTAAATCTTGATCAGCGGGGTGGTTCATGAACTGAGGTGCATTCTCACAATTTCGATCGAAGTTACTTTTGCAATTCCGGCGGCAGTACTGTTGCACCGCGCAGGAGGACAATGCTGATTCTGCGGTTCTCTGGCAAGAACGGATCTTCAGCGACTAAAGGCTCATGATCGGCGCGCCCTGATACCTTGGCAATTCGGTCCGGGTCGATTCCAGATTCGATTAACACGCGGCGGCTGGCGAGGGCACGATCAGCCGATAATTCCCAATTGCCATAGTCGCCGCGCTGGAATGGCGACGCATCCGTATGCCCGGATATGGAGAGGTTATTGGGAAGACGGCTTACGACCTGCGCAATCTGCGCAAGAAGCTTTCTTGTATGCGGTGCCATTCTGGCGGATCCACTCTCAAACAAAGACCCGCCTTCCTGATCAATAATTTGGATTCGCATGCCTTCACTGGTCATATCCATCAGCAGGTTGCGGCTGAGCTCCGAAAGTTCCTCTGAATCGGCGAGCGCCTGTTTGATCTGCTCGAGCGCGTCATTGAACATCTCCTGTTCTGCCGCTGCGGCCGCTTGCTCGATTTCTTCGTCGGTCGGCGCGGCGCTACCGGAAACGATTGGCGGTGGTTCAACCGAAACGACAACCGAAGGCGTTCCGCCTTCGCCGACCAGCACCACGTCATCCGAAAGTGAACGGCCAGCCAACATGCCGCCGGCGCCACTCGCCCGCGCCGTCGTTGCGGTTGTTGGCGCAAAATAATCAGCAAGACCGGCTTTTTGTTCATCGGTCGTTGCGCCGAGAAGCCATAGCAACAGAAAAAAGGCCATCATCGCGGTCACGAAATCGGCGTAGGCAACTTTCCAAGCGCCGCCGTGATGGCCCCGTGCCCACCCTTGTGGACCTTCTTGATTATTATTGCATGGCCGCCTTCGGACATAAGCTGTTCCTTACGCTATGCGCTCGGTGCATCCTCCAAGGCTTCTTCCAATTCAAGGAAGCTTGGGCGTTCGTGCGGCATCAATATCTTTCGCGAAAATTCGACCGAGACCGCCGGTGCGTATCCCTGCATATGAGCAAGAAGTCCGGCCTTGATGCAGTTGAAATATTTGATATCGGCATAGCCTTTAAGATTGGAGGCCATCGGGCCAACCAATCCATAGGCCATGAGAATTCCGAGAAATGTTCCGACTAGCGCCGCGCCGATTTTCTCACCAAGAACCTCGGGGGGGGGTCGGTAATGCTGCCCATCGTGCTGATGATACCGAGAACAGCGGCGACGATGCCAAACGCCGGCAGTCCGTCGGCCATCGCCTGAATGGCGTCGGAGGCCTGAATCGGTCCTTCGTGCATGGCCTCAATATCTTCTTCCAGAAGCGTCTCGACTTCATGCGGGTTGTCGGTACCCATGGTCATCAGGCGCAAGTAATCGCAGAGGAAGGTGACGGCGGCCTTCTTCTTCAGAAACTTCGGATATTCGCCGAACAAAGCGCTTTCTTCTGGATTTTCAATATATGTCTCGAGGGTCAACATGCCCTTCGATTTGGCGAGCCGGAAAATTGCGTATTGAAGCGTCAAAAGTTCGAGGTAGGGTTTCTTGTTTTGCGGCGGACCTTTAAGCAGGCGTCCCAGGGTTTTGACGACCGCGCCCAGAACCGGCTTTGGGTTGGCAATGATGAAACCGCCCATCGCGCCGCCGAGAATGATCAGGACTTCGAGAGGCTGGTTGAGCACGGCGACGTCGCCGTGAGGCAAATACCCCCGAGTGCCGAGCCGATGACGACAACTAAACCGATAATGAAAAACATAGAACCTTACTTCAATCGTCGCGCAGATCGGAGTGGGACGACGAACGCGACCATACCAACGAATTCGTCCCGTCTCATGGTCACTATGCAATTGAAAGACTTAGGTATTTATTACCCCGTTGCGGGGATGTCGGCAATATGGCCGCCCTGAAAACCCGGCACGGGATGGCCCGCCAGGTCGGTGACCGTGGCGATCAAGCCAATATTTGTGTTCCGGCAGGCGTTTCGATCTCTATAATCGCGGCGGCTTACTGAGTGTTGCCAGAGCCCCGGTTTCCGGGGCCCTTGTTTGTGGATTACACGTTTTGAAAACTAATTCGATCCCATGAAGAGCCAGACGATAGACGATTCACGCGACTACCGTCGTGCGCTTGGCAGTTTTGCGACCGGTATCTCGGTCGTAACGACGCATCAAAAACATGGGACCGCCGGGAACGGTGACGGGTCCGTTGGGGTCACAGTGAACTCCTTCAGCTCGGTCTCGCTCGATCCCCCGCTAATCGTCTTCAGCCTCGATCGGGTCGGCCGGCGGCTCGCCAATTTTATTGATAACGGACATTTTTGTGTCAATGTCCTTGCCGCCGATCAGGTTAATCTTTCGGATCGCTTTGCTTCAAACGAGGGTGATTTCACTTGCGAAGATCTCGGTTACACACTTGGCGAAACCGGTAGTCCGGTTCTGCCCGGCGTGATGGCGATATTCGAATGCACTTTGGAAACCACCTACGACGGCGGTGACCACCTAATGATTCTGGGTCGTGTTCAGCGCTACGCCTATGATCCGGACAAGGGTCCCTTGTTGTATTTTCGCGGCGGTTATAACGAACTCGCCGCACCGTCCCTTTAGTTTGAGCTAGAGATCAAGCGGGCCGCTCAGCCGTTCGACGGAATAGCCACAGTTTTCGAGTGCGGCGATCAGATCGCGCGTATGCTCGGCATCGCGTAACTCACAGACAACATCAATGTCGGTTCCCTTCGCCGACACATCGGAAAATGTTCGCTGGTGGTGGACTTCAATAATATTGGCGTCGGTCTCGCCGAAAATTTTGGCAACATTGGCCAACTGTCCCGGCACATCGGAGAGTTCGATTCGAAGCCTTACGATCCTTCCTTCCCGAACCAACTGGCGCATGATGACGGACGCGAGAATTCGCGGATCAATATTGCCGCCGCTCAGCACCACGCCAATCTTCTGGCCTCGAAAGCGATCGGGGTCGGCAAGGATAGCGGCCAGCGTTGCAGCGCCGGCGCCTTCGGCAACGGTTTTCTCGACATTCAGATAAAGCGTTATCGCGCGCTCAATATCGGTTTCGCAGACACTGACTAATCCGTCGACCCATTCACGCACATAAACGATGTTGCGCACACCGACCTGCTTGACAGCAATGCCTTCCGCAACCGTTGGCCCTCCAGGCGGCGGTGGCCGCCCGGCAAGGGCTTCCTGCATCGTTGGGTATAGGTCCGCCTCGACGCCAGTGATGCGAATGTTAGGATTTATGCCCTTTGCGGCGATGGCGATGCCGGAAATCATGCCACCGCCACCGACCGGTACGAGAATTTCATCGAGGTCAGGTACGTCCTGCATCATCTCGAGGCCGATCGTGCCTTGTCCGGCGATAATCAGGTCGTCGTCATACGGGTGAACCGTGGTTAGCGACCTTTCATCGGCAATCCGATCGGAGGCGGCGGAGGCTTCGGTGAGGTCTGCGCCGTCGAGAATAATCTCCGCGCCGTGACCGCGGGTGTGTTCAACCTTTGTAAGCGGCGTATGTTTGGGCATGACAATTGTCACGGGAATGCCGAGCCGTTGACCATGATAAGCGACGCCTTGAGCGTGGTTACCGGCAGAGGCCGCAACAACGCCCGCTTGCCGCGCTGCATCGGAAAGCGATTTCAATTTGTTAAGCGCGCCTCGTTCTTTGAACGAAGCCGTAAACTGAAGGTTCTCAAATTTGACGAATATCTCGGCGCCGGTCAGCTCCGATAACGTCCGGGCATGGGTGCACGGCGTCCGTTGAACGGCACCGGCGATATTCCGCGCCGCTTGCTCGATATCGGCAAACAGAAGGGGCATCGTGTCGTCTTCAGGAGCCAGAAGGTTCGAGGATGAGTGTCCCCATTGCGCCCGCGTCAATGTCTTCCCGCTGCGTTGTCATTGGGACATATTCGATATCGCGCCAGCGTTCCGAAAAATCTGAAAAGGAGCCGCTGAGACGATTGCCGGACTGTCCGGTCGAATGAATGAACAGCGATCGATTGGGGTGTTCGAGATCGTAAATCGCGCGCAGGCTCGGGCCATGGAACTGCCGGAACGGGTGTTCCGAATCGTTCATTTTGAATATTGCCCGGTTGAGTGTTTCGGCGCCGCCGTCCGATGGAATATCGATTTCAAAAAGATCGCCAACGATCGGTTGTCCGGAGAAAACAGCGTGCGCGCTTCTTGCTGAATGCGCATCGCCCCAACGCCATTTCTCGATATCATCGCCGTAGGTATCGCTGAGAAAAAATATAGCGCTCACTAAT
Organism: Alphaproteobacteria bacterium; assembly: GCA_029936875.1. Taxonomy (GTDB): domain Bacteria; phylum Pseudomonadota; class Alphaproteobacteria; order SHVP01; family SHVP01; genus JAPYRS01. The sequence continues at coordinate 17,197 of JAPYRS010000013.1, read as the reverse complement.
GCCCGGGAAGCGAGGTCTGAGCAGGATTCGGCCGCGTCGGTCGTGATGTCATCACACCAAACCGGGTCATTGTTCAGGATATTGCGAAGAAATATGGGCCGCGTATTCCAATAGTCCTCGAAGATGTCGCCGAGTTCATCGGCGTAGATGAGGCGCGTGAGTTCCCGGTACCAGGCCGAGAAAATCAACGGCTCCGGTTTACGGCGGTCCATGTTTCCGTCCCACTCGTGAAGCAATTTGATCGCCGCCTGAGGCCGATCGCCGCGGACGTCCGATTGCACCAGATGGGAAAGAAACTCGACGGCGAGCGGCGAAAATATATCGCCCTGCATGGCGCGAAAACTTTCGATCGAATGTTTGTCCCGCGCTTTCAGTAACTCGTTGATTCGTTCCGCCCGAAACGGCGGTGCCCAGTCGGTCGTCAGGAAATAAGGGTAGTCGTCCGAGACGACCTTGTTGTTTGCCGTCGCAATGGCGCCACCAGCCGGATTGTAAAGATGCGGCAGTTCATCAAACGGAATGAAGCCAACCCAGTCGTGGCTTCCGTCCCAACCGGGTGCCGGGACGAGCCCGTTGGCGACGTTCCCGTTTCTCCGAATCGGCACGCGGGCAGGAGCATAATAGCCGATATTGCCGTCCACATCGGCATAGGCAATGTTTTGTTGCGGCGCGTGAAATTCCCTTAAAGCGGCGACAAACTCGGTCCAGTTTTGCGCGGTATTAATTTTGCGGCCGGCCTGGGCGGTCAGGTCGTCGGGGCGAAGCGCCGTCCAGGAAAAGGCCAGCATTTCGTTATCGCCAAGGCCATCCCGAAACGAATCAACAATGTCGGAAATAATCGGGCCGTGGCGCGTGATTCGTACACGAAGCGGAACGTCTTCGCCGTCTTTGACGCGAATGACTTCATCCCGAATGGTGAATGGTTGCGATCCGTCGGGTGTCAGGTAGTTATCGGAATTGTTTGGGTCGAGCCGCTCAATAAACAGGTCCTGCACATCCGGCCCGGTATTGGTAAAGCCCCAGGCGATGTGATCATTGCGGCCAAGCACAACCGATGGCACACCCGGCAGCGTCGCGCCGATCACATTAAGACCGGGCGCATTCATATGGGCGAAGTACCATAGCGCCGGTGCACCCAAACTTAGGTGCGGATCGTTGGCAAGAAGCGGTTTGCCGGTCGCGGTCCGGTCGCCGCTGACGACCCAGTTGTTGGAACCATTGGCGCGATCAGGGCGAAGTCCGTCAGTCGCCGCCCAAAGTTCATCAAGCGGCAGCCGGTCAAACAGTTCCGCATATTCCTCAAGTGAAATCTCGCCGTCAGAAGGATAGGGCGGAAACAGTTGCGCCACTTGTGCCGAAGAAAGCGTGCGCAGCATGCGTGCGCGCAACAACTCATCGGCCCAGTTGCCGCCAAGATCCCACGCCATCATCTTCACCCATACAAGTGAATCAGCCGGCTTCCAGGGTTCAGGTTCATGACCCAGAATTATAAACTCGAGCGGAAGTGGCCCCGACCGCGTGGTCAGGTATTGATTGACGCCGGCCGCATACGCTTCCAACGAGGCGCGGGTTTCGATGTCGAGATTGGCAAAGGTTTTCTCCGCCGCGTCATAAATGCCGAGCGTGCGCAAAAACTTATCGTTGCCGAGCGCGACTTCGCCAACGACTTCAGAGATTCGGCCGGCACCAATGTGCCGGTTCATTTCCATTTGCCAGAGCCGGTCCTGTGCATGGACAAAACCAAGCCCGAAGGCGGCGTCAATCGTCGAGCGTGCATATATGTGCGGGATGCCGTTTCGGTCGCGGACGATCTCGACCGGGTTGCTGATTCCCGAAACGCTGATCGATCCGTCAATTGTCGGCAATGAGCCGCGCAACCAGATGTATGCGCCGCCGCCGCCGCCGACGCCGACGACGATGAGGACAAGTAGGACTCGAAACAGCCAGCGCATTTGCCGAACTCCGTTGATTTTCATGGACTATTTAGCCGAATGGTGCCCGGGAGGTCAAAGAAAAGTGGTAGGCAAAATTACGCCGCGACCGGCTTCTTGGTTGGTGGCGAGCAAAGTTTGGAAACGCCTTGACGGTGGACCCTCAATTTGGTCCAAATCGGCTAGATATTGGATCAGTGACTGGAATTTGGGTTAGGCCAAAAACAGTTTCATTACGGAAACTCATGATGGAATCGGCATTCTCCGCCAATACGCGATTTGACACTGCGGCGCCGCTCAGCCTGGACATCAATTTCGGCGGCCATTTTGTGGACGCTGCCGACGTGGTCGCACGAACTGCGCCTGTCACTCCCGTTTTCTGTATCGACCGCGCCATCATTCAGCGGGAGACGGAGCGATTCCTCGCCGGATTTCCGGGCAAAGTTCTCTATGCGGTTAAATGTAATCCGCAGCCAATTATTGTTGGCGCCGTTGCGGCGGCAGGCGTTTCTCGCTTTGATGCGGCCTCGCTTCCGGAAATTGAGGCGGTTCGCCGGCAGGTGCCGAATGCGGAGATCTATTTTCACCACCCGGTAAAATCCCGAGAGGCAATTGCTGACGCTTATCACCAATTCGGTGTTCGCCACTTTACGGTTGATCACGTTGACGAACTGGCGAAGGTTGCGGCCGTGGCCGGTCCCGATTGTGAAATCGCCGTCCGCATGGCGACACCCAGCGGTTTTGCGACATTCGATCTATCAACAAAATTCGGCGCGACACCGGAGCAAGCCGCCGTCCTCTTGCAGCGCGTTGCGGCATGCGGATTCCGACCGGGCATTTCGTTTCATGTCGGTTCGCAATGCGCAAGCGCGGAGGCGTACCGTGTTGCACTGGTCATGGTGTCGGACGTCTTGAAGAAATCCGGCGTGAAGATATCCTCGCTCAATGTAGGCGGCGGTTTCCCCGCGGCCTACCCGAACGTCGTCGTGCCGCCGCTCGAAGTCTTTTTTGATGAAATCAAGTCCGGTGTTGACCGATTGGAGCTTGCACCAGATGTCGCGGTGCTGTGTGAGCCCGGGCGTGCGCTGGTCGCGAACGGTGTCTCGCTTGTAGTTCGGGTTGAACTTCGAAAGGAAAAAGTGCTTTACATAAATGACGGCGTCCTTGGCAGCCTCTCCGAGACGGTGCATGGCAAAGCTGTTTTTTCGGTTGCGCTCCTTCGCGCTTAGAATCGCCAAAAGGCAACAGGTGAATCTCAATTCACGGTGTTTGGACCGACATGCGATTCGACCGACGTTCTGCCCTTCACATGGATACTTCCCGATGACGTCCGCGCCGGGGACTGGATTGAAGTCGCCCAGGTCGGCGCTTACTCAAACGCGCTGGCAACAAACTTCAATGGCTTTCGGGTGGAAAAGTTTTTGACTGTCGGTCCAGTCTCGTAGAGGCCGCGCGAATTTACACCGCGCCCGGCCAATTATTTTCTGTAATGAAGAGCAATCCCGAGCCCAAGGCCGATCACGGTAATCACCGGGAACCAAAACCAGAAACTGCTGCTGAGCGCACCAATTGTCAGGCCAACAAATCCGCCGAGTAACAGACCCGCACCAATTAAATTGCCGTGCGCCTCTATATCCTTGGCACCGCCTGTATCCGCATCTTCAGTCATTTTTTTGTACCATTGCTGCCGTCATTTAATATTGTTGCTGCCGCAACTGCGAAATAGGTGAGGACGCCGTCGGCGCCCGCCCGTTTGAAAGCCATCAGGCTTTCCATCATGACACGTTCATCGTCGAGCCAGCCATTCAAAGCGGCCGCTTTCAGCATCGCGTATTCACCTGACACCTGGTAGGCGAACGTGGGCAGGCCGAACTCGGTTTTCACTCGGTGGACGATATCAAGATAGGCCATGCCGGGTTTTACTATCAGCATGTCAGCGCCTTCGGCAATATCGAGCGCGACCTCGCGTAACGCTTCATCGCCGTTGGCGGGGTCCATCTGGTATGTCCGCTTGTCACCTTTGAGATGACCACTTGAGCCGAGCGCATCCCGGAAGGGGCCGTAAAACGCCGACGAATATTTTGCGGCATAGGCCATGATGCGAACGTTTTTGTGGTTGGCACCCTCAAGCGCGTCGCGAATTGCACCAATCCGGCCGTCCATCATGTCGGACGGGGCAATAATATCGCAGCCGGCGTCCGCCTGGACGAGCGCCTGTTTGATCAGCGCTTCGACAGTCTCGTCATTGATGATCTTGCCGTCTCTTACCAAACCGTCGTGGCCGTGGTCGGTGAAAGGGTCGAGGGCGACATCGCACATCACGCCAATATCAGGATGGGCGGATTTGACGGCGCGCACGGATCGGCAAACCAGATTGTCGGGGTTATAGGCTTCGCGGCCGTCATCGGTGCGAAGGGCCGTTTCAGTTGCAGGAAAAATTGCGATCGCCGGAATGCCCAGCGATTTTGCTTCACCAACGGCCGCAACAAGGCTCTCGACGGTTTGCCGCTCAACGCCGGGCATCGAATCGATGGCCACCGGAGAGGCGCCGTCATGGACGAACACCGGCCAGATGAAATCGGCTGGCGTCAGCACATTTTCTGCCACCATTCGCCGGGTCCAGTCGTCGGCGCGATTGCGCCGCATTCGGGTCCGGGGGTAGGCCGCGACCGGGCCGGTCGTGGCTGTGCCGCTGGGTGCTGACGGGCTTTTCTTCACCATGAAGTCTTCCTTAGGCCGATTCGCGAGCCAATTCACACAATTTCCGGGCGGTTATGTCCTGAAAACCCAATAATGGTGCCGATTTGGCCGGTGTCGGCGCTCGCGTTAACCAATTTGACGGCATTGGATCGTATTTTAATTAAATATACTATAACCCACCCCAGATGAGTGAATTGGTAGAACGCCGACTCCCAAGACGCCGGTTCTTCGGCCCTGCAAGTAGAGAAGAATTCCAATGACCGACCAAAGTCCACCGGAAAATGAAGCGGAATCAGAAGGCAATGAATCCGCCGATCCGATGGAGACCGTTTACCTCAGTTCTCTGCAGCTTATTGAGCGGCTGCATCGGCGGTTTCTTGATGTGGTCAAGGTCGAGTTGGACCGGCTCGGCACCCAGGACATCAACAACATTCAGACGCTGATTCTCTACAATATCGGCGACGGCGAAATGACCGTCGGCGAATTGACCAGCCGCGGCTACTACCTCGGCTCAAACGTTTCCTACAACGTCAAAAAGCTGGTCGAAAACGAATATTTGGAACAGGAGCGCTCCCCCTACGATCGGCGTTCGGTGCGGCTTCGTTTGTCTGAGAAGGGTTTGGGTTTGTATGCGCAAATCAACGAACTCTATGAGCGTCATGTCGAAACGCTGGGGCGCGGCCCATTGACCGATACGCGAACCAACGAAATGAACGAGACGCTTCAAGCGCTGGAACGCTTCTGGAGTGACGAAATTCGTTACGGTGGCGGCGGAAAAATATTGGATGCTGCCAGGCGGCGAAATCATTCGCCGTTTAGCGTCACCTCAACAATTTCGAAAAGCTGCTGTTGCGTGAATGGTTTCGCGAGCGACGCATTCGCACCCAATCTTTCTGCCATATCGAGATAGTTACTGAAGCCGCCGGTCTGACCGCCGCCGGAGATGGCGATGACTTTCACATCGCGGTCTAGTTTTCGAATATCGGCCATATCTCACGCTATCCCGTTGTTCAACCCGGAATAAGGAATTGGACGCTCAAATTATTTGAACGCCTGCAATCCCGTTTGTGCACGGCCCAAAATCAGCGCGTGCACGTCGTGGGTCCCTTCGTAGGTATTGACGGCCTCCAGATTCATGACATGGCGAATGACGTGAAATTCATCGCTCACCCCGTTGCCGCCATGCATGTCGCGTGCGACTCGGGCGATATCGAGTGCCTTGCCGCAATTGTTGCGCTTGATCAGCGAGATCATCTCCGGCGCACCCTGGCCCGCATCCCGCAATCGACCAACCTGCAGGCAAGCCTGAAGACCGAGCGCGATCTCTGTTTGCATGTCGGCAAGTTTTTTCTGGATCAATTGGTTGGCCGCAAGCGGTTTGCCAAATTGTTTACGGTCCAAGGTGTATTGGCGCGCGGCATGCCAGCAAAATTCTGCTGCGCCCATCGCGCCCCAGGCGATTCCGAAGCGCGCATTGTTGAGGCAGCCGAACGGACCGGCAAGACCGGTGATTTCAGGAAATTCGTTTTCATCGGGCACGAAAACTTCGTCCATGACGATCTCGCCGGTGACCGAGGCGCGAAGGCTGAACTTGCCTTCAATTTTTGGTGCCGACAGACCCTTCATTCCTTTTTCCAAAAGGTAGCCGCGAATTTTGCCGTCGTCATTTTTGGCCCAGACGACAAAGACGTCGGCGATCGGCGAATTGGTGATCCACATTTTGTTGCCGGTGAGGCTAAAGCCGCCGTCGACTTTTTTGGCGCGGGACCTCATGCCACCGGGGTCGGAACCATGATCCGGTTCGGTGAGGCCAAAGCAGCCAAGTAATTCGCCGGTCGCGAGCCGCGGCAGAAACTTATCTTTCTGTTCATCGGTGCCGTAGGTATAGATCGGCCACATGACCAGGCTCGACTGCACGCTCATCGCTGAACGATAGGAGGAGTCGACGCGTTCGATCTCGCGCGCGATCAGGCCGTAACTCACATAGTTGGTACCGGCGCAGCCATACCCTTGAATGGTCGGCCCTAGCAGCCCGAGCGCGCCCATTTCATTGACGATCTCGCGGTGAAAGATTTCATGCCGGTTCGCCTCGACAATCCGGGGCATGAGTTTGTCCTGGCAATAGTCGCGCGCCGTATCGCGGATCAAACGCTCTTCTTCGCTCAACTGGTCCTCAAGCCGAAAGGGGTCGTCCCATCGAAAGGCCTGGGCTTCAATTTTCTGTGGTTTGGTGGCGGGCGCTGCGGACGTGCTCATCGACGATACTCCTAATGGTATGGTTCCAGCCGGCCCCAAGCGGGGCCAAACCGGCGGTATTCCGACCGGAGGTTCCCGGTTGATCGATCCGGTCCGGTATATATTGGGCTAAAATAGCTGGAAATTGTCCCGACTGCGACTATTTGTCTGATTTGAAGGGCTTAGCTTAAGGTTCTATAAAGCTAAATGTCGGAAAGTTAAGAGGCTTGATTAACGGCCCCTAACGAACCGGAACGAGAAATCATGGATTATCAACGCTTTTTTGCAGATAAAATTACAGCTCTCCAAGAAGAGGGCCGTTATCGCGTATTTGCGGAACTCGAGCGCCATGCAGGTCAGTACCCTCATGCCACCCGTTACCTCGACGATGGCACCGAAGACGTAGTCGTCGTCTGGTGCAGCAATGATTATCTCGGTATGGGCCAGCACCCCGATGTTCGCAACGCCATGCATGCAGCGATTGATGAAACCGGCGCTGGCGCTGGCGGGACCCGGAATATCTCCGGCACCACACATTACCATGTCCTTCTCGAGCGCGAACTGGCCGCTTGGCACGGCAAAGAGGCAGCGCTTCTATTCACCTCCGGATACATCTCCAATGAGGCCAGCCTTTCGACGCTCGCCGGATTGATGCCGGGCTGCATAATTTTCTCTGACGAACTCAACCATGCCTCGATGATTGCAGGGATGCGCGGCAGCAAGTCAGACAAGCGGATTTTCCGTCACAACGACCTCGAACACCTCGAAGACCTGCTGCGTGATGCGCCTCTGGATGCACCGAAGCTGATTGTGTTCGAATCTGTTTATTCGATGGACGGCGATATTGCGCCGATCAAAGAAATTTGTGATCTCGCCGACAAGTACGGCGCCATGACCTACCTCGACGAAGTTCACGCAGTTGGCCTCTACGGTAAACACGGCGGCGGCATCGCAGAACGCGAAGGCCTGATGGACCGGATTACCGTCATCGAAGGTACGCTCGGCAAAGCGGTTGGCGTTATGGGCGGATACATTGCGGCGTCTGCAACTATCGTCGATGTAATTCGCAGCTACGCATCCTCATTCATATTCACGACAGCGCTTTCACCGGTGCTTGCAGCCGGTGCACTGAAAAGCGTCCAGGTTCTGAAAACGGCTGAGCATCTTCGCGCTCGCCACCAGGAACGGTCAGCGACGCTAAAACGCATGTTCCGGGAGAATGGCTTGCCGGTTATGCCGTCGGTTAGCCATATCGTTCCGTTGCTGGTTGGCAATGCGCCGTGCTGCAAACGGGCGTCCGATATGCTGCTGAATGATTACGGCATTTATGTGCAGCCGATCAATTACCCGACGGTGCCGCGCGGAACCGAACGTCTTCGCTTCACGCCGAGCCCGATGCATACCAATGAAATGATTGAGCATCTGGTGGAAGGACTGAACGAAGTCTGGTCGGTCCACGGATTGGAACGGGTCGCCGCGTAAGCAACGACCGTCGAACAAATTTAGGGGCGGGCTGTGATGGCCCGCCCTTTTTCATGCCCGCCCTTTTTATGCCCGCCCTTTTTCGTGCCTGCGCAATTTCATTCGGTTGCCGCAATCGAACCAATCCCTGCTAAAGTTCGACAATGATTGAGCGCCGCCGCGAATACCTGATCGAATTCACCCCGCGCGGGCGATATATCAAGGTCGCCGCAATCGATCCGATAACCAACATCGAAGTTTCAATTGTAGGCGACGCAACAACGGTCAGAGGCGGAATTGAAACGGGTCGCGGTTTAGAAACTCGAATATGTTCTGAAAAGAGACGGGCATTTGGGCTGATCCCCGTTCGTGTCCAAGCCACAGCGAAACGCGTATTTACAGGTTCGGGCAGGACCGCTGGACGCGTGCATATGAGGCCAATTGAGCGGCCAAAATGTTCGTTTCAGGCCGGAATTTATGCCGATTTCATGGGCCGGATGTTGGGGTTTGACCCGGACTTTTCCATAGGACGACCAACAAGTTGGGGGACGCTAGCCTCATTCTTCGACATATGGTATGCCTACCGGCTCGCTCGGCAGGGGCGAATTTACGATTCGAGGGGCTTTCAAAGTGACAATTGCGGTTGCCGCTGATCATGCCGGTTTTGCGCTCAAAGAAGCGGTGAGCGAAATGCTGACAGCTGAAGGCCACACCGTTCTCGACCTCGGAACCAATAATGAAAATTCCGTCGATTATCCCGACTATGGCCATGCCATCGCCACTGCAATTCTGGATGGAAAAGCCGAAATCGGCATCGCCGTCTGCGGCTCCGGCATCGGTATCGCGATGGCCGCAAATCGCCACCTCGGCGTGCGCGCTGCCGTCTGCCATAGCGCTGAAACGGCGAGGCTTGCGCGCCAACATAATGACGCCAATGTCCTCGCACTTGGTTCGCGCTTGATGGACGGCGAACTCGCCAAAGATTGCGTCCGCGCTTTTCTGGCCACCGATTTTGAAGGCGGACGGCACATTGCCCGCGTCGCCAAGATTGATAACAAAGACGGCCAAGCGCCAGTTCACCTTCGCGAAGTCAAATAACGAGAGCCTAAATGTCGCAGCCGGCCGCCCAGCATAATAGTGCACCGAGTTCCTTTTTCGCCGCAGAACTTGCGCGCGATGATCCGGAGGTGTTCGCCTCCATTGTCGGCGAAAGCGGACGCCAGCAAGACCAGATCGAACTGATCGCGTCGGAAAATATTGTGAGCCCGGCCGTGCTTGAGGCGCAGGGTTCGTTACTGACCAACAAATACGCCGAAGGCTATCCCGGACGTCGTTATTACGGCGGCTGTGAATTTGTCGATGTTGCCGAACGCCTCGCGATCGATCGCGCCAAGCAATTGTTTGATTGCGAATTTGCCAACGTCCAGCCGAGTTCAGGTTCGCAAGCGAACCAGGCCGCATTCATGGCGCTGATCAAACCGGGCGATACAATATTGGGCATGTCGCTTGCCGCTGGTGGTCATCTCACCCACGGCGCACCGCCCAATCAGTCCGGCAAGTGGTTTAACGCGGTTCAATACGGCGTTCGTCGTGAAGACGCGTTAATCGACTTTGACGAAGTTGCAGCCCTCGCGCGCGCGCACAAGCCGCAACTCATCGTCGCCGGTGGTTCGGCCATCCCGCGGCAAATCGACTTTGCCCGCTTTCGTGAAATTGCCGATGAAGTCGGAGCGTTGTTGATGGTCGATATGGCGCATTTCGCCGGTCTTGTTGCTGGCGGCGTACATCCGAGTCCGTTTCCCCATGCCCATATTGCGACGACCACCACGCACAAGACATTACGCGGCCCGCGCGGCGGCATGGTGCTGACCAATGATGCGGCGATCGCGAAAAAAGTGAATAGCGCCGTATTTCCGGGGATGCAGGGCGGGCCCCTGATGCACGTCATCGCCGCCAAAGCGGTTGCCTTCAAGGAAGCGCTCCAGCCCGACTTTCGCGCCTATTCGCAGGCGGTCATTGATAACGCCCGTGCGCTCGCCGCCCGCCTGATTGAAGGCGGTCTCGATATCGTCACCGGCGGCACCGATACACATGTCATGCTGGTCGATCTTCGGCCGAAGGGCCTGACCGGCAAAGTTGCCGAGGCCGCGATGGAACGCGCCAACATCACCTGCAACAAAAACGGCATCCCGTTCGATCCGGAAAAACCAACGATTACGTCGGGTGTCCGGTTGGGATCACCAGCGGCGACGACACGCGGCTTTGGCATCGCCGAATTCCGCGAAGTGGGCGAGATGATTGTCGAGGTTTTGGACGGATTGGCTGCCAATCCGGATGCTAACGAAGACGTTGAGAAACGCATTGCGGCGCGGGCAACCGCGCTTTGTGCACGATTCCCGATCTACGGCGGGAATTCATAATGGGCCGGCGCCGGTGGCGTCGGGAATTTGGGACGGGATAATCGGAGAATAATATGCGCTGCCCGTTTTGCGGAAATGAAGACACCCAGGTCAAAGACTCTCGGCCTGCAGAAGATCATTCAGCGATTCGTCGTCGGCGTTACTGCCAGGCGTGCGGGTCACGGTTCACCACGTTCGAGCGGGTTCAACTGCGCGAGCTGACTGTCGTCAAAAAGAATGGCCAGCGTGCGCCGTTCGACCGCGACAAGTTGGCACGTTCGATATTGATCTCGACGCGGAAGCGACCGGTCGAGCCGGACCGCGTCGATCGCATGATCAATGGCATTGTCCGCCGCCTTGAAAGTTTTGGTGAAGCGGAAATCACGACCGAACAAATCGGCGGGTTGGTGATGGATGCACTCGCCAGCCTCGATCAGGTCGCCTATGTCCGTTTTGCCTCCGTCTACCGAAATTTCCGCGAAGCGCGCGACTTCGAGGATTTCATAGGCGAAATGAGTGGCGGCAACAGCGACTGATTCCCAAGACCTTGGCCGTTGGCGCCATATGCGCCATCGGGACCATATGCAGACTGCGCTCGGCCTCGCGGCGAGAGGATTGGGTAATGTCTGGCCGAACCCCGCAGTTGGATGTGTGTTGGTCAAGGACGGCCGGACGGTCGGTCGCGGTTGGACCGGCGTCGGCGGTCGCCCGCACGCCGAAACCGAAGCGTTAGAACGCGCCGGAAGCGACGCCAAAGGCGCCACCGCCTATGTCACGCTTGAGCCCTGCGGACATCAAGGCGAAACTCCGCCGTGCACGGACGCCTTGATCGAAGCCGGTGTGGGGAAAGTAATTGCAGCGATCGAAGATCCCGATCCCCGTGTCTCCGGGAAGGGCGCAAAGGCGTTGCAGGACGCAGGCATCGAAACCGAATTCGGTCTTTGCTTAGACGAGGCACGACGCCTCAACGCCGGATTTTTCGCGCGCATTGAATCAGGCCGGCCGATGGTCACGCTGAAGTTTGCAACAACGCTCGATGGGAAAATCGCAACGCACGCAGGCGAAAGCAAATGGATTACGGGCGAGGCGGCGCGCGCCGAAGCGCATAACCTGCGCGCTTCCCACGACGCCATTCTCATTGGCGCGCAAACGGCGGTGGCTGACAATCCGGACCTTCGCTGCCGTCTTCCAGGGCTCGAAAATCGCTCGCCGGTGCGCATCGTCATCGATCCGCGGCTTCGGGTGCCTCTTATCCATCGGCTTGTCGCCGGGGCCGTTGACCAGCCGACGTGGTTTATTACCCGTCACGACGTCGATTCCGGGCGGCGCAAGGCGTTTCAGGATTGCGGCGTTCAATTGATTGAAGCGAAAGCAAAGGACGGCCATTTCGACCTCGGTTTCATCCTCGGCTTGTTGGCCAAGAAGGGTATTACCCGTCTTCTGGTCGAGGGCGGAAGTCACACCGCAGCGTCCTTTTTGCGCCAGCGCGTGGTCGATCGGGTTGAATGGTTCCGGGCGCCAAGCGTGATCGGCAACGATGGATTAGGGGCGTCGGCACCATTTGGAATCGAGGCGCTTTCGGATATGCCCGGGTTCCGCCTGACCGCTGTACGAACTGTGGGTACGGATTTACTGGAAACCTATGACTTTCAGACTTAATTAAGGGGCCATGTTTACAGGTATTGTCACGGATGTGGGCCAATTGCGGTCAATCGAGAAGGCGGGCGACGTCCGCTTTGAAATCGATACGGCGTTCGATACCGCAGGAATCGAGTTCGGTGCGTCGATCGCGTGCTCCGGTCCCTGTCTTACGGTGGTCGATAAAGGACCCGGCTGGTTCGCGGTTAATGCGTCGGCTGAGACGTTGTCGAAAACGACCCTTGGCGGTTGGAAGGAAGGGACGCGGATCAATCTTGAACGTGCCCTTCGGGTCGGAGATGAAATGGGTGGCCATATCGTTACGGGTCACGTTGATGGAACGGCGAAAGTGATCGAACAGCACCCGGAAGGCGATTCAATCCGCTTTGTATTTGAAGGGCCTCACGATCTGATGCGGTTTGTGGCATCAAAAGGTTCGCTTGCGCTCGACGGGGTCTCCTTAACGGTCAACGAGGTCGAAGGGGATCGCTTTGGCATCAACATCATTCCCTATACCCAAAAGGCCACGACCTTTGCCAATCTCGTGGTCGGCTCCACCGTCAATGTCGAGATCGATACCATCGCGCGATACGTCGCTCGTCTTGAAGAGGTCGCTTAAATGTCGAGTGCGCTATCTGATATTTCCAGCCACGACGATTATCTCTCATCGATTGATGAAATTCTCGACGACGTTCGCAAAGGCCGGATGATTATTCTGGTCGATGACGAAGACCGCGAGAACGAAGGCGACCTTCTCATTCCGGGCGACATGGCGACGCCGGACGCAATCAACTTTATGGCCAAGCACGCGCGCGGTCTTATTTGCCTTGCGATGACGGAAAAGCGCTGCTCTGAACTCGGTCTCGAATTGATGACCCGGGCCAATCAGACCCGCCATCAAACCGCTTTCACCGTTTCGATTGAAGCGCGGGAAGGCGTCACCACCGGAATTTCTGCGGCGGACCGGGCGCGCACTGTCGCCGTTGCCATCGATCCCGAAAGTGGCCGCCATGATATATCGACACCGGGCCACGTCTTCCCCTTGGTCGCCCGCCCCGCTGGTGTGCTGGAACGCGCCGGCCATACGGAGGCGGCAATCGACATCGCCCGGCTCGCCGGATTCAATCCGTCCGGCGTGATCTGCGAAATCATGAACGATGATGGCACCATGGCGCGGATGCCGGACCTAGTGAAGTTTGCCCAACTACACGGCCTCAAAGTCGCCCGCATTGCCGACCTGATCGCCTATCGCCGGAAAAACGACACAACGATCAAGCGAATCATCGATTCGACAATCGAAAGCCCGCATGGCGGCATGTTCCGTTTTCAAATCTACGCGACCACCGTGAACTACGTCGAACATGTCGCGCTCGTCAAAGGGGATGTCTCTGGACCCGAACCGGTACTGGTTCGCGTTCATCAGCTCAACCTTCTTGATGCTATTGGGGCCTCACCGAAAAAAGGGACCTCGCTCGCGGCATCGATGAATGCGGTGGCCGAAGAAGGCCGCGGCGTTATCGTGATTATCCGGGAATCGCGCGCCGATAGTCTTTCGACACGGGTTCTCGCTGAGGCCCACAAGAATTCGCCCAAACCAGCGCTTCGGGACTATGGTATTGGCGCGCAAATACTTCGTGATTTAGGGGTTAGTAAGATGATTCTGCTATCAAATACGCCTCGTCCCGTGGTCGGTCTCGATGGCTACGGTTTATCGATCGTCGGACACCGCAGCCTCAATAAAGAGTCGGATAATTCGAAATGAGCGAAGGCCCCTACATTCTGGTTATCAACGCGCGTTTTTATGAAGACGTCGCCGATGAACTTGTTAAAGGCGCGGTCGCGGCGATCGAAGCCGTTGATGGAACGCACCTGATCGTCGAGGTACCGGGCGCGTTTGAAATTCCGGCGGCACTGCGTATGGCGGTGCGATCAATGGAGCTGGTTGGGGGCCGCCGCCGCTTTGATGGTTTCATCCTGCTCGGTTGTGTCGTGCGCGGTGAGACGGATCACTACGACCACGTTTGCCGTGAGGCAATTCACGGGATTAACGACCTCGCCGTTCAATATTCGCTGGCGGTCGGCATGGGCATCTTGACCTGTGAGACAAAAGACCAGGCCATGACCCGCGCCTCGACATCCAGTGGTAACAAAGGTGGGCAAGCTGCCGCCGCTGCATTGAAAATGATCGATGTGAAACGCGGCTTTTTGCCGCCGCGATGAGCGCAGGCGACGACCGCGCTTCTTCGCCGTCCGGGCCCCGCCGCGCAGCAAGGTTGGCCGCGGTTCAGGCTCTCTACCAATCCGAACTTACCGGACTTTCGGCGGCTGATGTTGTTGCTGAATTTGTCGCCCACCGTTTCAAAAGTAAACCGGGCGACACTAAATTCGACCAGGAAGATTCCGATGTGGAAGCGGGTCCGACCGATACCGCTCTTTTCGGCGATATTGTTGAAGGAACGCTCGGCCGGGTGGCGGAAATTGATGGGCGCATTGGTGCGGCCCTCAAGGGCAACTGGACGCCCGAGCGCCTCGAGCGGATATTGCTCGCCATTCTCCGGTGCGGTGTGTACGAATTATTGTATCGGCCGGACGTTCCCGGTCCCGTCATCCTGAGTGAATATGTGGACATCGCCTATTCCTTCTTTGATTCAGACCAGCCCTCGCTGGCCAATGGCGTCCTCGACACCATTGCAAAAGACGTTCGGAGCGCTGATCAAAGCGCGCCGAAGACGGCTGCCGCCCCTTAATTCGATACCGCAACCCGGACCGGGAGCCTGACGCCGTGGCGCGAGGTGAATTTGATCTCATTCGGGATTTGTTCGCGCCCTTGTCCGATGCGGCGCATGGCTTTTGGCTAACCGACGACGCCGCCCGAATGAGTGCGTTGCCTGGTCATAATTTGGTGGCGACCGCCGACATGCTGGTATCAGGCGTTCATTTTGCCGCCGATGCGGCTGCCGATGTGATCGCGAGAAAGGCGCTTCGCGTCAATCTATCGGACTTGGCGGCGATGGGCGCACGGCCAAAGGCGTATCTTCTTTCGCTCGCCCTCCCCAACGATCTTGCCGACGGTTGGATCGAAAGTTTTGCAAAAGGTCTTGCCGCCGACAACGAATTGTTTGCGGTGGTACTTGCAGGCGGCGACACGGTTGCGACGCCGGGATCGCTTACCATCAACATCACAGCGCTTGGGGAATTGCGGGAAGGGGCGGCGTTGCGGCGATCCGGCGCGAAGGTTGGCGACCAAATTTTTGTGTCCGGGACGATTGGCGATGCAGCGCTCGCACTTGCCGCTGACACCGGAAAAATCACTGTCGATGATCCGAACGACCTTCAGGCCCTGCGCACCCGTCTCCTATTACCCGAGCCACGCGTGACACTTGGTGCCCGGCTTTTGGGGCTCGCCCATGCCTGTATCGACGTATCGGATGGGTTGGTCGCCGACCTTGGTCATATCGTCGATCAATCGGGTGTTGCTGCGGAGATCGAATTTTCGTCGGTGCCGCTTTCAACCACCGCCCGAAAGTGTGTCGATCAATCGGACGACCATGTAACAAGCGACAATGCGGTCCGGGTTTTGACCGGCGGCGACGACTACGAGTTGTTGTTCACCGCTCCGCCGGATCTCGCCGGAGTTTTTGACGATCTCAGCATCGAACTCGGCATTCCGATCACCGCCATTGGAAATATTGTAAAAGGTGAAGGTGTGTCTATCCGCGGCACCAACGGCGATCCCATGACATTTGAAAAAGGTGGTTTCACCCACTTCTAGCGGCAATTGCTCGCCCGACCTGCGGCGGGCATTGGTGGGACACGGAATTTTTACCGACCAACTTCGCCGTTCGAGTTATATCGGCACGCTGATTATTTTCCTTCTTCCAAACAGCTGGACCTTGCCGCGGCGGCACTGAGGACCATATCGATTTCACGCTTTATTGGTTCATGTTTCCGGTATCGATGATGATCGCCACAACCGCGATGCTGAGCGGCATCGGCGGCGCCGCTCTTTTCACGCCGATTTTTCTTATTATTTTTCCGCTGCTGGGGCCGGAATATCCGCTTGATTCAGTGGCTGCCGCAATTTCGGTGGCGTTCTTGACCGAGACATTCGGATTTTCATCCGGGTTCGTCGGCTATTACCGGCGCGGTCTTATCAGTTTTAGCAGTGCGGTCCCGTTCATTGTTGTCGGCGTCCCTGTGGCAATTATTGGGGCGTTTCTATTGCTCCTGGTGGAACCGGGAATTCTGAAAGGTGCTTATGCGGGGCTGATGCTTGTGCTTGCGATCATCATGGTTCGTCATCATGCGCCGACCGAAATATCCGCCGGCGTTTCCGAGAGTTCGGCGGGCGCCGCCGATGCGCGCCCGATGCGGAAGGTCACCGGTCGAGACGGCAAAGTTTACGAATTTCGAAAACCCCGTCAGGGTATCGCCAGTCTGGCGACCGGGTTCGGCGCATTTTTAACGGGTTTGTTGGGCGTCGGCATTGGCGAAGTGGTGATGCCGCAATTGGTGAAACGAAATCGTGTACCCATACCGGTTGCAGCCGCGACCTCCGTGTTCGTAGTGATTGTTATCGTTGCCTCTGCATCCTTCACCCAGATCGGCCGCTTGATCGCAGACGGTGGGGCTTCGACGGTCCCCTGGAACCTCGTCATGTATACAATTCCTGCGGTCATCATTGGCGGCCAGATCGGTCCGAGATTGTAAGGAAGAATACCGGCCCGGGTGATGGAACGATCAATCGGCGTTCTTTTTGCCGTGATCGCGGTCGCCATGTTTTGGCTGGTTATCGCTGAAAACATTGGCTCTTAGTGGCGGTGACACTTGGTC
>JAPYRS010000139.1 GCA_029936875.1 Alphaproteobacteria bacterium | reverse complement strand
ATCCGGTCCTTGTCGGGGATCCATTGAGGTTCTGCGCCCTTGTCAGAAGGCTGATCGGACGGCATTTCTGGTCTTTCCCATCGAAAAATTTCGCGGCGACGGTAGCGGGGTGACACCGCCCACGCAAGGCAGCCCTGCAGGCATTGCGGGCCTCGTGCGGTAGCGACGCGCCGACGAGGCGCTTATGGTGGCGTGCCTGGATGATTGATCCAGGAGGCCGGTGCGGAAGCCCGGTCGCGTCTTTTCGCTTGAACGTGGCAGCCAGCCCGGCACGGACAGGCCAGGAATTATGCCCGAAAGCAAAGAGCGTGATAGCGCCGCGGCGCGCAGCCAGTACATTCGTGCCGCCCTCTATATGGCGGCGGCGGCTTCATTCCTGTCGATGATGATTGTCTCGATCAGGTTCGTGGCCGACGATCTCGATGCACCGGTGGTGGTCTTTTTCCGAAGCATCTTCAGCATCGTTCTGTTTATGCCGCTTTTGATGCGGGGCGGCTTTCAGTATTTCGCGACCGATAAGTTTCGGGTCTATTTCGTGCGCGGCATCATTGCCGTTGTTTCCATGATCCTTTGGTACTACGCGCTCGCCGTGACGCCCTTAGCCGAAGCGGTCTCGCTCAGTTTTACCGCGCCGCTGTTTACAACCGTCGCCGCCATTTTCTATTTGCACGAATCGGTTGGGCCGCGGCGGTGGACGGCGCTTGCTATTGGTTTCCTCGGTGTCCTCATCATCCTGCAGCCGGGGTTTGCCGAGATCACGCGCGCCCATGTTCTTTTGCTGTTGTCGTCGGCGCTGGTCGCGGTTTCCCTGATGATGGTCAAAGTCCTGTCACGAACCGAATCGCCGGAAAAAATTGTCGGGTGGTTGGTCTTCTTGATGGCACCGTTGTCGCTGATCCCGGCACTGTTTGTCTGGAACTGGCCGGCGCCGGATCAATATTTCTGGCTTGTGGTAATCGCCGTTGGCGGCACCGGCGGCCATGTCATGCTCGCGCGCGCGCTTCGGCTTGCGGAAACCAGCGCGATCATGCCGTTTGATTTTCTGCGCCTGCCACTAGTCGCAATCATCGCCTATCTCATGTTTGCCGAAAAAATTGACCTTTGGACCTGGATTGGCGGTGCCGTAATTTTTGTCAGCACCGCCTACATCGCGCGCCGGGAAACGATTGTCGCCGGACGAAAAGCGGAAACGTCGCGGCCAACTTCTTCCGCTATGGAAGCCGGCGGACCGGGCGCATGACGAGAACGCCAAACCACACGCCGCTGACCACGAAATGGAATGCGTTGCCGCCCAATAGCCGTGGCATCCTATGGGCGCTAGCGGCCACCGTGTTTATGTCGATGATGGCAACGCTGGTGAAATATCTCGGCTCCGAATTGCATAGTTTTGAGGTGTCGTTCTTTCGCGCCTCGTTCGGAATCCTCATCATTGCCCCGTTTGTATTTCGGGCCGGACCGGACGCCTTCCGCACCAAACGGCTAAAGTTCCACCTGTTACGCGGCGCCTTTGGTGGCACGGCGATGCTGACCGGGTTTTATGCGCTGACAATTCTGCCGTTTGCGCTGGCGACCTCGTTGTCGTTCGCCCGGCCGCTTTTCATGATCGTCCTGGCCGTCATCTTCTTGGGTGAGGTCGTTCGTGTGCGGCGTTGGACAGCGACGATCGTCGGCTTTCTCGGCGTCGTCGTTATGCTTCATCCGACCGGCGGCATCGAAAGTGCGGCGATCTTTTCGCTGATCAGCGCGATGCTGGTCGCAATGGCCATGGTCATCACCAAGATCATGTCGAAAACGGAACGCATCGTGACGCTGATTCTTTACAACGGCATTTCCGGCACGATCATCACTTTCATCCCGGCGATGATGGTCTGGCAAACGCCGACGCTGCAACAGTTCGGCCTACTCGCGTTAATGGGAGTTGTCGGGACCATCGCCGCCAACTGCATGATCCGCGCGCTTGCGGCGGGTGAAGCGACACTGGTGACACCGGTCGATTACGTCCGGATTTTGTTTGCAGCCATGGTCGGGTTTCTTATCTTCTCGGAAACACCCGATGCCTGGATGTGGGCCGGCGCGGTGATTGTTGTCGGGTCAACGCTCTACATTACTTTGCGGGAAGCGCGCCTCGGCAAGCCGAAACCAACGCCGACCGATCACCCTTGAACCCTCTTGATCCTCCGCCGGCTCGCCCCGATCATATCGATCTGATAAGTAGGGCAAACTTCGATAAACATGACTGGTAAGCGACACCTTTAACGAGAAAGCGACTATGAAAATATCGGGTACAGCCGCAATCATCACCGGCGGCGCTTCCGGCCTAGGTCTCGCAACCGCAAAAGAATTGATTGAACGAGGTGCAAAGGTTGCCCTTTTCGATCTCAACACCGAGGCCGTGATCGCTGCTGCCGAGCAATTGGGAGCGCTCGGCGTGACGTGTGACGTGACCAGCGGCGATAGCGTTTCAGCGGCGATTGAGACAGCACACAAGCAAAATGGCGCGGCCCGAATTCTGGTCAATTGTGCCGGCGTCGGCACACCCGGCAAGGCCGTTGGCCGCGATGGCCCGCTGCCGTTGGAAAAGTTTGAACAAGTGATCGCCGTCAATTTGATTGGAACCTTTAACGCCGTGCGCCTTGTCGCCGCCGCCATGCAGGCGGAGGAGCCTCCCGCCGAAGGCAAGGGAATGGCCGAAGGCAAGCGAATGGGTGACGGCGAGCAAATGGCTGATGGCGAGCGGGGCGTGATTATCAATACGGCGTCTGTCGCCGCCTTCGACGGGCAGGTGGGACAGCCCGCCTATGCCGCGTCAAAAGGTGGCGTCGCCGCCATGACGCTGCCCCTTGCCAGAGAATTTGCACCGCGCGGTATCCGCGTTGTGACCATTGCGCCGGGACTTTTTGAGACGCCGATGTTGCAGGGCCTGCCGCAGGATGTGCAGGACGCACTCGCCGCCGACGTACCGTTCCCAAGCCGTTTGGGACAGCCAACCGAATACGCGTCGCTCGCAATGGAGATTATCGGCAATGTCATGTTGAACGGTGAAGTGATAAGGCTCGACGGCGCGATCCGACTAAAACCGCGCTGATTTTCAAAACATAACAAAGTTGCGCGTGCGCCGAAGCCACATTTCATCTTGGCCCACGCGCCTTCGCGCGATAGCATCGCAGCATGAGCGGTACTGATCGTCCCGACCGTTTTTCCGATACCGCGCCTGACATGGCGGATATCGAATCAATTGCGGTTGCGGCATTTGAATCGATCTCGGCTTCGCTCCGAAAAAGTGTTTCGGGCGTACTCATCCGCGTTGAAGAATTTCCGAATGAAGAAGTCATGGCCGATCTCGGCATCAATAACCCGTACGATCTTCTTGGCCTCTATCACGGCGTCGACCTAACCCAAAAAAGTTTTTCCGAAACGCCGGAAGACGTCGACATGATTTTTCTGTACCGGCGGCCGATTCTGAATTTCTGGATTGAAAATGACGTGCCGCTTGGTGATGTCGTCCGGCATGTCTTGATACACGAAATCGGCCACCACTTCGGATTCTCCGACGACGATATGGAAAAGATCGAATCGAAAGCCTGAGGCGCTCCGCTTGATCCGAGTCCTTTTTGTCTGCACAGGAAATATCTGTCGCTCGCCGACGGCTGAAGGCGTTTTTCGAAAATTAGTTCAGGACCGGGACAGCGCCGACCGGATCACCTGCGATTCGGCGGGAACGCACAGCTACCATGTCGGTGAGCCGCCGGACGCCCGCTCCCAGATCGCTGCCAAAAAACGCGGCGTCGACTTGAGTGGGTTGCGGGGGAGAGTGGCGGATTCCGTAGACTTTGACCGCTTCGACTATGTCCTCGCGATGGATCGCCAGAATTTTCAAGTCCTGAAGCGCCTCGCGCCGCCCGACCAATTTCACAAACTATCGCTGTTTCTCGACTTCCCACCACATAAGCATGGCAGCGACATACCCGACCCCTATTACGGCGATGGCGACGGATTTGAAAACGTTCTCGACCTGGTTGAAGCGGCGTCAGAGGGCCTCTATCAGCATATTAGCGACACCAATTTTTAGAGGCGGCGCAGCTGATGGTTACGGGACGCCATTTCCGGCACCGGGGGGCGTATTCAAATTCGCGCCATCACCAAGCGGGAATTCTTCTTCAATTCGATAACTAATCTCGTTCACCGAGGGATCGCTGGAAACGCTTGAAATCAGGGGGTTTGCCGCCATATAACACAGGTCTAACAGATACCGAATGACGGGGATTAATAATGGCTGACTACAAGGCGCGACTTGGCGCGACGACCGCACAAGCCGTCGACATCGACCAAGGCCTCCGTGCCTACATGCTCAAGGTCTACAATTACATGGCCTCGGGCCTCGCGATTACCGGCATCGTCGCCTTTGCCGCCGCCAATACGCCGGCGATTCTCAACCTTCTCTATCAGCCCGGACCAAGCGGATTTCTCCAACCGACGATGCTCGCTTATGTCGCGATGTTTTCGCCGCTGGCTTTTATCCTGGTGTTGTCGTTCGGCATTAATCGCCTCAGCGCATCAACCGCGCAGACGCTGTTTTGGGTTTTCTCCGGCGTCATGGGCCTCTCGCTCGCACATATTTTTCTGATCTACACCGGCTCGAGTATCGCGAGAGTTTTCTTTATTACGGCGGGAACCTTTGGTGGCATGAGCCTTTATGGCTACACCACCAAGCGCGACCTGACGCGCTGGGGATCATTCCTGATCATGGGATTGATCGGTATTATCATTGCGAGCCTGGTAAACGTTTTCATTGGATCATCGATGATCCAATTTGCCGTCTCAGTGATCGGCGTAATTGTATTTGTCGGCCTTACCGCATACGACACGCAGCGCATCAAGAACTCATACGATGTGACCCCCGAAGGGGAAGCGCAGGCGAAGACCGCAATCATGGGTGCGCTCAGCCTCTACCTCAATTTCATCAACCTGTTCATCATCTTGCTGCATCTGTTCGGCAGCCGCCGTTAGGCGTACCTGGAATCAGAAAAGCCCGGCTTTATTGCCGGGCTTTTTTTGGCCAATTTTGGAGAAGATCAAACGAGGCGCAGTGACCTGCCTCCAAGCGCGCCCAAAATTCCGCCTAGAACAGGGCCGGTATTCAGGATACGGCCGTCGGCGCCGACAATTCGGAAACGTGTTCTCTCGCTGCCGCGGCGGCCTTTGATTATGCGGTAACTGGGGATATTGCCGGACCGTCCGTAGATGGCGAAGGCGACCTCGTCGTCATCACCTTCAATGCCGTAATCGAACCACTCACCAGCAATAACTTTGCGGCTGTAGATCGACAGGATCTGTTCAAGTTCGGCCCGTTCAAAAAAGAAATTTCGGGAAGACGAGGATCGGATGCGTTTTCCGTTTGGCCCCATGTTGGGCCCCGATGCCCGGATTTGCAGGATTTCGCTCATCGAAGGTACCGCACGGCGGTACCCACTCCGTCGGTCAAAGGTTCTGTCATTGCCCTTCCTGCCCCCCTTATTTGGAAGACCATGATAGGGCAAATTTCGGCCTGAGAAGGCAAAAACTTCGCTTTCTGAAGGATTTAGGGCGATTTTCCGGCAAGGCGGCGTGACCGGGATCAGGCCCTAAATTTGCCGCCTAACCGTTGACCCGCGCCAAAGTCAGACCGTCGCCAATCGGCACGATGCAGGCATTGACCCGAGAATCCTGTGCGACCTGCTCGTTCAGCGCCCGAATCGCCTCGGTAGAAGATTCGGTATCGCTCGGATCGGCAACGCGCCCGCTCCAGGGGACGTTATCGATGGCGATAAGGCCTCCCGGCCGTACAAGTTCCAGCGCGCGTTCGTAATAGCCCACGTAGTTTTCCTTGTCGGCATCAATAAAGGCGAAGTCGTAGCTTTTGGCGGCGCCGTTACCGAGCAGCGAACCGAGCGTTGCGATCGCCGGGCCAAGCTTCAGGTCGATCTTTTCGGCGACGCCGGCTTCGCGCCAATAGCGCTGCGCGATGTTGGTCCATGCTTCAGAGATATCGCAGGCCGTCAGATGACCATCGTCGGGTAGCGCCAGCGCCGTCACCAGGGATGAGTATCCGGTGAAAACCCCGACCTCCAGCGCGCGACTGGCATCAAGCAGCGAAATCAGCATCGACAGGAATGCGCTCTGTTCCGGCGAAATCTGCATCGGCGCGCTATCGAGTTCCTGGGTTTCTTCGCGGAGGCGAACAAGAATATCCGGCTCACGAACGGAGACGCGGCGGAGATATTCCACAATTTCATCGCTGAGCTGAAAGTTGGAAGAGGCCACGAAATTTCCTTTGCCGCCGGAAGCCTATCAACGCGAGAT
>JAPYRS010000012.1 GCA_029936875.1 Alphaproteobacteria bacterium | reverse complement strand
AGACCGAGCTCAGCCAACGCTCCCCCGTGGCATTGTTCAGGAACTCACCGCGACGATTGGGCATATTTTCGGGCGCGCGTTCACCGAGACGGATTTCGATTTGCCCCGGTTCGAACTTGACCACGTGAATGTTGGTTCGCAGCTGAAAAAAGAGCTGCATGTCGCCCTTGTCGGCGGCGAGCTGAACGACTTCGCGGTAACTCATCAACGATGCGTCGTTTTTACTTTGCGATTGCGCCTGCGGTTGCGCTGCAGGTTCCGGTTGGGATGCTGGGGTGGCTTCCACGCTCTCTGGCAGTGCCTGATCCTGCGCGAGCGCGGTCGCCGCGCCTGCACCGCCGTTACCGGGAACCGGTGCGGTTGGCGCGGTGCCAGTCGCTGACGCAGTCGATGCCGCAGCAGACGCTGTCTCAGGAGTGGATGCCGAAACAGATGCCGCCGACGCGGGCGGCGCATCCTTCAGAGTCCGGACGAGATCGGCAGGCACCGGCAGATCAGCCGCGTGGGCCAAGCGGATCAGGACCATTTCGAGGGCAGCAAGCGGCAACGGCGAATTCAAAACTTCATTGAGGCCCTTCAGCAGCAACTGCCAGGCTCGCGTCAGTTCCGCGACCGATAGAGCGCCCGACAGGGCCTTGCCGCGTTCCCGTTCGGCTTCACTGGCAGCGAGATCGTCAATTGCAGATTCGGCAACCTTCAACCGCGTCAGCCAATGGGTGAATGTCAGCAGGTCTTGAATGATGACGATGGGGTCGGCGCCAAATTCGTATTGCTTGCGAACCAGTGCCAACGCGTCCGGCATCCGTCCCGACATGGTGTGTTCAAACAGATCGATAATCTCGGCGCGGTCAGCGAGACCGAGCATCTCGCGGACTTGTGCCGATTCGATCTTGTCGGTCGAAAATGAGATCGCCTGATCGAGCAACGACAAGCCGTCCCGGACCGACCCTTCGGCGGCACGTGAAATAAGTTTCAGCGCCTCATCATCAATTGCAGCCGATTCTTTTGCCGCGATATTGCCGAGGTGGGCGGCGAGCGCCGCACCGTCGAGCCGGCGAAGATCAAACCGCTGGCACCGCGAAAGAACCGTGACCGGGACCTTGCGAATTTCGGTGGTCGCGAAAATAAATTTCACATGCGGCGGCGGTTCCTCAAGCGTTTTTAGTAGCGCGTTGAATGCCTGCTTCGTCAACATGTGGACTTCATCAAGGATGTAAACTTTGTAACGGGCCGTTGCCGGCAAATATCGAACGCCGTCAATGATGTCCCGCATCTGATCGACACCGGTATGGCTGGCGGCATCAATTTCGAGCACATCAACGTGACGGTCTTCGGCAATCGCCACGCACGATTCGCACTGGCCGCAAAGATCGATCGTCGGCCCGCCCTTGCCGTCCGGACCGACACAATTAAGCGCCTTGGCAATAATCCGCGCGGTCGTGGTTTTACCGACACCGCGCACGCCGGTTAGGATGAAGGCCTGCGCGATGCGGTCGAGTTCAAAGGCGTTGCCAAGCGTCCGGACCATGGCCTCCTGCCCTACCAATTCGGCAAAGCTCGAAGGCCGGTATTTCCGGGCGAGGACGCGATAGCTTTCCGGGCCGGTCAAATCAGACATCATTTAGGTGAAAAGGTGGAAGCCGGTGGGAGACTGAACAAACGACCCGGGCGCATCACGCTGCGGCTGCTTCCTTCCGGACCTGACCGGGTTTACGAGGTTGCCCGTCCGACGCCAGCCTCCCGAGAGCACTATATCAGGATTGAGAGTGTCCGGTACATGGGAACTGATCGATGTATCGGGGGAACTGATCGATGCGGCGGCCGGGTCAAACAATCCGCCGGTTTGTGAAGCCAGGTTGTTTACGCACGCCTCGTCGTATTCAAAGCGCCGGTTTGCGTCACTTGTGCCCCTATGCCAGTCTCTGCCGCCGATGAACAGACATGAAACCTTTGAGGGCAACACATTTGCCGGCGGCGAACTTGACCGCGCTGGTCATCTTCGCCGTGACGATAAATGGTACGAAGCGCAAATAACCCACGCAGACGCCCGTTTCCTGCCGCTTTGGCACCTGAAGGCTCTGGTCAACGGGTCTGGCCTCGCGGATCTGGTCTGGCTTGATTACACGGAAATCGCCACTGAGCGCGAGCAGGATGCCTGCCTCCTTCTGCTCGGCCTCGACGACAAGCGCATACCGCACTTCGCGATTGACGTGTCGGCCCACGCCGCCGCCGCCGGAGATGCGCCCTTTGCCGACAAGGGCGAGTATTTCGATCTCCGTCCGCTCGCCCCCCGCATCAGACGACCGGACGCAGCTCTGCTTGCCCAAGCGCGCTCGATGATCGATTGGCACGCGCGACACGGGTTTTGTTCGGTCTGCGGCAAAGCAACTCTGCCCGACGACGGCGGCTACGTGCGGCGCTGTACAGACGATGCCTGCAAGGCACAACATTTCCCACGCACCGACCCGGTCGTGATCATGCTCGTGACCAATGGCGATCGCGCGCTGATGGGCCGGCAGAACCGGTTCCCGAGCAAAATGTTTTCCGCGCTGGCGGGATTTGTTGAACCCGGCGAAACCGTTGAAGAGGCGGTGCGGCGCGAAGTGATGGAAGAAGCCGGTATTGAAGTCGGCACCGTCCGTTATCATTCCTCACAGCCGTGGCCCTATCCATCGTCGCTGATGATTGGATGCCTCGCCGAAGCGATCAGCGAAAAGATCACCGTCGACCCGCTCGAACTTGAATCGGCTTACTGGTTCAGCCGCAAGGACCTGACCGAGGCGATGGAAGAATCGCTAAAGGGCGGGCTCGACCCGTTCAACCGCGAAATGAAATCAGTCGGCGAGCACGACCTGCTGGTGCCGCACCCGATGGCAATTGCCCATCAGTTGATCCGCGCCTGGATCGAGCTGGACTGAACCGGGCCCGACAGAACCGACCCTATTCTCGGCTTACGAAATTCCACGAAATTTGTGGGCCGGAAAGACGCCGAGCACGCGAAAATAATCAGTGAAGAATTCGAGCTCTTCAAAGGCGAACTGAACGCCGGTCTCATCGGGGTGGCCTTCGATGTCCGCAAAAAATTGCGTTGCGTTGAACGAGCCGCCGAGCTGGTAGCTTTCGAGCTTGACCATGTTGACGCCGTTGGTGGCGAACCCGCCCATTGCCTTGTACAGCGCAGCGGGCACGTTGCGCACGCGAAAGACAAATGAGGTCATCACCGGGCCTGAACCAAGTTCGGGCCGCTGCTCTTCCCGCGCCATGACGATAAAGCGCGTGGTGTTGTGATCGGCATCCTCGAAGTCGGATCGCAGAACCTCAAGCCCGTAGGTTTCGGCCGCGAGAATTGAGGCAATCGCAGCGGCGGATTTGTCACCGCGTTCGGCAATTTCTTTCGCCGCCCCTGCGGTGTCGGCGTGTACCACCGCAGCCAGCCCCAATTCCCGAATTTGGCTCCGGCATTGGCCGAGGGCGTGAACATGGCTGTGCGCCGTTTTCAATCCTTCAAGCGTCGCGCCCTTCACCCCGAGCAGATGATGGTTCACGCGCTGGAAATGCTCACCGATAATATGAAGGCCCGAATCCGGAAGCAGGTGATGAATGTCGGCAACCCGTCCGGCGACCGAGTTTTCAATTGGAATCATGGCGAGTGTGGCGGCGCCCGACGTCACCGCATCGAACGTCGATTCGAAATCAGCGCACGGCTGTGCCGTCCAGTCCGGGAAAACCTCGCGGCAGGCGAGATGGCTATAAGCGCCGGTCTGGCCCTGAAAGGCTATCACTGTTGATGGATCGGCCATGGCGAATTTGGATTCAGTTGAATTTCAGTTGAGATTAATGCGGGTCTAGGGCTTGAGTTCGGCGCGCACCCGTTCGAGATCGGCGGGAGTATCAACACCCATCGGATAGCTGTCAACGAGGGTTGCATCAATCCGCATGCCGGCGGCGAGCGCACGCAACTGCTCCAAGCGTTCTCTTTTTTCGAGCGCGGCGGGCGGAAGATTAATGAACCGCCGAAGAGCTTCACGCCGGAAGGCGTAGATTCCGATGTGGTGATAGTGATCGCCGTCGCCGGCCGGAATGATCGTGCGCGAGAAATAGAGCACCCGACCGCTTCGGCCCCCGTTCAGCTCGATTGCCGCTTTAACTTTATTCGGATCATCGCGGTCCTGATCGTTCGAAAATTTATTGGCGAGCGTCGCGATATCAACCGCCGGATCGGCAAGCGGGCCAAGCACGCTCGCGAGATCACCTGGCACCATGGTCGGGAAATCACCCTGAAGATTGATCACCGTGTCGAAGGCGCCTTCCTGATCGATCGACTCAACCGCTTCACAAACGCGGTCAGAGCCAGAGGGATGATCGGCACGGGTCAAAACGGCGGTGCCACCAGCGGCCTCCACGGCAGCGACAATCTCTGGCTCAGCCGCGGCAACCACCACGGGTCCAACCGCCGCCTCGGTCGCGCGACGCCAGACATGGACGATCATCGGCTCGCCGCAAATGTCGGCGAGAGGCTTGCCGGGTAGCCTGACCGACGCCATTCGGGCCGGGATTACGATGATCGGTTTCATGCCGGGTCCTATCCCCAAAATCTGCGTCTTTATACGAGTTGCGCCGCGGCCCGAAAAGCCGATAAATTGCCGCGCCTAACGTATCGAGGAGCCCAATGGATAGTTACGAATTTAACAAGTTTGCAGGCGCGTTCCTGGCGACCCTCTTGGTCGTTCTTGTCGTGGCCATGCTCTCGGAGACCTTGTTTGAGCCGGAAGAGCTGGAACACAACGCTTACGGCGTTATTGAGAGTGTTGCCGCCGCCGCAGCTGATGACCCGGAACCCGAGCAGACACTGTCTCTTGCCGCCCTTTTGAATACGGGTGAAGCGGCAGGCGGGGCCCGTTCAGCCCGGAAATGCATGTCCTGCCATACCTTGCAGTCGGGCGAGGCGCACAAAATTGGGCCTAATCTTTGGGGAATCCTTGGATCACCGCAGGGCAAACAGGATGGCTATAAATACAGCTCTTCATTCAAGGCACTGGAGGGTGACTGGGGTTATGCCGAACTTGATGCTTTCCTCGAAAATCCCAAATCTGCGGTTTCAGGGACGAAAATGGGATTTGCGGGGATCAAGAATCCGGCCGATCGGGCCAATCTCATTCTTATGCTGCGGGCAAACAGCGATTCCCTTTTGCCGCTGCCTCAAGAATAGCGGCTGAACGGCCGGGTTTGCCGCAATGGAGGTTTGCCCGGCTGAATTCGTAGCATTCAGCAATCGCCTTGCGGACGCCTCAGGCGACGCGATCCGGCCCTATTTTCGGCAACCGATCCCGGTCGACACCAAACCCGATAATTCGCCGGTCACGATTGCCGACCGCGCCGGCGAAGCAGCGATCCGTGATTTGATTTCGCGCCACTATCCCGAACACGGGATTATTGGCGAGGAAATGGGCCGCGAAAACGAAGACGCGGAATTCGTCTGGGTGCTTGATCCGATTGACGGCACGACAAGTTTCATTACCGGCAGGCCGCTTTTTGGAACTTTGATTGCGCTGACCCACGGTGGGCAATCCGTGCTTGGCATAATCGACCAACCGATTTCGGGCGAGCGCTGGCTCGGTGCGCTTGGCCAGGATTCATTGCTCAACAACAAGAAAATCTCCACCCGCGACTGTGCGGCGCTGAACCAGGCCGCGCTCGACAGCACCTCTCTAGAATATTTCAATGAGATTGAACTCGCCGCATTCGAGGCCATTGAGAAAGTAGTCGCCCATCGCCGGTACGGCACCGACTGTTATGCCTATGGACTTCTCGCGGCAGGATTTGTAGATCTCGTCATCGAAGCAACGCTGAATTTCTGGGATTTCGCCGCGCTGGTGCCGGTTATTGAAGGCGCGGGTGGTTTTATCAGCGACTGGAACGGCGACACGTTGGGGCCGGATAGCGACGGGCGGATTGTCGCTGCGGGCGACCGCCGCATTCACAAGGCCGCGCTGGAAATTCTCAACGCCGCATAAGCGCCCCCGCCGCTCCCAACAATGTGGGCGGCCCTCAATTCAGTCAATAATCCGTGTGATTCCGGGACTTTAGCGCGGCAATCGCCGATTTTGATTATGATTGCCTATTGCGTACACTTGGCCGAAACAGGGCAGGAATCCAAGCAAAGGGAAATCTGATGATGAACAGGGCAAGGCGTATTGCCACCGCACTGACACTTGCTGGCGGATTGGCACTGGTACCGCATTTCGCGAGCGCGCAGGGTTCGACCACCGTGCACGGTCAGGTTCTTTCGGGCGAGTTGAAATACGGCCCTGACTTTACCCATTTCGAATACACCAATCCGAACGCGCCGAAGGGCGGCTCGGTTGCGCTTTATTCGATTGGCTCGTTCGATACGCTCAACCCGTTCATTCTGAAGGGACGGCCTGCCGCTGGTCTCGGCCAATTGTTCCAGACCTTGATGTCAGGATCGTCAGACGAGCCGAACGCGCAGTACGGCCAGCTTGCCTCGTCTGTTGAGGTTGCCGACGACCTGTCGTGGGTGATTTACAATCTTCGTCCAGAGGCCCGTTGGCATGACGGGACGCCGGTGACCGCCGAGGACGTCATCTTCAGCCTGAAGGCGCTGACCACCGAAGGCCATCCCTTCTACCGGAATTATTGGAAGAACCTGTCTGGGGCCGAGCGGCTTGATGATCACCGGGTGAAAATCACCTTTGAAGGCGAACTTAATCGCGAACTGCCCTACATCGCGGGCCAGCTGACGATTCTTTCCAAAGCCTACTACGAGATCAACGAATTCAATGAGACGACCTTCGATCCGCCGATGGGCAGCGGCCCCTACAAGGTCTCCAACATCGACCCGGGGAAATCAATCACCTATGAGCGGATCAAGAACCATTGGTCCGATGATATTCCCGTCAATAAGGGCCAGAACAATTTCGGCACGATCCGCTACGACTACTACCGCGATCAGACTGTCGCGCTGGAGGCGTTCAAGGCGCACGAATACGATTTCCGCTCCGAGAACAGTTCGAAACAATGGGCGACCGGTTACGATTTTCCCGGACTGGAACAGGGCCGGGTGGTGAAAGAACTGGTTCGCCACCAAAACCCAACCGGGATGCAGGGCTTCGTCTTCAACACGCGGCGCGACATGTTCAAAGATTCCCGCGTGCGCGAAGCCTTGGCTTACGCCTTCGACTTTGAATGGGAAAACAAGAACCTGTTTTATGGCCAGT
The DNA here is from genome assembly GCA_029936875.1 of Alphaproteobacteria bacterium. Classification (GTDB taxonomy): domain Bacteria; phylum Pseudomonadota; class Alphaproteobacteria; order SHVP01; family SHVP01; genus JAPYRS01. The sequence continues at coordinate 29,364 of JAPYRS010000012.1, read as the reverse complement.
ACACCAGAACAGAAAGTTACTTTTCCAATTCGGAACTCGCATCGTCGGGAAAACCGGGCGCGCTTGAGCTTGAATATCTCGAACCCTTCCGCGGTCAAATTCCAGATGAAGTGTTCACTAAATCCTATCAGGCACCGCACTCAGATGGTTCGGGCAACATTCGCGCAAACCTCCGGATCGCGCTCCGGCTGTTGAAGGACGCCGGTTGGGTCGTGAGAGACGGCAAGCTCACCAACAGGACGACCGGCGATACCATGTCGATGGAATTCCTTTTGGTTTCGCCCGCCTTCGAGCGCATCGTGTCGCCCTATGTCGCCAATCTCGAAAAACTGGGCGTCACCGCTTCAATCCGGACAGTGGATACGGCGCAATACCAAAACCGCATCGACGGCTTTGATTTTGATGTCATCGTCTCGACTTTCAGCCAATCGCTTTCGCCCGGAAACGAGCAGCGTAATTTTTGGGGCTCTTACAACGTCGAGGAAAATGGCAGCCGCAATTTGATTGGGGTGCATGATCCCGTTGTTGATGCGTTGATCGACAAGATCATTGCCGCGCCGGACCGTGAACATTTGATCGCGTCAACACAGGCGTTGGACCGGGTCCTATTGTGGAGCCATTATGTGGTGCCGCAGTGGCATATTCAGTCTTACCGCGTTGCCTACTGGAATCGTTTCGGGCGGCCCGAAATCTCGCCTAAATATTCGCTTGGATTTAATACCTGGTGGATTGATCCGGACAAGGACGCGGCGCTAGAACGGGGTGAGACAGGCGAGAGCGATAACTAAGCGAATCGGCTGATTGAATATTTCATGGCAATGGCTGCGCCCTGAAAGCGATCATGCGGTAAACACATTTACCCGCACCGGCACCGGCTCTGGCTCTGGCACCGGAGGACGTTTGATCACGAGGAGTGGAGACGTGCACAGCATCATTCGCCGAATATTGGGATTGGGGCTGGGCATCGCTGCCGCCGCAATACTTGTGCCTATTCTCGCCGGCACCGCCCTGGCGGAACCGCGGCACGGGATGTCGACCTTCGGCGAGCTCAAATATTCCGCTGACTTCACACATTTTGACTATGTGAATGTGAACGCACCGATTGGCGGCACCGTGCGGTTGCGCGATTTGGGTTCGTTCGACAACCTCAACCCCTTCATTCTCAAAGGCATCCGGCTTCGCGGCATGGGCGCGGGCGCAATGGGGCTTCCATTCGAATCGCTGATGACGGGAACAGCCGACGAACCCGATTCGCTTTACGGCTTGATCGCTGAATGGGTCGACGTCGCACCCGACAAATCGTCAGTCACTTTCAAATTAAGGTCCGAGGCCACCTGGCATGACGGCTCACCGATCACCGTCGATGACGTCGTGTTTTCCTTCAACATTTTGCTGGAACAGGGGCGGCCGAGTTTCCGCATTCAGCTTGCCAACATCGACAGCGTTGAAATTGTGGCGAGTGATCAGGTCAAATTCACCTTCAAGGAAGATGCGATCAAGCGCGACCTGCCGGACATCGCCGCGACCATGCCGATTCTCTCAAAAAATTATTACGGCCAGGTCGAATTCAACAAAACCACATTCGATCCGTCAATGGGCAGCGGACCTTACCGGATCAAATCAGCCGACCCCGGCCGTAGCATCGTTTACGAACGGGTCGCCGATTACTGGGGCTGGCATCTGCCGGTCAATCAGGGGCGTTACAACTTCGGTGAAATCCGGTTCGACTTTTACCGCGACCGGACGATCGCTTTTGAGGCCTTCAAAGCCGGCGAATACGATTTTCGCGAGGAATTCACCTCCAAGATGTGGGCGACCGGTTACGAATTTCCGGGGGTCGAACGGGGCCGCGTTCTGCTGGAAAACCGGCCAAGTGAAGCGGCGGCAAATCGCCAGTGGTTCGTCCTCAACCTGAGGCGACCCCTGATGCAGGACCGTAATGTTCGGGAAGCCATTGGCCTCACTTTCGATTTCGAGTGGTCGAATAAGAATCTGTTTTATGGAATCTACAGCCGGCTCGGCAGCATTTATCAGAACACCGACATGGCCGCCGCCGCAGCGCCACCCGACGCCGCTGAAAAACTCTTGCTCGAACCGCACCGCGCGAATTTGCCGGACGGCATATTTGGTGACGCCTTAAAAATGCCCAAGACCGACGGGCCCCGAAATGTTCGCACCGGTCTCCGCCGCGCAACAAAACTGCTATCCGATTCCGGGTGGAGCGTTCTTTACGGCGAGTTGCAGAACGAAGCCGGTGAGCAGATGAAAATCGAATTTCTGCTGATCAGCCCCTCGTTTGAACGAATCATCGCGCCGATGGTCGCCAACCTTAAGAAACTCGGCATCGACGCAAGCATTCGCATTGTCGATTCGGCGCAGTATGCGAACCGGATGCGGACATATGATTTCGATATCACCACCGCCGCCTTTGGCACTCCACTTACACCCGGCGTCGGCGAACGGAGTTTTTGGGGCTCCGCTGCGGCTGCCTCCGAGGGCAGCATAAATTACGGCGGCATCGCCGACCCGGTGATCGACGATCTGCTTGATCATCTCGCCGGTGCAACTGATCGCGTGTCACTCACAACCGCGGCACGGGCCATCGACCGCGTGATGATGTGGAACTATTATCTCATTCCGCAATGGTATCGGTCGGGCCATCTCGTCGCCTATTGGGATAAGTTCGGCATGCCGGATGCGCCACCAAAATACGGTTTAGGATTTATCGACACCTGGTGGATCGATACAGCCAAGGCCGACGCTTTGAAAAATCAGAATTAGAGTAACGATCGGTTACCGCTAGATGCTGAACTACATCATCCGAAGACTGCTGCTGATTATTCCGACTCTGTTCGGGATCATGGTGATCAACTTTTTCATTGTGCAGGCCGCACCCGGCGGCCCGGTCGAACAATTGATTGCCGAAATCACCGGCACCGCCGTTTCGGCCACGGTGCGCATCACCGGCGACGATACCGCTGAAGTCGGCGGTGGATCGCCGCAGGACCGGAGCGGCGCCACCAGTACCGGCACGACCTCCAAGTACCGTGGCGCGCAAGGCCTCGACCCCGACTTCATCAAAGAGCTCGAAATTCTCTACGGTTTCGATAAACCCGCGCACGAGCGCTTTATCTTAATGGTCGGCAATTATCTGCGGCTCGATTTCGGCAACAGTTATTTTCGCGATACCAGCGTCATTGATCTGGTCATCGACAAGATGCCGGTATCCATTTCTCTCGGCCTCTGGACGACGCTGCTGGTTTATCTGATCTCGATTCCGCTCGGCATAAAAAAGGCTGTGCGCGACGGCAGCCGCATGGACGTCTGGTCGAGCGGAGTCATCATTGTCGGCAACGCGATCCCGAGTTTTCTGTTTGCCGTCCTCTTAATTGTGTTGTTCGCAGGCGGGTCCTACTTCGACTGGTTCCCACTGCGCGGGCTCATATCTGAAAATTTCAGCGAACTGAGCATCGGCGGAAAAATTCTCGATTATTTTTGGCACATATTCCTGCCCGTGCTCGCGATGGTCATCGGCGGTTTTGCCGGGCTGACCATGCTGACCAAGAATTCTTTCATCGACGAAATCAACAAACAGTATGTGATGACGGCGCGGGCAAAGGGATTGACGGAACGCCGGGTTCTGTACGGGCACGTCTTCCGGAACGCGATGTTGATCGTGATCGCCGGATTTCCAAGTGCCTTTATTGGCATCCTGTTTACCGGATCATTGCTGATCGAAATTATTTTTTCGCTCGACGGATTGGGCCTGCTTGGATTTGAGGCGGTGATCAATCGCGATTATCCAGTCATGTTCGGAACATTGTTTGTCTTCACGCTGCTTGGCCTCATCCTCAATCTGATCGGCGATCTCGCCTATGTCGTGATTGATCCAAGAATCGATTTCGAGGCACGCGGTGTCTGAGCTGGGCCCCTCATCGCCCGGCGTCGTTCGCTGGATGGGCCTTCGCATTACGCCGCTCAATCAGCGGCGCTGGCGGAATTTTCGCGCCAACAAACGTGGCTTTTGGTCGCTGCGGATATTTCTGGTGCTGTTTGTCGTCTCATTGTTTTCGGAATTGATCGTCAACGACCGGCCGCTTCTGGTTTGGTTTGACGGCGAATTATTGTCGCCGGTCCTCAGCGATTATAGCGAGACCCATTTCGGCGGCGATTTCGATACCGTTGCCGATTACCGCGATCCGTTTGTCAAAGACCTGATTAACGAAAAAGGTTGGATGATTTGGCCGCTGGTCGAATTCAGTTACCGCACCATCAACTTCGATTTGCCGGTGCCGGCACCAGCACCGCCGTCCGCTGTCAATTGGCTGGGGACGGACGATCAGGGCCGCGATGTTGTTGCCCGATTAATTTACGGATTCCGGATTTCGATCCTGTTTGGCTTGGTCCTGACCTTCTTCAGTTCGATTATTGGCGTCATCGCCGGCGCCGTGCAGGGCTATTTTGGCGGCTGGACCGATCTGTTGTTCCAACGATTTATGGAAATCTGGTCGAGCATGCCAACGCTTTTCATGCTGATTATCCTCGCCAGTATTATCGAGCCGAGTTTCTGGTGGCTGCTCGGATTGATGCTCATCTTCAGTTGGATGTCGTTGGTCGGTGTTGTCCGGGCGGAATTCCTGCGCGCGCGGAACCTCGACTACGTCCGGGCCGCCCGCGCGCTCGGCGTTTCCAATCGCAAAATCATGTTCAAGCATTTGCTGCCAAACGCGATGGTCGCAACCGTCACGTTTATGCCGTTCATTGTCGGCGGCTCGATTACGGTTCTCACATCGCTTGATTTTCTCGGCTTTGGCCTGCCGCCCGGTTCGGCTTCGCTCGGTGAGATGCTGGCCCAAGGAAAGGCCAACCTTCACGCGCCGTGGCTCGGCATCACCAGCTTCATGCTTCTTGCCGTTATGCTGACACTGGTCGTGTTCATCGGCGAAGCGGTTCGCGACGCGCTCGACCCGCGCAAGACATTGGCTTAACCGGCGCGGGCTCCTTTACATGTTTCTATCGGTCAAAGATCTTTCGGTAACTTTCAACGTCGGTGGCCGCGCTGTGGAAGCGGTGCGCGGCGTCTCGTTTGAAATCGACAAAGGCGAAACGCTCGCGCTGGTCGGGGAAAGTGGTTCCGGCAAATCGGTCTCGGCATTGTCAGTGCTGCAGCTCTTGCCCTACCCGATGGCGCAACACCCGACCGGATCGATCATTGTCGAAGGCAAACAGATGATCGGCGCGGACCCGGCGACACTTGCCGACATTCGCGGCGACCAGATTTCGATGGTCTTTCAGGAGCCGATGACGTCGCTCAATCCGCTGCACACAATTGAACATCAGGTCAATGAAGTTCTGTTTTTGCATCAAGGATTGGGGCGTCAGGCGGCACGGGCGCGGACGCTTGTGTTGCTGCACATGGTGGGGCTCGCGGATGCGAAAAAACGCATCAATGCTTTTCCGAACGAACTTTCGGGCGGCCAGCGCCAGCGCGTGATGATCGCAATGGCGCTTGCCAACAATCCCGACCTGCTGATTGCGGACGAACCGACGACGGCATTGGACGTCACCATTCAGGCGCAAATTTTGAAGCTGCTGAACGAACTGCAGGCCAAACTCGGCATGGCCATGCTGCTGATCACACATGACCTCAGCGTTGTTCGGAAGATGGCAAAAAAGGTCTGCGTTATGAAAGACGGCGTTTTTGTTGAAACCGGCACCACCGAATCGATCTTTACTAACCCGCAGCACGAATACACCAAGATGCTTCTAAGCGCCGAACCCAAAGGCGAAGCGCTGAAGCCCGCACCAGATGCGCCCGAAGTGATAAAGGCGAAAAACATTCAGGTCTATTTCCCGATCAAGGCCGGCCTGATGCGGCGAACGGTCGATCATGTAAAGGCCGTCGAAGACGTCAGCATTTCGATTCGGGAAGGCCACACGGTTGGTGTTGTCGGTGAATCCGGTAGCGGCAAAACCACGCTTGGCATGGCGTTGCTGCGATTAATCAAGAGCAAAGGCGAAATTAGTTTTCGCGGTCAATCGATTCAGGGTTCAGGGTTTCGCATGCTCCGCCCACTCCGCAAAGAAATGCAGATCGTTTTTCAGGACCCCTACGGCAGCCTCAGTCCGCGGCTTTCGATTGGGCAGATCGTCGAAGAAGGATTGCTGGTCCACGGCAGTGGCGGAACCTACGACGAACGTCGCGCGTTAATTTCCAGAGTCCTGCAGGAAGTCGGCGTCGACGCCGACAGTCAGGACCGCTATCCGCATGAATTTTCCGGTGGCCAGCGGCAACGGATCGCAATCGCCCGGGCCATGGTGCTGGAACCAAAATTTGTGGTTCTCGACGAGCCGACGTCTGCACTTGATATGTCGGTGCAGGCGCAGATCGTCGACCTGTTGCGGGACCTGCAGGACAAACACAAACTTGCCTACCTTTTTATTAGCCATGACCTCAAAGTCGTACGCGCGCTCGCCGACGAAGTGATCGTGATGCGCGACGGCAAGGTCGTTGAGGCAGGACACACCGATCAGATATTTGACGATCCAAAAACGGAATATACGCGCGCCCTGATGGCAGCGTCTTTCGATCTCGAAGTTGCCCACGAAAAGGACATGCGAACTTGATGATTGTTATTGCCGGAATGCCCGGTTTTTTTAGCGATGGTTGGTTGAACGCGTTAAGAAAAGCTGATCCCGATCTTGAAGTCTGTGTCGCACCGATGGAGTCGGACCATGAACGGGCGGACGCAATGCTGTCCTTCGCACCCGGCAAGGGCATCGTTCCCCAATACCCAAACCTCAAATTTATTGCGTCCGGCGGTGCTGGCGTCGACGGCGTCTTCGCCTGCCCTGACCTTCCACCCGATTTGCCCATAATCAGGCTGGTTGATGACGTGCTGATCAAACGGATGACGATTTACGTCGTGCAATCGGTTCTGAATTTTCACCGCGAAGCGCGCTTTTATGCCGACGCCCAGACCCGGTCCGAATGGACCCGGACAATCGTCCGGAGCCCGGAAGACACCCGCGTCGGTATTTTGGGTCTCGGAGTCCTCGGCCAGGACGCGGCCGAAAAACTGGTTGCCCTCGGGTTTCCTGTTTCTGGCTGGAGCCGGACACCGAAATCTGTTGCCGGTGTGACAAGTTTCAGTGGGCCGGACGGCCTGCCAGCATTTCTCCAGCAAACCGATGTGCTTGTTTCGCTGCTTCCGCTAACGCCCGAGACACGGAACATCGTCAACCGCGAAACGCTCGCCCACCTGCCGGAAGGGGCGACGTTGATCAACGCCGGACGCGGCGGGCTGGTGCTTGAATACGATGTGATCGCAGCCCTTGATGAGGGAACGCTCGCCGGTGCGGCGCTTGATGTCTTCACCACGGAGCCGCTGCCGTCCGAGCACCCGTTCTGGAAACATCCAAAAATTATTCTGACGCCGCATGTTGCCAGTGAAACCGATTTTGATTCCGCCGCGCCGCAGATTATCGACAATCTCCGCCGCGCTTTGGCAGGCGAACCTCTTCTCAATGTCGTGGACCGAAAACTCGGGTATTGATTCGGCGTAGCGCAATTACGAATCGAGTACGCGGGCTGCATTCATGACGAGATCGCTGAACTCGCTGAGATAGACCGAACCTTTAACCGTCCGTTGCAACACAACGCTGCGTCCGTCATCGGGATCGGGAGCGCGGCGAACGTAACCCTGTCGCGATAGGGAATCGAGCGCCCGCGTCACGGCTGGTTTCGATATTTCCATTTGGGCGGCAAGCCCGCGCACCGTATGCGGCGGCGGATCGAGATAAATTGCCAGCAGGATCGCCATCTGCCGGGCGGAAAGATCAGGCCCCTGCGCGCGCACAGAATCACTGAGCGCACTGAACCAAAGCGACAACGCGTCCTGGCTTTTCAAATCAGGTGACAGCAGAGCCTCCATTGGACCACCATGGGCGGCGCGATCTCAAAAATTCGTTGCCAAGCCGGAACAAACTATCAGATTCAGAGGGTCGACGGTAAAATCCGCTGTTTTTGGCGGTTTTTAGCGCTTTCTGGCGGAATTTTAGGGTGCGGGAAGCCGCCTCAATCAGCCGTATCGCTGTTTCAGGGCCGCATAAATCGCCCGCAGCCCGGTCGCCTCACCGCCGGATGGCTGGCCCTGCCGGCCGCGGCTGTTCCACGCAAACATATCGAAATGGACCCAGGATTTGGATTTAGCAACAAATTCCTGGAGAAAAAGTGCTGCCGTTAGCGCGCCGCCAAACGGGGCGTCCGGGGAATTCGTGATGTCGCCGACCGAACTTTTGATCAAACGGCGGTAGGGCTCCCAAAGCGGAAGCCGCCACAGCGGATCCGATTCCGTTTCACCGGCGCGGTCAAGCGCTGCGGCAAGTTTATCGTCGTCGGTAAAGAACGGCACGATCTCGGTGCCGAGCGCGACACGGGCAGCGCCGGTTAAGGTCGCGCAATCGACAATCAGGTCGGGCGCATCTTCGTCGGCGAGCGCGAGCGCATCAGCCAGGACCACACGGCCCTCGGCATCGGTGTGACCAATCTCGATGGTGGTGCCGCTGCGCGTCGACACGATGTCGCCCGGACGCATCGCCGAACCGGAAATCGAATTATCAACTGCTGGGATCAGCACTCGCAGGCGGACATTCAGCCCCGCATCCATAACCATGTGGGCGAGCGCCAAAACGTGTGCCGCACCTCCCATATCTTTTTTCATCAGGCGCATGCCGGCGTGCGGTTTGATATCGAGGCCGCCTGAATCAAAACAGACGCCTTTGCCAACCAGCGTAAGTTTCGGTGCGCCCGGCTTGCCCCAGCGGAGGTCGATCAGTCTCGGCGCGCGATTGCTCGCCTGGCCGACGGCGTGGATTGCGGGAAAATTATTTTCCAGCAGCTCATCGCCGACGTGAACGCGCGTGCGCGCACCGTGCGACCGCGCCATTGCGACTGCGGCATCGGCCAGTTCAGCCGGGCCCATGTCGGACGCCGGGGTGTTGACCAGATCACGGACAAAAAATGTCGCGGCGATAATCCGCCGGGTCTCGCCAAAATCGGCCTTCTCCGGCACCGCCAATGTTGCAAAGCGGGGCTGGGCGCGGCCATGAAACTTTGTGAAAGCGTACGTCCCGAGACCCCAGCCGGTGACCGCAATGTTGGCCATGGTGGCGCCCGGTGCTGGATCAATCGCATAGGTGCCGCGACGAAGCGCCCGCGGAAGACCGATAAAATCATCAAGAACGGGTGTTTCGCTGACGCCGAGCACGATCCCCGATGGGCCGCCATCGGCGCCCGGCAATCTAGTGTGTTTGCCCGGTGTCGGTTTAAATCGCACTTCTCGCAACCAAGCCCTTTCCTGCGCATTGCGGCGCTTTCGCCAATTGGCAAAATTGGATTTATTCACCAGCCAAATGGGCGTCGGTGTGGCGTCGGGTCGCAGTACGAGAAAAGGCAACATCAGTTCTGGCCTCAGGCTTCGGTTCGGCAATAGATTAGAGGGGTTCCGCGTTTCGGGGAAATATTCATGGCCAAACTTACTCTTGTCATCGCCAGTCAGAATTATTCGAGCTGGTCGTTGCGGCCGTGGATCGCAATGCGGGCAGCGGAGATTCCATTTGAGGAAATCGTCATTCCGCTCGATCAGCCGGACACGGCGTCTCGAATTGGCGAATATTCGGCAGCGGGATTGGTGCCGGTGCTTTTGGACGGGGATACGACGATCTGGGAGAGCCTCGCCATTCTCGAATATCTGGCCGAGAAGTTTCCGGAAAAAGATTTATGGCCCGAGGGCGAGGTCGCGCGGGCGACGGCGCGGGCGGTCAGCGCCGAGATGCACGGCGGATTCAATGCGCTGCGCCAGCAATGCCCGATGAATTGCCGGAGAACCTACGAGACCTTTGAACTGTCGCCCGAAGTCCTGAGGGACGCCGACCGGGTTCAGTCGCTCTGGCAGGACTGCCGAAATCGATATGGTGGCAGTGGCGCCTTTCTGTTCGGCGCCTTTGGCAATGCCGACGCCATGTTCGCCCCGGTCGTCTCACGATTTCTGACCTATGGCTTTCCCCTTGATGACGTGGCACACGCCTATGTGAATGCTGTGACCAACCACCCGGCGATGCAAGACTGGCTGAAAGTGGCGGCCACCGAGCCGCAGATCGACAAATATGAACTTTGATATCCGCCACATGATTGAAGCGCGACACAGGACATGAAACCAATTTATATCCTGATCGTCGCCCTCGGCGGTCTCGCCGTGATCGCCATCGGCGGCGCGATGTGGATGTGGAATCAGCTTGAGGGTGTTGCCATTTCACCGATGGGTTGGCTCGCCCTGGTTCTTGGAATTGTCGTCGCGTCCGCGGTCGGCGGCGGGCTGATGTTTCTGGTTTTTTATTCTGCGCATCACGGCTACGACGATGAGATCGGAAGCTAAACTCTAATCAACTCCCACGGGCCGTCGTGCCATTCCAATAACGTCCGCGTGCTTTTTGTCGTTTGCCGGGCGCCGCCGTGAACGCCGTAGGCCGGGTTAAACAGAAACCAGCCGGGACCAACACCGTCTTGCCCGGTCGGCGCATCATCGGTCAGGAAAAAGATTTCTTCGTTGACCGGATGCCATTCAGCGCCGAGGCCTTCTGTCCCGACCGGGATGGTCAGGTGCCGGGTATCAGCGCCGGATTTCGCATCCCGCCAAAGAATGCGGCGCCGGACCGTCAGCGTTTGGCCGTCGACAACAGAATTGACCGGTTCAACATCTGACACCGAGAGCCGTGGGATCGCATCGGCCGAAACTTTGTCGTCCGGTATCGCCGGCCGGAACGACTGCGGCCCATCATGAATGACGATCAACTTTGCCCCGTGCTCGCTTAAGACCTGGCCTATCGGGCTGCCCGCGGGATGAAAATAGTAATCCTCCGCTTCCAGCTTGATGTCGCCCATCATTAGGGAACCGTGGAGCAAAAATCCCTGTTCGGCCACCGCACCGATATGGGCGCCGCCGCTCGACCACCCGGGTGGAATTGTCAGGACGGCGCTTCGGATCGAACCGTTATCGAGACGCCGCAGGACCTGCATTTCGACGCCGCCCGGAAAACCTTCCGGCGCATAAGCCTCCGCCGCGATTTCCGCGCTGTCGCTGAGGATGGAGACGTCGTGTTTAAGATCAGGCGGCATAGTGAATTCCCAAGTGCAGGATTATTTGGCCGTTGGTAGATGGACCGACACGCATTATTCTTCGTGAACCAGCCTAATCAAGTCCCGCCAGAAATTCGAGCAAAGTTGTATTCACTTCGTCCGGTGCCTCTTGCTGAATCCAGTGCCCGCAATATTTCTTAATGTGGCAATCAGCCGGCCCCGCCCAAACAGGCCGCGCATATTTTATTGCCGTCGAGATCGCGGAAGTAGCCGTAATAATTTCCCGGCGTGCCGCGGGGGCCCGGCACACCCTCATCGGCGCCGCCGCATTCAAGCGCCTTTTTGTGAACCGCGTCGACCAGCTCAGGGCTGCTTGCCGTCAACGCAATCATCACGCCATTGCCAACGGTGGCCGGATTTCCGTCATAGGGCTTGTTAAGGCTGAGCATGCCGCCGCCCGCACCGTCCGACCAGGAAATAAAATTATCCGTTTCAAAGGCGCGCTTTCCACCCAATACAGCCAATACGTCGTCGTAAAATTTGGCCGATCCCTCAAGATCGTTGGTGCCGATCGTCACATAACTGAACATTTTTCTGGTCCCCGGTGCTGAAAAGTTGTGATCGTGCCGCGCGCGGCGCGTCGATTAAACATGCCGAAGTTTAGCAACGCCGCCAGTTGGGCCACAACGCATGAACGGGAGATTGGGCCGCAATTTGCCCAGGATTTCAATTTCTGGACACCCCTCTCGATTGAAGGCAGGGTGTAACGGTCGTTTGTAACGACCGGCCGGGGGGCTGATCGCCTTCATTTAATTAGGGTTCGGTAAAGATCGCCCCGTGATTTCGGTTTGCGTTCAAATTGGATACTGACCAATCAGCACTTCGGTATTCTAAATACGTTGACTCACTCGCGTCCATTCGGATGGCTGATTATGTCCTTCGAATATGGGCAGATGTAAATTATTTGAAGTTAAGATTTGGGACGCCCGTCGTTCCAAATTCTGGCGGAGGGAGTGGGATTCGAACCCACGTTACGGTTGCCCGTAAACACGCTTTCCAAGCGTGCGCCTTCAGCCACTCGGCCACCCCTCCGTTTGGGCGCGCGGGCGGATCGAAATCCCGGCCCGCGGCGGCGGCACTATAGCGACGAAGATTGACTAGGCAAACCGGTTCCGAAGCGTGGTTCGGACCGGCCGTGCATCAAACTTGGCGCGGAGCGTGGCGACCCGGAATTGGGCGCAATTGCGGCAGCGGCCAAAATTTTCTGATACGCTTGGCACAATCGCACGGGGTGTAACGGCGCATCTTGCCGCTGAGCCTGGGCCATTGAGGCTGACGCGCCGATATGGTCAGAGGGGGACAAAATGTTGCTTGGGCGACTGATTGGCTGGCTGTTTATTGCGCTTAGCGTAATCGCGCTTGGCTGGGAAATCGTCGATTCAATTGATAACGGCGGGTGGCAAATCACCGCGCTTGGCAAGCTCTGGTTCGATATCCATCCGGGCAGCCTCGGCCTCGCGCAAGTCGTGGTGCAAAGATACGTCCTCCCGGCGATTTGGGACCCGGTCGTTATCACCGTCCTGCAATGGCCGGCCTGGGCAATGTTTGGTGTGCCGGGCATTCTTTTCGCCTGGGTATTTCGCCGCCGCCGCAGCGATCGCTGATTCACCGAGCGTTAGGAAACCGGGCATGACCCACACAGCAGACTCCACTTTCTCGATCACGGGATGGGACGAAGCGCCCTACAACGAAGAAGAAGCCGGGCCAAAATTAACCCGCGCCACCATCAGCAAATCTTTTACAGGCGATTTGGAAGGTGACGCCAAAACCGAATATTTGATGATGCACCGGGCCGATGGCACGGCGACTTTCGTCGGATTGGAACGCATTACCGGTAAATTGGGTGAGCGTTCCGGAAGTTTTGTCATGCGCCACGAAGGTGTATTTGAAGGCGGCGCGGCCAGCGCCGAATGCACCGTCGTGGCCGGTTCAGGCACTGGCGACTTTAAGGGCATATCCGGGCACGGATCATTCCAGGCGACCGGCAGCACGGCGCCGTTCAAATTGACTTACAAAATTTCCTAAACAGCGACTTCAGCTGCCGCCATCTCGACCGTAAAGCGCGCTTCTATTCGTCGCCGAGCTTTAGTGCGGCGAACATCCTCATTCGTGGCCGAGCTTTAGCACGGCGATAAAGGCTTCCTGCGGGATGGCGACCTTGCCGAAGGTCCGCATCTTCTTTTTGCCCTTTTTCTGCTTGTCGAGCAGCTTTCGTTTCCGCGACAGGTCGCCGCCGTAACATTTTGCCAGCACATCTTTTCGCATCGCCGAAATTGTTTGCCGCGCGATGACCTTGCCGCCGATTGCCGCCTGCAACGGAATTTTGAACATGTGCCGCGGGATCAGTTCTTTCAGGCGCTCGCATATGGCGCGGCCGCGCGATTCGGCACGGCCTCTGTGCACGACGAGCGACAACGCATCGACCGTATCGCCGTTGACGAGGATCGACATCTTGACGAGATCGCCCTCTTCGTAGCCGTCGATGTGGTAGTCGAAACTGGCGTACCCACGGCTGACCGATTTCAATCGGTCATAAAAATCGAACACCACTTCATTCAGCGGCAACCGGTAGACCACGACCGCGCGATTGCCTGCGTAGGTGAGGTCGAGCTGAATGCCGCGACGATCTTCACAGAGTTTCAGAACCGATCCGAGATATTCGTCCGGGACCATCACAGTCGCGCGAATCCACGGCTCTTCGATGCGTTTGATTTGCGTTGGATCGGGATAATCGACCGGGTTATGCAGTTCGTATTCGGGGCCCGTGTTCAGCGCGATGCGATAAACAACGCTCGGCGCGGTGGTGATGAGGTTGAGGTTGAATTCACGCTCGAGCCGCTCCTGAATAATCTCAAGATGCAGCAGCCCGAGAAATCCGCAGCGAAAGCCGTAACCGAGTGCGGGCGAGGATTCTGGTTCAAACTGAAAACTGGAATCGTTGAGGCGGAGGCGCACCAGGCTTTCACGCAATTCCTCGAAGTCATTAGCATCGACCGCGAACAACCCGCAAAACACCACCGGCACGCTCGGCCGAAACCCTGGCAGTGGATCGGTCGTCGGACGGCTGTCGTCGGTGAGGGTATCGCCGACCTGGGTTTCTGCGACTTCCTTGATGCCGGCGGTCACGAAGCCGATTTCGCCCGGCCCCAACTGATCGATTTGGTCGGGCTTTGGTTTGAAAATGCCGACGCGTTCCACTGGATGGCTGGTACCGGCGGCCACCATCCGCATCTTCATGCCCTTTTTGATGACGCCGTCCCGCACCCGCACCAGAATGACAACGCCGAGATAGGGATCGTACCAACTGTCGACTAGCATCGCGCGCAACGGTGCGTCCGCATCGCCGCCCGGCGCCGGAAGGCGTTCAATCAGTGCTTCAAGGACATCCACAACGCCTTCGCCGGTTTTGGCGGATATTGGAATGGCATCCGACGCATCGATACCGACGACATCTTCGATCTGCGCGCGAATGCGCTCCGGTTCCGCCGCCGGGAGATCAATCTTGTTGAGAACGACAACCATTTCATGGTCGGCGTCGATCGACTGATAGGCATTGGCGAGGGTTTGCGCTTCAACACCCTGGCTCGCGTCGACCAGCAGGATCGACCCTTCACACGCCGCCAGCGAGCGGCTGACCTCATATGCGAAATCAACATGGCCCGGCGTATCCATCAAATTGAGGATGCAATCTTCGCCGTTTTTCGCGGTGTAACTAAGCCGAACCGTTTGCGCTTTGATGGTGATGCCGCGCTCGCGTTCGATATCCATCGAATCGAGCACTTGCTCTTTCATCTCGCGCTTCTCGAGCCCGCCGCAGAATTCGATCATGCGATCCGCAAGGGTCGATTTGCCGTGATCGATATGGGCGACGATGGCGAAGTTACGAATGTGGCTGGGTTTGGTCATGCGTGCGCGAGCGTTACCTTCTCTAGCCGCGAAGGCTGGCGCCGGTGGACTTGGTCACGGACGCAACGATTTTTTGCGACAAAGCCTCAATAGCGTCGTCGGTGAGTGTCGCGTCCGTTGGTTGCAGGCGGACGGCAATGGCAACCGACTTTTGGTCTTCGCCGAGAGAACCGCCGGTGAAAACATCGAACACAGCGATATCGGTGATCAGTTTCGGATCGGCTTTCCGCGCTGCCTGAACGATACGCGCAGACGGCACGTCACCTGCCACAACAAAGGCAAAGTCGCGAACCACCGCCGGCAGATCGGACACGATTAAGGGCGCACGGTTGCGTGATGCCTTCGCCTTTGGCAACGGAATGGAGCCAAGATTAATTTCAAAGCCTACGACCGGGCCGGCAACATCCATATCGCGCAAAACGCCCGGATGAATTTCGCCAAAATGGGCGATCAGGTTTTTTGGCCCGAGCTGCAAGGTGCCGGAACGCCCCGGGTGATACCAGGCAGGCGCCGCGGCTTCAAGTTGCAGTTTGGCGACCGGCGCACCGCACGCCTCAAGTGCCGCCAGCGAATCGGCCTTCGCATCGAACACATCGACGGGTCGCGCGTCGCCGTTCCAGTGGCGCGTATCCGACAGCCCGGCACGAACGCCCGACGCGAACGAGCCCTGGCCGTCCGGTGTATCGTCGGCGTACTGCGGGCCAACTTCAAAAAATGCGGTATCAGCGGCGCCACGATCGGCATTCTGTCCCACAGCGATAATCAGGTTCGGCAATAACGACGGCCGCATCTGATCGAGATCAGCGCTAATCGGATTGATCAGGCGAAGGCTTTCATCGCCACCGCCAAATAATGATGCGTGCGCTGCCGAGAGAAATGACCAGGTGACGCATTCATCCATGCCGCGGGCGGCAAGGGCGCGTTTCGCTGTACCCACTCGCGCTTGCGTCGCGTTCACAGCGGGGCGGGTAACGGCGTTCAGTCTTTCAAGCGGGACCGACGGAATTTTGTCAAAGCCCTCGATGCGGGCGACTTCCTCGACGAGATCAGCTTCACCGTGAACATCTCGCCGCCACGAGGAGACGGCAACGGTCAACACCTCGCCTGCCGGTGTTACGCCAAATCCAAGCGCAGTTAGAATTTCGACGATCCGGTCCTGTGCCAGATCAAATCCGACCAACTGATTAATCCGGTCAGGACGGAGCCAGACATCACGCTCCCAATCGGGAATGGCGCCCGACGACACAACTTCACTGGCCTCACCACCGCAAAGTTGCAGCACCAAATTGGTCGCGGCCTCCATGCCGGAAAAAACCGCATCCGGGTCAACACCGCGCTCAAACCGGTAGCGCGCATCACTCTCGATGCCGTAGCGGCGTCCGGTTGCCGCCGTCCGGATCGGATCAAAAAGCGCCGCCTCAATAAAAACGTTGGTGGTCGATTCCGTGCAGCTCGATTGTTCGCCGCCAATTATTCCGCCGAGTGCAAGCACACCGTGATCATCGGCAATGACGGTGACCTGATCGTCGACCGTGTAGGTTTTTCCGTCGAGGGCATCGATGCTTTCGCCGCTTTTCGACAAACGGACGTGAATTCCGCCGTTCAGCTTGTCGGCATCGAACACATGCAGCGGGCGGCCAAGGTCGAAAGTTATCAGATTGGTCATGTCGACCAATGCCGAGATCGGGCGAAGGCCAATCGCGATCAACCGATCCTGAAGCCACTGCGGGCTTGGGCCGTTTTTTACGCCGCGAATATAGCGTCCGACGAACAACGGGCACGGTTTGGTATCGCCGCCTTTAAAGCCAAGCCGAACCTTGATCGGGCTCACAAATGTGCTCTGCGTCGGCGCCACTTCAAAGGATCGGACGTTGCCAAGACCAGCCGCCGCGAGATCACGGGCGATGCCGGACACGCCGAGGCAATCCTGGCGGTTGGGCGTGATGGCGATTTCAATCACCGGATCATCGAGGCCGAGTATTGGCGCGAACGGCTCGCCGATAGGTGCATCTTCAGGCAAATCGATGATGCCGTGGTGATCGTCGCCGAGGCCCATTTCACGGGCCGAACACAACATGCCGTTTGATTCGACACCGCGGATCTTGGTTTTCTTGAGCAACATGTCGGTGCCTGGGACGACCAGGCCGACGCCTGCAAAAACGCCCTTCATGCTGGCCCGGGCGTTGGGCGCGCCGCAGACGACCTGGACCTCACCGCTACCCGTATCGACCATACAAACTTGAAGTTTGTCGGCGTCCGGATGCGGCTTGCAGTCCGTGACAAAGCCGACGACGAAATCTTTTAGGTCGGCGGCGCGGTCGGTGACCTCTTCAACTTCAAGGCCGATGGCGGTCAGCGTATCGGTGATGACATTTAACGGCGCATCCGTATCGAGATGCCCTTTCAACCAGGACAGCGAGAATTTCATCGCGCCAGTCCCTGGGCGAGCGTCGGCACATCCGACGGCACGAAGCCGTAATGTTTAAGCCAGCGGAGATCGCATTCGAAAAAGGCGCGAAGATCGGGGATGCCATATTTCAACATCGCGATCCGGTCGATGCCGACGCCGAAGGCAAAACCCTGATAGATGCTCGAATCAATGCCGGCGTGTTCCAGCACTTTCGGGTGGACCATGCCGCAGCCGAGAATCTCGAGCCAGTCGTCGCCCTCACCGATGCGAAGTTCGCCGCCGTCCCGTTTGCAGCCAATATCAACTTCGGCGCTTGGTTCGGTGAACGGAAAGTGGCTTGGCCGGAAACGCATGCGCAAATTGTCGACTTCAAAAAACGCCCGCGCGAATTCTTCCAGACACCCTTTGAGGTGGCCCATGTGCGTCGCCTTGTCGATCACCAAGCCCTCGACCTGATGAAACATCGGCGTGTGCGTGATGTCGGAGTCCGAGCGATAAGTCCGGCCGGGCGCAATAATACGGTGCGGCGGCGGATTGTTCATCATGTGACGGATTTGCACCGGCGAAGTGTGGGTGCGGAGAACCTTGCGTTCGCCGTTTGCATCTTCCAGCAGATAGAACGTGTCGTGCATTTGCCGGGCGGGATGTTCGGGTGGAATGTTGAGCGCGGTGAAATTATGAAAATCGTCTTCGATGTCGGGGCCGTCGGCGACGGAAAATCCCATGTCGCCGAAGATGGCGATAATTTCGTCCATCACCTGGCTGACCGGATGAATGTGGCCCTGGCGTTCCGCCCGCACCGGCAATGTCACATCAACAGTTTCCGTCGCGAGGCGGGCGTCCAACGCGGCGCCTTCGAGCGCCTTTCGGCGCGCCTCAACGGCGGCGGCGATCTCATCTTTAAGGGCATTGAAGGCCGGGCTGGACACCGAACGCTCTTCCGGCGTCATCTTGCCAAGCGTCTTCATCAACAGACTGATGCGGCCTTTTTTGCCAAGCGCCGAAATCCGAACGGCATCAACTGCTGCCACGTCAACTGCCGCCGCAATTCCGCTCACGAATTCGGATTTTAGGTCAGCCAGATTTTCGGCCAATTTTTCGGAGGGTTTTTCCGACTTGTTATTCGGCATGGCTCTCTCTTTACACGCTTTTCCATCCATCGGGGACCACTATCACGACGGTCCCCCTTGGGTAGAAGTGTATGGGAAGGGCCGGGTTAGGCGGATGAAGCGGCGGCCAAAGCGGTTTCCGCCTGGCTCACCAGATCCTTGAAGGCCGAAGGCTCGCGGACCGCGAGATCGGCAAGAATTTTCCGATCGATCTCGATGCCAGCGCGGCTCAGGCCGTTGATAAATCGCCCGTAGGTGAGGCCGTGTTCACGGGCCGCCGCATTGATGCGCTGAATCCACAGCGCGCGGAAATTGCGCTTTTTGTTGCGCCGGTCGCGGTAGGCGTATTGCAGCCCCTTCTCGACCCGCTCTGTTGCAATGCGGAATGTATTTTTATTGCGCCCGCGATAGCCCTTGGCGGCCTTGCGAACTTTTGCGTGACGGGCGTGGGTGGTAACGCCCCGTTTAACTCGAGCCATGTTTGTTTATTCCTCTAGGCGTAGGGCAGGAACTTCTTCACGATCTTGGCGTCGGCCGCCGACATAATCGTCGTGCCGCGCTGATTGCGAAGTTGTTTGTTGGTGCGCTTGATCATGCCGTGCTGTTTGCCGGCTTGATTCATTCGCACTTTGCCAGTCGCCGTGAGGCGGAAGCGCTTTTTGGCGCCGCTTTTCGTCTTCATTTTGGGCATTTTCTTTCCTCGTATTGTTAGCGATGAAAGTTCGGGGCGGATGGGCATGCCCTTTGAAGCCGTGCCGCCCGGAGGCCGTGCCTTATAGCCGCCTCCCCCCGACTCTGCAAGCGCCGCAGATTTTCCTGAATTCGAGCCTCGTATTGGCCTGAATCCGCGTTGATATAGGAATATTATTCTAACAAATGGACTTAAATATGTCCATATTGGGCGCAATCGAATTTCCCCGGCTCAGGAGGACAGCCATGCCGCCAACCCTTGACCCCGCCATCAAAAAGATGGTCGCCAAGCACAAAGCCGTCTGGGCAATCACACCTGCTGGAAAAACCGAAGTCTTGACCCAACCGCGACCGAAGAAGTTACTTGTCGCCGCCAACGGCAAACCGATCACCCAACGGGCAAAGCCAAATCCTTCGGTTGCCCGCGACTACCGGGCTGAGTTTGTCGCGCACCTCGTGGGTGAGGAAACATTTGTCCCGCATTTGTATCTGGACGACTCGAAGTAACGCGGCGGCCCAACCAACAGCACCGGAAACGTGACCGTCGGTATCGGCCACTACATGGCCAACCTGTCGGAGGTTTTGGATATTCGAAGCCGGGTTTACCTGCCGCAGGAAACGATTGATGCCGGCAAGAAACTTGTCGATGTACTGGCCGAGGATTTCAATCGCCTGTTTGGCCAGAATTCAGGTAACAGAATTGCAGAGGCGTACGAGGCGCTGACAACAGCGAGAATGACGAAGAGCGACGGGTCGATAATTCTCCACGACGATGTTGGCGACGTAATGAGGGCCGCGCCTGACGTTTTTACTGCCTTTTCAACTTTCCCTGCTGGCGCAAAACTCCCAATCCTCGGCATCATGTTCGCTGGCGGAACAAGTGTCTTCAAAGAAAGTTGGCCCGAATTTACGACAGCCATAGCCAACCGCGATTGGTTGACCGCTTCACAACAATCGGACCGAGAAGCGGCAAACGATGATCGTGACGCAATCCTTCGCCAGTGGTTGCGAAACGCCCACCACGAAGAACGGTATTGGATCGATCCCGGTCGCCTTTAGATTTTGAAATCCGATTTTCTGCGCCAGCAACTCCGGCGAGACAGAACATTCCCCCACGGCGCAAGGGACTCGGTCCCCTGAAGGACATCGCCCGCACTATGCCGATTAAGCAAAAATAGGCTACCAAATAAGGTTCGAAATTCCGGGCGATAGGAGAATGGGCGATTCGCCCACAACACGAAAATGAGAAGGTCGTCCTTTTGATCTTTATCAAAATCGCCGCGACCGACAATTTTTACAATCAACTCAAAATATACCTCGCCGTCGATTATAGTTTTCCTGACAAACGTATTTTGTCCTCGCGTAATGAATTTTTCCGGCGGCGGGTCGCGGTCGTGCTGGGCCCATGAATACTGGTTCCACGGCATGCCTTCGCGATTTGCCCGTAGTAATGCCCGAAGTTGGCGACAGTCGCCACGTAGGATTGAAGGCAAATAATTGAGTGCGTCTTCCGTCATCATGAAATCACGGACGTCGCCTGTGGTTGCCGGTTGCGCGCGTCCGAGAGCCCGCCATACATAACAATTGATGCGGTAGAGCTCGAGCGTTTCATATTGCCGGACACCAAACTCATTGTCGGCGAGATGGCGGTATTTCCGATTCTCCTCAAGATTCATAATTTCGTTGCAGTTACCCGCCCACTGCGACGGCGGACCGTCGCCATCTCTTGATCGGCGGCTCCGGAAAAACTGAATCCGTTCGCCGTCCGAAAACGGTTTGGCGAGTAGGGCCGGGATCTGATCGAGGCTGTCGATACCGAGATCGGGCGCGAACCACACCGGGTAGGGGCCCGCGACAGAATCATCCTGGGCCCAAACGGTGAATAAGGCCCAAACCGTAAACAGCCCCAAGCCCCTTGACCCGCACTCCCAATTCAATATATGAATACCTCTTCATATATTTGATACAGCGATCACGAAGGGAATACAAGCTATGGCGCGCGGCGGTAAGAGCAAATCAAAAAATTTACAGACCGGTGAGATACAGAATCTCGCTGAGATGTTCCGGCTGTTGGGTGACCCGACGCGGCTTCGCATTGTTCTCGCTTGCAGCACACGCGATCTGTCAGTCGGTGACATTGCCGAGACGTTGGAACTCTCGCAGTCGCTTGTCAGCCATCACCTTAGGCTGCTGCGGGCCGGGCGCATTTTGCGGGCAGAGCGGCACGGGCGGCATGTCTTTTACGGCGCCGCCGATGATCACATCCGGCATGTTATCGCCGATATGGTTGAGCATGTCGCGGAGGCGCATTCTCATACCCGTGCCAAGACAGCGGCCTAAACGTGGATAGCCAACCAAACACAGCGGCGGAAGATGATCCCGGCACGCCCCCCGCAATTGACGTTGATGCCGCCGCGTTTGACGCCTCATACAGGCGTGTGCTGTGGGTCGTGCTGATCATCAACGGCGGCATGTTTTTGGTTGAGGGCAGCGCCGGCCTCGCCGCCGATTCGGTATCGCTGCAGGCGGACGCGCTCGATTTTCTGGGTGATGCCGCGACTTACGCGATCACCCTTGCCGTGCTTGGCCTCTCGATCCGCTGGCGCGCGGGCACTGCCATGCTGAAGGGCTTTGCCATGGCCGGATTCGGGGTTTGGGTGGTGGGCAATGCCGCCTGGCACGCGCTTTACGGCGGCGTCCCCGTTGCCGCGGTCATGGGCGGCGTTGGTTTTGCCGCCCTGGTTGCCAACGTGGTCAGCGCAATGCTGCTTTACCGGCATCGGTTTGGTGACGCCAACATGCGATCGGTTTGGCTTTGCACCCGGAACGACGCGATTGGCAACGTCGCCGTCATCGGCGCGGGGATCGCGGTTTATTTTGTCGCCTCCGGCGTGCCGGATTTAGTGGTCGGCGTTGTCATGGCCGGGCTCGCACTCAGTTCCGCGTTTTCGATATTGCGGCAAAGCCGTCGCGAATGGCGAGGCGCGTCAGCCT
The DNA here is from genome assembly GCA_029936875.1 of Alphaproteobacteria bacterium. Lineage (GTDB taxonomy): Bacteria > Pseudomonadota > Alphaproteobacteria > SHVP01 > SHVP01 > JAPYRS01. The sequence continues at coordinate 7,058 of JAPYRS010000012.1, read as the reverse complement.
AAGTTATTTTCCGGCGTCGCCGGCCTTTTCGACCGGCACATAAACATTCGGGTTGGATTCGAGCGGCCCAAACATCGCCTGGCTCTCGGGACTCAGTTTTTTGAAAAGTGCAGCGGTAATCCCAAACCGACCCGGTCCGGGTTTCAGCATTGCCGCATTGTTGACGATGACACCGTAGATATCGAGCCGCCGGTCTGTGGGCGCGCCGACATAACCACAGGTGACCGGGCCAAAGTTCGCTTTGACTGAAATGATCAACGACCAGCCCTGATCTGCAAGCCACCGTTCGCCGTCGATGCGAATTTGGTGGAGCGAGGCCACGCCTACATCGCAATCTTCAAAGGCAACCAGGCCGGCATCGCCAATCGCCTTGATCAGTTTTCCGCCAGCCGCTTCAACAATTGATCCGGTGAGGTCGAAAAAGCCGCGGCAGAAATCAAAGATGGTACGCGTGGGTTTACCGTCGGCAAACTTCGCAAACCCATCGATGTCATAAAACGCGACCAGCAGCTCCCGCTCTTGCGGTTGATCCGGCGTGACGGTTTCGAACATTCGGGTGCCTAACCCGGCGGCTCTTTGTCGGCGGATGATTCCATCAGATCGGCAATTCGATCGGATTGAAGGTCGCCTTGTGCCCGCAAATTATTGATAACGCCCGCGCGATCCACCGCACCGCGGTTTTGGCTCAGCTTCCACTTACCTTCGAGCTGATCAATCGGCATTTCAAAAAGTGTAATGCCGCGCGCCGTCGCGCTCACAAAGTCATCTGGCAATTACGCGAGCGTGAACGTGCCGCCAATTTTTGATTCGTGGGTCTCTGATAACCGCTCAAGATATGCCCGCACCGAATTCGCATCACTGATGATGCGCGTGGCCCCCGTTGCATGGACCGCTACATAATTCCAGGTCGGCACCATCAACGGCGAATCGTACCAGCTCGGCGATACGTAACAATGCGGACCCTGAAAAATTGCCAGCGAAGGCGTTGTTGATTCGAGCGCACGGCTGTGCGGGTTAGCCGCCGCCACATGACCGAGCAGCGTGCCAAATTTGCCCCGATCAGGATCGAGCAAAAAAGGAATGTGCGTCGAGAACGGCGCACCATCGATCACGCTGACAAAAGCACCAAACGAATTGGCGTCAATGACCTGATGACACGCCGCAAGACTTGGCCCAGCGAGATTGGGCGCGGCAAAATGCGCGGGAACATACATCCCGGCACACCAGCCCAATTGACGGTGATAATTCCGAAAACGCAGGCGAGAACACCCCAACCGCGAGGCGCTCGCCCTAACGCGGGGCAACCTCAATTAAACTTTGGCGTTCGCCCTAACGCGGGGCGACCACCATTGTCATCAAGCGGCCTTCCATTTTCGGAAATTGTTCGACCTTGGCGATCTCGTCGAGTTCGCCGCGCACCCGGTCCAGCACTTTCATGCCGAGGTCGGGATGGGCCATCTCGCGGCCACGGAAGCGCAGCGTCACCTTGACCTTGTCGCCGTCACCAAGGAAGCGATTGATCGACCGCATTTTGACTTCGTAGTCATGCGTGTCGATGCCGGGTCGCATCTTGATTTCCTTGACCTCGACGGTCTTCTGCTTTTTGCGGGCAACGTTCGCCTTCTTCTGGGCTTCGTACTTGAGTTTGCCGTAGTCCAGAATTTTGCAGACCGGTGGATCAGCGTTTGGGGAAACTTCTACGAGATCGAGGCCGGCATCCTGGGCTCTTTCACGGGCTTCGCTGGTATCAACGACTCCCAACATTTCGCCATTTTCATCAATCAGGCGAACCTGAGGCACTTCGATTCGTTCGTTGGCGCACGGCCCTTTCGGGGTGGATGGCGCCGGGAATGGTCGTCTAGCTATGCGTTTTTCTCCATTGTTTCGAACCGCGAAGGCTCCAATCCGCCGCGCATGGCGGACTTCGCAGAAACACGTTTGTTGTTAAACCGGCCCGAGGCTTGAGCGTTATGCATCGGGCGCGGCGGCTTCGATCTTAATCCTATCCACTGCCTCTTGAAGCGCAAGAACTTCTTGATTCTTGTTGCCGAGACGGCGCACCGAGACCGTCCCCTGTTCGGCCTCACGACCGCCCAAGACGAACATTGCCGGGACCTTGGCATTGGAATGTTCGCGGACCTTATAGTTGATTTTTTCGTTGCGGAGATCTATTTCGGCGCGAAGACCCTGAGATTTCAAGGCTTTGACCGCCGCAATCGCGGCCTCGTCGGCGGCCTCCGTGATGGTCGCGACAACCACCTGAACCGGGGCCAGCCAGAGCGGCATCCGGCCCGCATACTGTTCAATCAAAATGCCGATAAAGCGTTCTAAAGTGCCGAGAATGGCGCGGTGCAGCATGACCGGGCGGTGGCGGTGGCCATCCTCGCCGACATATTCCGCGTCGAGCCGTTCCGGCAAAACGAAATCGACCTGAAGCGTGCCGCACTGCCACGAGCGACCAATCGCATCCTTCAAATGAAACTCGAGCTTGGGGCCATAAAACGCCCCTTCGCCCGGCGCCATGACCACATCGAGACCGGCGGCTTTGGTCGCGTCCCTCAAGGCGGCTTCGGCTTTATCCCAGACATCGTCGGCACCGGAACGGACATCAGGCCGGTCAGCGAATTTCACCACGACTTCGTCGAATCCGAGCTCGCGGTACATTTCGAGCAAAAGATCGCAAAAGGCTTTGGTCTCCGACGTGATCTGATCTTCGGTGCAGAATATGTGCGCGTCGTCCTGAGTCATCTGCCGGACACGCAACAATCCATGCAAGGCGCCGTGCGGTTCATTGCGGTGGCACGACCCGAACTCAGCCATGCGCAGCGGCAAATCGCGATAGCTTTTGATGCCCTGGCGAAATATCTGCACATGGGCCGGGCAATTCATCGGCTTTAACGCGAGCACACGGTCGTCGTCGGATTCGGTCGTGAACATGTGCTCACGAAACTTCTCCCAATGACCCGACGCTTCCCACAATTTTCGGTCGATCAATTGCGGCGTCTTCACCTCTTTGTAGTCGGCTTTATCAAGCTTCCGCCGCACGTAGGCTTCGACCTCGCGGTAAAGCGTCCAGCCGTTCGGATGCCAGAACACACTGCCCATAGCCTCTTCCTGCAAATGGAACAGATTCATTTCGCGGCCGAGTTTGCGGTGATCGCGTTTCTCGGCTTCCTCAATTTGATGGAGGTAGGCGTCAAGGTCTTTCTGGTTGATCCAGGCGGTGCCGTAAATTCGCTGCAGCATTTCTTTGCGCGAATCGCCGCGCCAATAGGCACCGGCAATCGACATCAGCTTGAACGCGTGACCGAGCTTACCCGTCGACGGCAGATGCGGCCCGCGGCAAAGATCGATGAAGTCGCCCTGACGGTACATGCCGAGCGGCTCGTCGCTGTCTATGCCCTCGATCAGTTCCGCCTTATAAAACTCACCCTGTTCTTTGAAGAATGTGATTGCGTCCTTGCGGTCCCAAACTTCGCGGGTGATCGCTTCATCGCGCTTGACGATTTCATGCATGCGCGCTTCGATTTTTTCGAGATCGTCCGGCACGAACGCCTCGCCGCGACTGAAGTCGTAATAAAAACCGGTATCGATGGCGGGGCCGATGGTCACCTGCGCGTCGGGATAAAGTTCTTTGACGGCTTCGGCCATAACGTGTGCCGCATCATGGCGAATCAGTTCAAGCGCGCCTTCAGATTTGGCCGTGACGATTTCGAGTGAGGCGTCGGCCTCGATTTCGAGCGCGAGATCGAGCATCTCGCCGTCAACAATGATGGCAAGCGCCGCCTTGGCAAGGCCAGGGCCAATGTCTGCGGCGACAGCGGCACCCGTCACCGAGCCTTCGTATTCGCGAATGCTTCCATCGGGAAGCGTCAAAGCAGCCATTATTCGATCCTGAAATTCCGGCCCCGGAAAATAAGCCCTATCGTGTTGGAGTCAAGGAATGAAGGGCTCACTTAATGCGCTGCCAACACTTCGCGGTAGACGTCGAGCGTCTTCGCACGCATCGCCGCAACAGTAAAATGAGACAACACCTGCGCCCGGCCGGAGACGGCAATTTTTTTCCGCGCGGTTTCGTCGATGGAAAGCGCCTGGTTGATCGCATCCGCAAGCGCCTTCGGGTCGCCTGCCGGCACCAGCCAGCCGGTCTCGCCGGGAAGGACAGTCTCGCGGGCGCCGCCGTGATCGGTCGCAACGACCGGACGGCCCATCGCCTGTGCTTCTGCGGCGACGCGACCAAATGCTTCGGGGTCGGTCGATGCCGAAATCACGACATCGGCCAACATGTAGGCAGCCGGCATATCGCGGCAGTTGTCGACGATATGAACAATGTGCGAGAGGCCGTGGCTTTCAATCGCCCGGGCGAGCTCGCGGCGATAGTTGGACCGGCCCTGATCCGAGCCGACCAGTAGGCAACGGACATCGTCGCGACCGAGGGCGGCCAGCGCATCAATCAAAATGGCCTGCCCCTTCCACCGCGTCAGGCGCCCGGGTAGAATGATTACCGGCATCCCATCGGACAGCCGCCAGGCATTGGCCAGCTGGATAATCCGTTCCGCCGAGACTGCGTCCGGGTCAAACACGTCAACATCGATGCCGCGGTATATCGTTTTGAGATGCGAATCTTCAACCCGGTAACGTTCAGCGACGTGATTGCGGATGAAGTCAGAGATCGCGATGACTCGCTCGCCGCGGGCCATGACGCTGTTGTAGCGGCGCTTCAAAAAGTTCTGGGCGTTGTAGGTGCCGTGATAGGTGGTGACAAAATGACGGCCCATGCGTTTTGCCGCGGTCATCGCGCTCCACGCCGGGGCACGGCTGCGGGCATGGAGAAGATCAATGCCGCGCTTGTCGATAAGGTCACTGAGTTCGCCGATGTTGCGATAGATCCGCATCGGATTTTTAGAATCGAGCGGCAAGGTCACGTGTTCAACGCCGACGCGGTCGAGTTCATTGACCATCGGCCCGCCGGCAGACGCGACAATCGACGTCCAGCCCTCGGCCGCAATTGCGCCGGCAATATCGACGGTGCCGCGTTCGACCCCGCCCGTATTGAGCGCGGGCAGCACCTGCAGAATAACCGGCTTGCGCGAACCGGTGTCCGCACTCATTTCCGTGCCCGTGTCCGAATTTGGCGATGTGTTAGGTTCTGACAATTCGTTCATGCCATTCGTTCAAGCCCTTCGCGCAGGCCCTTCTTTTGGGCCATTCGTTTAGGCATTTGCCCCCTTCTTATCACGCCGTGACCTCCATGACATCGCCCGAAGGTACGCCTGAATTTCTAACCTCGAAAGACGGTGCCCGCCTTGCCTATCATCGCCTCAATGGTCGATCGCCCGGCGTCGTCTTTTGTGGCGGATTCCGGTCCGACATGACCGGCACCAAAGCGACAGCGCTGGAACAAACCTGTGCCCGGCTCGGTCACGCCTTTGTCCGATTTGATTATTTCGGGCACGGCCAATCGGACGGCGAATTTACCGACGGCACCATCAGCCGGTGGCGGGAGGACGCAATCCACGTCCTCGACAATCTCACGACCGGCCCGCAAGTCATCATTGGCTCGAGCATGGGCGGTTGGATCATGTTGCTTGCCGCCTTGGCGCGACCAGACCGCGTTCACGCGCTACTTGGCCTCGCAGCCGCACCCGACTTCACCCAAGACCTGATGTGGGAGAAATTTCCGGAAGGGGTCAAGGATCACCTCCGCAAGGACGGCGTCTATCTCGAGCCAAGCGAATACGACGAGGAGCTGACGCCGATCACAATGCGGTTAATCGAAGATGGCCGCGAACACTTGTTATTGCGGGACCCGATCCCGCTCACCTGTCCGGTGCGGCTAATCCACGGAATGTTGGACCCGGACGTGCCGTGGCAAACCGGGCCGGAGATTATTGAGCGATTGGAAAGCGAGGACGCGACGGTCGCGCTGATCAAGAACGGCGATCACCGGCTTTCAGAACCGGGCGACATTTCCCGCATGAATGCGACGCTGGAGAAATTGCTGGCGACCAGCATCTGATCATCGCGCCCTATTCGACCGCCGCGGGCGCACTGCCGCGCACCACGAAAAGAAGTGTCAGCAGGGCGAGCACGCCAACTGTCCCCATCGCAAACGTCATTGGCACCGCGGTGCCGTCATGAAATGTACTGACCAAGGCACTTACCAGCGCCCCGCAACTGAGCGGGACGGCGCCCAGCAACGCTGAAGCCGTGCCGGCGATCTGCGGAAACTCGGCCATGCCGCCAGCCATCGAATTCGCGCCGACGATGCTGAGAAAAATCATGAACGGCACCACCGTAATCAATAGAGGTATCAGCCCGGCACCGGTGTATCCAACAATGGCGACGGCGACACCGGCGACGGCGATCCCGACCGCGCCTGCGGCCAGCAACTTATCGACGCCATAACGGGTGACGAGGCGGCTTGAAATAAACGCACCCGCGGAAAGCCCCAGCACATGGAGCGCGAATAACAGTCCATAAACTTGCGGCGACACGCCCATCAATTCGATGATGACGAACGGTGAGCCGGCGATGTAGGCGAACATGCCGCCAAACGAAAATGCGTTACAAAGCGCGTAGCCAACAAAGCGGCGGTTCTTCAGCAACTGCCCGTAGGACGTCACCATCGCGCCCACTTTGTGCGTTGTGCGTTTATCAGGTGCCAAGGATTCGCGAAGCGGGCGCACGGTGAGAATAAGACTGATGATGCCGAGTGCGGCGAGCAGCCAGAAAATTGCACGCCAACCCGCAAAGAGTAGAACCTGTCCGCCGACCGTTGGCGCCGCCATCGGCGCAATGCTCATCACCATGAACAGCAGTGCGAGCACTTTTGCCCCGTCGTCGCGACTAAATCGATCGCGCACGATTGCCCGCGTGATCACCATGCCGGTCGCGCCGCCGACCGCCTGAAAAAACCGCGCGGCAATTAGAACGTCGATCGATTGGCTAAGGGCGGCGACAATGGTCGCCACCACAAAGATGACGAAACCAATCTGCAGCACGATCTTGCGGCCATATCGATCGACGTATCGAACTATGTCACCTTCATCAATGAG
>JAPYRS010000138.1 GCA_029936875.1 Alphaproteobacteria bacterium | reverse complement strand
GATCATATGTATCTGTTTTCTGGTGATGGTGATTTCCGCCGGCTGGTCGAGGCCGTGCAACGCAAGGGCGTTCGAGTCACGGTCATCAGCACTTATGTGTCGAACCCGCCGATGGTTGCCGACGAACTACGGAGACAGTCTGACAATTTCATTGAGCTCGCCAATATCAAAGCTGTTGTTGCGCGAACGCAAGAGACGCAGCCGACCGGCGCTGTTAAAATTGCTGGCACTGAAGACAAGTCGCCGACCGAACTCGAAAACGCCTAAAATCAAACAATGACGATGCAGAAATCCGGTGCCGGGGTTAATCCGGTCGCGCCCGGTCGGGATTGCGATCTCTGCCCGCGACTTGTCACCTACCGCGAGACAAGTCGTGCGGCTAACGAAGACTGGCACAATGCGCCGGTTCAATCGTTTGGCCCGCTCGACGCGAAGCTTCTAATCGTCGGCCTTGCGCCGGGCATGAAAGGCGCGAACCGGACCGGCAGGCCGTTCACCGGCGATTATGCAGGCGACCTTCTTTACCCGACGCTGGCAAAAGTTGGTCTGAGCGAAGGCGAATATGGCGCTTCCCCGGAAGACGGATTGCGCCTGACCGGATGCCGGATAACCAACGCTGTCCGCTGCGTGCCGCCCGAAAACAAACCAACCGGTGCCGAGGCCAAGGCGTGCCGGCCTTTCTTGGTGGCGGAAATTGAAGCGATGACAAATTTGCGCGTCATCCTCGCGCTCGGTGTTGTCGCCCACAATGCCGTTTTAGCGACTTTGGGTGAGCGTCTGGCCGCGTACAAGTTCAAACACGGCTCGGTTCACGACCTTGGCCGTACGTTCTGGTTTGCCGACAGCTATCATTGCTCGCGTTACAACACGAATACCGGCCGCCTCACCGAGGCGATGTTCCATAGCGTCTTTGAGAGGCTGCAAGGACTTCTCAAAAAATAACGAGAGCTCGCGCGGGTTAGCCTTTTTCCCGCATTAACCGCGCCTTTTGCCGGCCCCAGTCGCGGGCTTTCTCGGTCGCCCGTTTGTCGTAATTCTTTTTGCCGCGTGCGAGCGCAATCTCAATTTTTACCAGACCGCGCGAATTAAAAAAGAGATTGAGCGGAACGATGGTCAGGCCGCCGCGGCGAATCTGGTCGACGTATTTGGCCATTTGCCGTTTGTGCAAAAGCAGCTTCCGCGGCCGGTTTGGTTCGTGGCCGCCAAAAGCCGCCGGCATGTATTCAGGGATGTGCGCATTGCGAAGATAGAGCTCGCCCTTTTCTTCTGCCGCGAAAGCCTCCTGGATTGAGGCATAGCCCGCGCGCAGGCTTTTTACTTCGCTGCCGGTGAGAACGATGCCAACTTCTAGTTTTTCAATTATTTCGTAGTTCCGCCGGGCCTTGCGATTTGCCGCAATGCGCCGACCGGTCTCCTGCTTTTTCGCCGCCATTGGACTAGTTGAGCAGGCCCGCCGCGACCATGGCGTTGTCGATTTTTTTCCGGGTGCCGTCGGTTATACCAACCATCGGAAGGCGCACTTCGTCGGTGCATTTGCCGAGCCGGCTAACCGCATACTTGATCGGCGCCGGACTTGTTTCCAGGAACAGCGCGGTATGAAGCGGCATCAGTCTGTCTTGCAACTCCAGGGCAAGATCGGGCTGCCCTTCTGCCCAGGCGTTTTGAAATTCGGACACGAGGCGCGGTGCCACGTTCGCAGTAACACTAATGCAGCCGTGGCCACCGTGCGCCAAAACGGCAAGTGCGGTGCCGTCTTCACCGGACAATTGGCAAAAAGATGATCCAAGCAGGCCGCGCATCGCGCTCACCCGAACGATGTCCGAAGTCGCGTCCTTGACGCCGACAATATTGGGAAGCTCCGCCAGCCGGACCATGGTATCGGTCGTCATGTTGACCGCAGAGCGGCCCGGAATATTGTAAATGATGATCGGCAGCTCGACCGCGTCGTGAATCGTCAGGTAGTGCTGATACAGCCCTTCCTGGGTCGGCTTGTTGTAATAGGGAACAACGACGAGCGCGGCAGCAGCACCTGCGTCCTTCGCATGTTGCGTCAATTCGACCGCTTCGGCCGTCGAGTTTGAGCCGGTTCCGGCAATAACCGGCACACGCCCAGCAGCGGTTTCAATGCACATCTCGACGACGCGCTTGTGTTCGGCATGGCTGAGCGTCGGCGACTCACCGGTCGTCCCGCAGGGAACGAGTCCATGACTGCCTTCTTCGATCTGCCAATTGACGAAATCCTGAAATGCGGAATCGTCCACTTCGCCGTTGCGAAAGGGCGTGATAAGCGCCGGAATTGAGCCCTTGAACATCTTTTACCGCCGGTTTCAAATGGAGGCGGGACCATAACCCTCCCGTGGGTTCGCTTCAAGCAAACCCCGGCGAATTGGCTTTCGAGGGGTTATGCTGTCGCACCGATTGTAAATTTACCGCTCACGCCGGATGGGAGTTTTTTTGAGGCGCAGCCGACAGATTCCATTCATGGCTCCGAGATTCGATCCGCTTGCGCGCGTTCGCACGGGGCTTTGGCTTGTCTGTGCGCTAACCGCCATTCGACTTTTGGTGATGCCTGTTGCGCCGCTGGCCGCGGCCGAAATCCAGGCCGGTCTCGACGAAAATATTGCGCTGACCGCCGACGACCGGATTCTCTATCAGGACGCGCTCGCCGCCGGTGAAAAAGGCAATTGGAAACGCGCCCGCGCATTGGCCAAGCGCGGACACAACGAACTCGCCTCGAAAATCATCGACTGGCTTTACCATCGCCAACGCGGCGGCGGCACATTTTCCGAAATTTCCTCATTCGTCGATCGGAACCCGGACTGGCCGTGGCGCGGCACGCTCCGCCGCAACGCCGAGCGCGCACTTGGCGCCGGATCCCCCTATGACGACGACGAAGTTCGAAGGTGGATGGATCGCTGGCCACCGTTGATCGGTGAAGGCCGCGCCGTCCTTGGCGAAGTCCTGATCCGGGCCGGCGAAGAAGAAGCCGGCCTCGCCATGCTCCGTAACGCGTGGGCGACAACGGTTCTATCTCGCAAACAGGAACTTCATATCTACCGGCGCTATCACCGGAAATTCACCGCCGACGACCATCTGAGGCGCACCGAGACGCTGCTGTGGCAACGGGAGATTCGTGCGTCCCGCCGCATGGTGCCGCGGCTGCCGCGAAAAAACCGCGCCTTGGCTTTGGCCCGCATCGGTCTTCAGGAATACGCCGGCAACGTCGATACGCTGATCAGTAAGATACCGGAAGAATTTGTGGGCGACGGCGGCCTCGCGCTTGATCGGGTGCGCTGGCGACGGTCAAAGGGATATGACGAACGCGCCCGCGAGATCCTGCTTGATCCCCCGGACGATCCCGGCATCGCCAAATACTGGTGGAAGGAACGGAAACTTCAGGTGCGGGCAGCGCTTCGGGACGGTGAAGTCTCGGACGCCTATCGCATCGCGGCTGAACATGGTCTGCCGTCGGATATCCCAGAATATTCGGACGCCGAATGGTTGTCGGGTTGGGTCGCGCTCAGATTTCTCGACGATCCTCTGCCGGCACTCGGCCACTTCGCCCATATGTATGCCGCCGTCCGACTTCCAGTCAGCCAAGCACGCGGTGCCTATTGGGCCGGTCGTGCGGCCAAACGGGCTGGCGACAACAATCTCGCCGCGCGGTGGTATGAAACTGCCGCCCGCCACCAGCTGACCTATTACGGACAGCTTGCAATGCAGGCCTTGGGCGGGGCGGTTCGGCTGGAAGTACTGGAAGGCCCGGTTCCGACGTTGGCAGAGGCGCGCGCCTTTCGCGAAAATGAAAACGTCCGGGCGGCCCGGATGTTGGCCGAACTTGGCTACGCCAAATGGACGCTTCCGTTCATTATGAAACTGGAAGAAGACGCGACCGGCCCCGGCCAAAGAACCCTGGCCGCGATCCTCGCCGCCGACATCGGGCGCATTGATCTGGCCGTCCGGGTCGCAAAACAATCGGCCTACGACAATGTCTTGATGGTCGAGCGCGGATACCCGCTGGTGGCAATGCCAGCAATTGCCGAAGTCGATCCCGCGCTGTTGCTGGCAATTGGCCGCCAGGAAACATTGTTTAATCCGGTGGCGATCAGTTCGGCCGGCGCGCAGGGCATTCTGCAAATCATGCCGGCGACCGCAAAAACCGTCGCTCGAAAATCCGGCCTCCCATACAGCAAGAAACGCCTGATTCAGGACCCTGACTACAACGTCCTTCTCGCCGGCACGCACCTCCGGGGTCTGCTCAAACGCTACGACGGCTCCTACGTTCTTTCGATTGCCGCTTACAATGCTGGTGAAGGCCGGGTCAGCCGGTGGATCAGGGCTTACGGCGATCCGCGCTGGCCGGATGTTGACCCGATTGACTGGATTGAGTCGCTTCCTTTCGACGAGACCCGAAATTATGTGCAGCGCGTTCTCGAAAATCTTCAGGTCTATCGTCTCCGGCTCGCGTCGGACGCACCGTTGCTTCGATTGGCGCAGGATCTTGCCCGCGGCAGTTAAGCCTAAATCCTACGTGAGTGGTGTTTTCGCCGGCGTCGCGCTGGTTTAGGGTGCCGCGACTGAGATCATCACTAAAATTTCAATTATGGCCAACCCCGCATTCGAAAATATTGAGGCCTGCGTTTTTGACGCATACGGGACTCTGTTTGACGTCAATACCGCCGCTGCTGCGTGCGCTGATGAACTCGGCGATCAGTGGCTGCCGCTTGCCGACATGTGGCGGCAAAAACAGGTGCAGTACACCTGGCTTCGAAGCCTGATGAAAGCGCACGCCGACTTTTGGCAGGTAACCGGCGACGCGCTGGATTTCGCGATGGACAGCCTCGGCATTTCTGACGACGGGCTGCGCGCGCGCCTGATGGACCTTTATCTGGAACTGGAAGCATACGAAGAGGTCGCCGAGGTGCTCTCAACCATCAAGGCGTCCGGCCTGAAGACGGCGATCCTTTCCAACGGGTCGCCCAGGATGCTGCTGGCGGCGACGGATAATTCCGGCATCACCGCTTCACTCGACGCGATTCTTTCAGTCGAGGAGATCGGCATATTCAAACCCGAACCCGCCGTTTATCAGATGGGGGTGGATCGACTGGGCGTTGCCAAAGAGAATATTTCGTTCCAGTCGTCGAACGCGTGGGACGCCGCCGGTGCGTCAAACTTTGGATTTCAGGTTGCCTGGGTCAATCGCTTTGGGCAGGCGCGAGAGAGATTGCCGCAGCCGCCAAAGGCCGAAATCAAAACCTTGCGTGAATTACCTGCGCTGCTTGAGATTTAGGTGCGATGACAGAATTTATTGACGGGTTCATCTCCGCCTTTGATGGCCTCCAACTTTACTTTCGGCGATACGGCGAGCGGAGCGACCACCCGCCGGTAATTTGTCTCAGCGGATTGACGCGAAGCACCAAAGATTTTCACGGTATTGCCGGTCATCTTGTCGCTACTGGCCACCAGGTTTTCGCGCTCGATTACCGCGGCCGCGGACGCAGTGAATACGATAGCAACCACAACAATTACAAACCGGAAATTTACGTTCGCGACACGCTCGATTTTACCGCCGCCCTCGGCATCCGCCGGGCAATCTTTTTGGGCACATCTCTCGGCGGATTAGTAACGATGGGAATTGGCCTCGCCCGGCCACCACTGATTGCCGGCGTCATTTTGAATGACATCGGACCGGAATTACCGGCGTCTGGAACCGCGCGCATCGCGACCTACGTCGGCCAGCGACTTTCCTACGCGACGTGGGACGAAGCGGCAGCGGCGCAAAAGGATCGCTACGGTGTCGCCTATCCGGACCTCAGCGATGAAGAATGGGCCGTGCTCGCCCGGGATACGTTTGCCGAAGCCGCCAACGGCCGGATTGAAACCGATTATGACGTCGGCATTGCAAAAAACATGACCGGCGCGCCATTGCCCGATCTTTGGCCGATGTTCAGTAGTTTGGCCCACGTGCCAATGTTGGGCATCCGCGGTGAGCTCTCCGACATTCTCACGTCTGAAACATTTGCAAAAATGGCGGAAGCGCATCCCGATTTCACGTCTGTCACCGCACCGCGCGTCGGCCATGTCCCGCGCCTGATCGAACCGAATGTTATTGAAGCCATTGATGCGTTTTTAATGAGATGTACAGCAGATGAATGATCTTTCGACGGAAAGCGGGTTGTCCGATGACCTGACCAACTTCGCCGATATCGAGGCGGCAGCGAAAACGATTGCTGGCACCGCGGTTCGAACGCCGCTGCTCGAATCACCAGCGCTCAACGAAATTATCGGCGGCAGGCTTTTGGTCAAGGCGGAAGTCTTGCAGAAAACCGGTTCGTTCAAGTTTCGGGGCGCCATCAACCGCTTTCGGAACCTCACCGACGAAGAACGCAAGCGCGGCGTGGTTGCCTTCTCGTCCGGCAATCACGGCCAAGCGGTTTCGTTGTCGGCGCGAATGGTCGGGACCAACGCGACCATCGTCATGCCGTCGACCACACCGCAGATCAAAGTCGATCGCTGCCGTGGATATGGTGCCGAGGTCATTCTGTTCGACGGCAAACGAAAGGCGATGGATACCCACGCACGGGCTCTCGCGGATGAACGCGGTGCGGTGATGGTGCCGCCCTACGAC
>JAPYRS010000137.1 GCA_029936875.1 Alphaproteobacteria bacterium | reverse complement strand
AATACGGTGTTCGCAACGGCCAATGTCTTCGGGTGGATTAGAGTCTTGCCGTCAAATCCAAACTCGAGGCCCTGTTGGCATTGCTGTTGAAAACCTTCGGCATCGTCGAGATCAAGATGGACACCATCCAGAATGGCGAGGCCGTAGGCGCGCGCTGCCAAAATGCAAATCCCGATCGACGTAACAAATGGCAAACGCTCCGCCGTGTGATGGGCGTGGAGATCTTTGGCGAGATCGGACGTGCCCATGACCAGACAGGTAACACGCGGTGCGGCAGCGGCGATTTCCTGAGCCCGCAGCATCCCCATCGGCGTTTCCATCATGCACCAAATCGCGAGGTCGCTCGGGCCGCCGGCATCATCAAGCTGCTTGATCGCTGAATTAATTTGCGCGGCGCTTTCGATTTTCGGTAATAGCACGGCATCCGCGCCAGACGTTGCTATCGCGGCGAGATCGGCTGCCGCCCATTCGGAATCGAGGCCATTCATGCGGACGATTTTCTCGCGCGCACCGTAGCCACCGGCGGCAAGGGCAGCGACGACTTGGGCGCGGGCGTCGACTTTGGCATCTGGTGCCACCGCGTCTTCGAGATCGAAGATCAAGCCATCGGCGGCAAGGCCCTTTGCCTTTTCCAGCGCCCGCGCGTTGGAACCCGGCATGTAAAGCACGCTACGGCGTGGCCGAACGGATGTGGTCATGTCGATGGGCCTTTTGCGGGCGCATGGGGGTCGAAATGGGCGCGCGGTTGGAGGTTCTATGTGGGGCCGGATTGGCCCCGGAATATGTCGGAATTATGCAGTCGTGACAAGGGCTTGCGCCCCAATACCGGTCGCTGCAGACTGGTGTTTATGGCAGTCCTATCATTCCAGTCGGAAGTCGCCTCTGGCCATGTCGGAAATAGCGCCGCCGTGCCCGCCTTTCAGCAAATGGGCGTTGAATGCTGGCCGATTACGACGGCCTCGTTCACCAATCATCCGGCCCACAGAAGTTTTTCGGGTGGTCCGGTTTTGTCCGACCAGGTGGCCGAACTTTTTGCCGAAGGGATGAAACGCGGACGCCTCAAGACCCGCGACGCAGTACTTTCCGGTTTTGTCGGCGAGGCCGCGACAGCAGATGTCATCGCCGATGCCGTGAGCCACGTCCGGGCGGCGTCACTTGATGCCAAATATTTTTGCGACCCGGTGATGGCCCATGAAGATGGATTGTTTGTTGCCAATGACGTCGCCAGCGCAATCAAGGCCACGCTTCTACCCTTGGCCGACTTTGTTTTTCCAAATCAATTTGAACTTGAATTTCTCTCCGGCAAAAAAGTTGAAACACTTGATGATGTTTCCGCTGCCTGCGCCGCTCTCTTCGCGATCGGGCCGCGCGCGATTATTTGCACGTCCATTCGGGTGCGTGTAACGCCGCCCGACAAAATCATGACGATCTGCGCGACTCCCGATTCGATGTGGGTAATCGAAACCCCGCACCTACCCGGCCCGCTGCACGGCGCCGGTGATCTATTTGCGGCTCTGTTCGTCGGACATTACCTGGCAAGCGACATTATTTGGGATGGCTCGCATATGCCCTTGGTGACGGCGCGCGCGGTTTCGTCTGCTTACGGGGTTTTGAAAGCGACCGGGGCGGCGCTCGATCTCGCCCTAATCCCAAATCTGAAAGAGATTACCGCGCCGTCAGATATCTTTTCGGCGCGGCAAATCCGTTGAAACCTACGGCGGTCAGGCCGCCTTTTTCAGGTGCTTGTTGATCAGAACTTCAGCGATTTGAACGGCATTCAGCGCCGCGCCTTTGCGGAGGTTATCTGAAACCACCCAAAGGCTGAGGCCGTTTTCGATCGTCGGGTCATTCCGAATCCGGCTGACGAATGTCGCGAATTCGCCGACGCATTCAACCGGCGTGATGTAGCCGCCGTCATCCTTCTTGTCGATTACCATCAGGCCCGGTGCTTCGCGGAGGATATTGCGCGCCCGTTTGGCATCAAGCGGCTTCTCGAACTCGATGTTGACCGCTTCGGAATGACCAACAAAAACCGGCACCCGCACGCAGGTCACCGCGACTTCGATATCGGGGTCGAGAATCTTGCGGGTCTCCACCACCATCTTCCATTCTTCTTCGGTCGCGCCATCGCCCATGAAGTCGCCAATATGCGGAATGACATTGAACGCGATCTGTTTGGTGAAGTGGGTCGGCACAACCGGGTCGTTGACAAAAATCGCCCGCGTCTGGCTGAACAGTTCGTCCATCGGTTCTTTGCCCGCACCGGAAACCGATTGATAGGTCGAAACCACAATACGGCGGATCGTCGCTTCGTCGTGCAACGGCTTCAACGCAACAACAAGTTGCGCAGTCGAACAGTTTGGATTGGCGATTATGTTGCGCTTTGAATATCGGGCAATTGCATCGGCATTGACCTCCGGCACAATCAACGGCACGTCCGGGTCCATCCGAAACTTCGATGAATTGTCGATGACGACAGCACCCGCTTCGGCGGCGCGGGGGCCCCATTCGGCGGACACATGCCCGCCGGCTGAAAACAGCGCGATGTCGGTACCGGCAAAATCATACTGGTCGAGCGCTTGAACCTTCAGTTTCTTGTCGCCGTAGAAAGCCTCTTTCCCGGCCGAGCGTTCAGACGCGAGCGCCACAACTTCGTCGGCGGGGAAAAGCCGCTCGTGCAGGATATTGAGCATTTCACGGCCGACGTTTCCCGTCGCGCCAACCACTGAAACCTTGTAACCCATTGTTTTCGTTCCTGATTTTGTCAAAACGACGGTGCCTGCCGCGGCCTGTTGCCCCGCTGTATAGAACGCTGCCAGCCTCTTCGCCAGTCTCACCCGCCTCTTCGCCGGTCTCAAATGGCGCTTCGACAACCCTATTGGGCGGCGACCAAACGCCCTAGCTGTTGAGCTTGTCGAGTTCCTGAAGGATCGCGTCGCCCATCACCGTGGTTGAGACCTTGGCTTTGCCCTCTTGCATGATGTCGCCGGTGCGAAGGCCGCCGGCGAGAACATTGGCGACCGCCTGATCGACAAGATCGGCGTCCGCGCCAAGATCAAACGAATAGCGCAGCATCATTGAAAAGCTGAGGATCGTTGCAATCGGATTGGCGATGCCCTGGCCGGCAATGTCGGGTGCGGTGCCGTGGACGGGTTCGTACAAAGCGTGACGTTTCCCGTTTTGATCGATCGCGCCGAGCGACGCGGACGGCAACATTCCGAGCGAGCCGGTCAACATCGCCGCTGCATCGGACAAAATATCGCCAAACAGATTGTCGGTGACGATGACATCGAACTGTTTCGGCTGCCGAATCAACTGCATCGCGCAGGCGTCGGCATACATGTTGCTGAGTTCGATATCGGGAAATTCATTGTCGTGGACTTGCTTGACCACGTCCCGCCACAGCTGGCCGCTTTCCATGACGTTGGCTTTTTCAACACTGCAGACGCGGCCCTGCCGTTTTCCGGCGAGATCAAAGGCGACGCGAGCGACGCGCTCAATTTCCGGCGTCGTATAGACCTGCGTGTTGATGCCGCGCTTGGTGCCGTCGGGCAATGTCTCAATGCCGCGCGGCTCACCGAAATAAATACCGCCGGTAAGTTCGCGGACGATCATCAGATCGAGGCCGGCGACCAGATCGTGTTTCAGCGACGACGCATCGGCCAGCGCATCAAAAACCAGCGCCGGGCGAAGATTGGCGAACAGGTCCATGTCTTTCCGGAGGCGCAACAGGCCGCGCTCCGGCCGGTCGGCAAAATCGAGGTCTTCCCATTTCGGGCCGCCGACCGCGCCAAACAGAACGGCGTCCACCGCCATCGCATCGGCCATCGTTTCATCGGTAAGCGGCGTGCCGTCGGCGTCAATCGACGCGCCGCCAACCTTGCCTTCACTCAATTCAAATGAAACCTGACGCTGCGACGAAAACCAATCGGTAATACGGCGCACCTGATCCATACATTCGGGACCGATGCCGTCACCCGCGAGAATGAGAACTTTTCGGTTTGAGGTCTTGTTGCCCATTTCCGTTTTTGCTTCCGTTGCTAAATCCAAGGCCAGTCTGTCCGCTGGCGCGCTTCGTGGCGATCAATCGCCTTTTCCTGCTTCATTGTCACGGCGATGTCGTCGATGCCATTGAGAAGATTGTGGCGGCGGCTGTCGTCGGTTTCAAAGGAAACGGTTCTGCCGTCTGGCCGGGTAATGGTCTGGGTTTCCAGATCCACCGTCAGCGTTGCCGCCTGATTGGCGTCCTGCATCAGGTCATCAACGACATCTTTGGGTAACGTGATCAGCAGGATGCCGTTTTTGGAGCAATTGTTTGAAAAAATGTCGGCGAAGCTGGTCGAAATCAGGCAGCGCACACCGAAATCGAGCAGCGCCCAGGGCGCATGTTCGCGGCTTGAACCGCAACCAAAGTTATCGCCGGCGACGATGATTTTTGCGTCCCGGTACTGCGCCTGGTTGAGCACGAATTCAGGAATTTCCGATCCGTCTTCGTTATAGCGCGCATCGAAAAACATGATTTTGCCCATGCCGGTGCGCTTGATCGTCTTTAGGAATTGCTTCGGCACCATCATGTCGGTGTCAATATTGGTCAACGGCATTGGCACAGCCGTGCCGGTGAGGTTGGTAAATTTATCCATTATTTTTCTCCCGCCCTAGAGATCACGCACATCTGTCAGATGACCGGCGACGGCTGCGGCTGCGGCCATGGCCGGGCTGACCAGGTGCGAGCGTCCGCCCTTGCCCTGGCGGCCTTCGAAATTTCGGTTGGATGTGGAGGCGCATCGTTGCCCGGCTGGCACCTTGTCGGGGTTCATGGCGATGCACATTGAACATCCCGGTTCCCGCCATTCGAATCCGGCTTCGGTAAAAATCACGTCGAGGCCTTCTTCTTCGGCCTGATGTTTGACCAGGCCCGATCCCGGCACCACAAGTGCGACCACGCCGTCGGCCACGTGGCGGCCCTTGGCGATTTCTGCGGCGGCGCGCATATCTTCAATGCGCCCGTTGGTGCAGGACCCGATAAATACCATGTCGACCTTTGCCCCGGCGATCTTGTCACCGGCTTTCAGGCCCATGTATTCGAGCGAGCGCTCAAGCGCTGCGCGGCGGCCTTCATCGGCGGTATCGGCCGGGTCCGGAATCGTTCCGGTAATCGGAATGACATCCTCGGGGCTGGTGCCCCAGGTAATCTGTGGGACAATTTCGGCGGCGTTGATCGTCAGTTCCTTGTCGTACTTTGCGCCGTCGTCAGAGGGCAGCGACTGCCAGTAGGTCAAGGCCTGTTCCCAGGTGCCGCCCTTGGGTGCCATCGGCCGGCCCATGACATAGTCGTAGGTCGTTTGGTCGGGCGCGACGAGACCGGCACGCGCACCGCCTTCAATCGTCATGTTGCAAAGTGTCATCCGCCCTTCCATGGAAAGGTCGCGAACCGCTTTGCCGGTGTATTCGATAACGTGGCCGGTACCGCCGGCGGTACCGGTGTGGCCAATAATATTGAGGATGAGATCCTTTGCCGTCACGCCCGGCGGAAGGTCCCCCTCGACGTGAATGCGCATGTTTTTCGGCCGCGCCATGCGAAGCGTTTGTGTGGCGAGCACGTGCTCGACTTCCGACGTGCCGATGCCAAAGGCAAGCGCGCCAAAGGCGCCGTGGGTCGCACTGTGGGAATCGCCGCAAACCACTGTTGTTCCTGGAAGCGTAAAGCCCTGTTCCGGCCCAATGATGTGGACGATGCCCTGGCGCGTGTCTTCCATCGAAATGTAGGGGAGGTCGAATTCCTCCGCGTTCTTGTCGAGCGTTTCCAGTTGCAGCCGCGAATCTTCGTCCTCGATGTGATCAAACCGGTCGGGCGTGGTCGGAACATTGTGATCGGGCACACACAATGTGCCGTCGGTCCGCCGCACCGTCCGGCCATTCATCCGCAAGCCTTCAAACGCCTGCGGACTGGTGACCTCATGCACGAGATGGCGATCGATATAGACCAGCGCAGTTCCGTCATCGTTCATTTCGACGAGATGATCGTCCCAGATCTTGTCGAACAAGGTACGCGGTGCGGCCATGATTCCTCCCCTTCAATGCCCCGAATTATGTGAGTCTCTACTTATCGGTCTTTAGCTTCTTTCGCGGCGTCTTTTGGTGCGGCTTCTTTTTCGCAGCAGCCTTTTTTGCCCCGGTAACACCCTTGGCCTTGGCCGGACGCTCGGTGCGCTTCTCTTTGATCCGCGCCTTCTTGCCGGTGAGGCCCCGAAGGTAATACAGTTTGGCACGACGTACATCACCGCGGCGCATCACTTCGATGCTATCGAGTTGTTCGGAGTAAAGTGGGAACACGCGCTCCACACCCTCGCCGTAACTAATCTTTCGAACCGTAAAGTTCGAATTGATGCCGCGGCTTTTCCGCGCAATGCAGACGCCTTCAAAGGCCTGAACGCGTTTCCGCGTTCCTTCCGTGACCTTCACGTTGACGCGCAACGTGTCGCCCGGACCAAATTCTGGAGTCGACATCTCTGTCGTTCGCTTGGCAATCTGTTCCTGCTGCAATTCTTCTAGAATATTCATGGCTCTACCTTTTGCTGTCTTTTGCGACGTACCGGTCCCATAGATCGGGCCGCCGTTCCTCAGTTAATTCTTCGGCTTTTGCCTGGCGC
>JAPYRS010000136.1 GCA_029936875.1 Alphaproteobacteria bacterium | reverse complement strand
TGCGAACCAACATTCACGTGGTCAAGTTCTCACCGTGTCAAATCGAAATCCGTCTCGGTGAACGCGCGCCCGAAAATATGCCCAATCGTCTCGGTGAGTTCCTGAAAAATGCCACGGGGGATCGTTGGCTGATCTCGGTCTCCCTTGATGAGGGCGAGCAGACGCTGGAAACGCAGGACGCGGAGCGCCACGCCGAAGCCGCCGCCCATCCGTTGGTCAAGAAGGTTCTTGAAGCCTTTCCCGGCGCAGAGATTCGCGCGGTCCGCGATGTCGAACCGCCGACGAGTGATATACCCGACGATAATGGAGACGACGAAGAGGACGATTAATGAAGAACCTTGGCCGGATGATGAAACAGGCGCAGGAGATGCAGGCCAAAATGGGCGACGTCCAGGCTGCGTTGGAGACGGTGGAAATTACCGGTGTCGCCGGGGCCGGCATGGTCGAAGTGACGTTGACTGGAAAATTTGAAATGCGCGGGTTGCGGATAGACCCGAGCCTCTTAAAGCCGGATGAGACCGAGATTTTGGAAGATCTCATCACGGCGGCGCACAACGACGCGAAAAAGAAAGTCGAGGCCCATGTCGCCGAGGAAATGGGCAAACTCACCGGCGGCATCGAACTGCCTGCCGGTTTCAAACTTCCTTTTTAGGGCCCGGCGCATCACATGACTGGCGGCGATATTGAACGCCTGATCCAACTGCTTGCCAAAGTACCGGGGCTTGGCCCGCGCTCTGCGCGCCGGGCTGCGTTGCATCTGTTGAAGCGCAAGGAAACCGCGCTCGAGCCGCTTGCCGACGCGCTGGTGGCGGCGGCCGAAAAAGTTCGCACCTGCTCGACCTGCGGCAATCTCGATGGGATTGATCCCTGTTCAATTTGCGTTGATCAAAATCGAAATCTGACGATCATCTGCGTGGTCGAAGATGTCGCCGATCTCTGGGCGCTGGAACGGGCCGGCGGATTTCGCGGCCAGTACCATGTTCTCGGCGGCACCTTATCGGCGCTCGACGGTGTCGGCCCGGACGACCTCAACATCACAGGCTTGGTCAATCGCGCCCATGATGAAAATGTCGTCGAAGTGATCCTCGCGATGGGCGCCACCGTCGACGGCCAGACGACGGCCCATTACGTCATTGATCGGCTAGCCGATTGCGGCGTCAGCGTTTCGCAATTGGCGCACGGCATACCGGTCGGCGGTGAACTTGATTATTTGGATGACGGAACGATCAGCGCGGCCATGAAGGCCCGGCGTCCGATCTAACAAGTCGTTCAATCTAAGAAGGCGTCAGATCTAACTAGTCGTTCGATCTAACAAATCGGCCCATCCAGCAAGATTAGTTGAGCGGCTCCAGCGGCAGTGTTGGCGTTTCGTCGGTACTTGGGAGGGGCGCTGCGCCGGTGACCTGTTCAACCGCGGCGACATCGACATCTTCGATCTGCATATCCTCGATGCGTTCGCCGCGTCGGGATATTTTTTCGGACGATGTTTGGATCTCTTTGATGTCACTCTCCGCATGGGTGAAGTGTCTTCGTAGATTACCGACACGATCGTCGAGACGGATCACATCTTTTAACAGTGTGTGAATTTCCTTTTGTATTACTTGTGTCTGCTCAGCCATTCGTGCGTCTTTCAGAATCGCGCGCACCGTTGTCAGCGTTGCCATCAGCGTGGTGGGAGAGACAATCCAGACATGCGCCCGGTACGAGGCGTCGACAATTTCTGGAAAATTCGCATGAATTTCCGCATAAACTGCTTCCGCCGGCAAAAACATCAACGCCGATTCAGCGGTCTCACCGGGCAGAATATATTTTTCTGAAATGTCCTGAATGTGTTTTTGAAGGTCGGTGCGGAATTGCCGGCTTGCATCCTTCTTTTCCTGATCGGATTTCGCGTTGCGAAGGGCGCGATAGCCTTCAAGTGGAAATTTTGCGTCGACGGCAATGTCGCCCGGTGGATTGGGTAGCAAGATCAAACAGTCCGCGCGTTTGCCGTTCGACATTGTCGCCTGAATTTTGTAGGCGCTGGGCGGCAAAATATTCTTCACCAGATCGGTCAGCTGATGTTCGCCAAAGGCACCGCGCGACTGTTTGTTGGCGAGCAGGTCCTGAAGGCCAACCACCTGCTGGCTAAGTTCGACAATATTTTTTTGGGCCTGATCGATGACGTTGAGATGTTTCTTGAGGTCGCCCAATGACTGTGCGGTTTTTTCCGCGCCGGCCTGAAGGCGCTCGCCGACACCCTTTGAAACCGTATCCAGTCGGTCATTCAGGGTTTTGGTAAGTGCTGCCTGGGCGGCGGCCTGGGTCTCGGCCAATGTCTTCAGTCGGCCGACAATCTCGGTTTGCGCCTGGGCCACCTCGGTTTGCGCGCGCGCCAAAGCGTCCGCGCGGGCGGCGACTTCGCTGTCCTTTTGGTCTGTGTCGGCGTTCCGGCCCTGCTGCCCGCGCAAGACCATGATCAGCGCAGCAATCGCCGCGACAGCAGCAATCGCTGCCAAAATGATGACAGCCTCAGACATTTATTGGAACTATCTTGATCATCGCCGCACCATAACACTCTTTCTGATTGCAGCTTTGATGCGTCTTGACGCGTGACCCACCGCCCCCTAACAAGTGGCCCGGAACGCGCCAATTCTCAAGAAGTTAAGCCATGGCCATCCTGCCCCTGATCATTGCCCCCGATCCGCGCCTCAAAGTCATCTCGACATTTGTCAAAAAAGTCGATGGCCGCGTGCGGACTCTGATGGAAGATATGCTGGAGACGATGTATGCGGCGCCGGGCATCGGGCTTTCTGCGGTGCAGGTTGGCGTCCCCGAACGGATCATCGTCATTGACCTCGCCAAGGACCCGGACCCGCCTGAACCTGTGCTGTTGGTCAATCCCGAGATTATCAAGTTGTCTGATGAACTTGCGACCTACGAAGAGGGTTGCCTGTCGCTGCCTGAATATTATGCCGATGTTACTCGGCCCGCCGAAGTCACAGTGCGTTATCTCGATCAGGACAACGAAATTCAGACCATGCAGACAGACGGCATGCTTGCCACCTGCATTCAGCACGAGATGGACCACCTCGAGGGCATTCTGTTTGTCGATCATATCTCCGCGCTCAAGCGAAACATCATTTTGCGAAAACTGAAAAAGTTCAAACGCGAAGAGGCGGTCGGCTAATGACCGCAGAACCGCTCCGATTGATCTTCATGGGTACGCCCGAATTTTCGGTGATCACCCTCAATGCGCTGATCGCGGCGGGGCATGAGATCGTTGCTGTCTATACACAGCCACCGCGACCAGCGGGACGCGGCCAATCGGTACAAGAATCCGCAGTCCATAAAGTGGCGGGAAAGGCGAGGCTGCCGGTTCGTCATCCGAAGAGCCTTAACGACGAAAGCCAGCATCACGTGTTTGCCGCGCTTGAGGCAGACGCTGCGATCGTTGTCGCTTACGGCCTGATCCTGCCGCCGGAAATTTTGGCCGGGACAAAATTCGGCTGCATTAATATTCATGCCTCATTATTGCCGCGCTGGCGCGGGGCCGCGCCGTTTCAACGGGCGATCATGGCCGGCGATAGAGAATCCGGCGTCTCGATCATGGCGATGGATGAAGGTCTCGATACCGGGCCGGTTTATGTGACGGAAAATGTCGCAATCGAAGCGGATACCACTGCCGGATCGCTGCACGATCAGCTCGCCGAAGTTGGGGCGGCGCTTCTCGTTGAGTCTCTCGATGGCATTGTCGCCGGAAAAATTAATGCGGTCGCCCAAACGGAAGAGGGGGTTACTTACGCCAAGAAGATTTCCCGTGGTGAAACGCGGATCGACTGGACTGAGAGCGCCGCGATACTTGATTGCCTGATCCGCGGCTTAAGCCCGCGCCCCGGTACCTGGGCGGAACTGGACGGCGAGCGGATTCGCATCCTCGCCACCGATATTGCCACTGACATGGACGATGAGACTGGCAAACCCGGCGAAATGCTAGACGACAAATTGCTGATCGGGTGCGGCGAAGGCGCGCTTCGCTTGACGCGGTTGCAGCGAGCCGGGAAAAAACCAATGGACGCCGACGAGCTTCTGCGCGGCTTTCCAATTGCTGCCGGCAAAACATTTGCCTGATGCCATGATCCGTTTTCGCATCCTGATTGAATATGACGGCGGCGAATATGTTGGCTGGCAACGGCAGACCAATGGCAATTCCGTTCAGGAGACAATTGAAGACGCGGTGTTCGAATTTTCTGGCGCGCGGGTGACGGTCGAGGGCGCGGGTCGCACCGACGCCGGCGTGCACGCACTCGGTCAGGTCGCTCATTTTGATCTTGACGATGGACCTGACGCACTCGATTCGCGAACGGTGCTGAATGCGCTGAACGCCCACCTTCGTACTGAAAACATTTCAATTTTGAATGCGGCGGTCGCCGACGGCGATTTCCATTCGCGGTTCTCGGCGAAAAAGCGCCGCTATCTCTTTCGAATTTTGAATCGCCGTCCACCGCCGACCGTGGACAAGGGCCGGGTCTGGCATGTGTCACAACGATTAAATGCGCGCGCCATGCACCGGGCGGCCCAAGCTTTGGTTGGGCGTCACGATTTCACCAGCTTCCGTTCGATTCACTGCCAGGCGAAAACGCCGGTTAAGACGTTGGACTTGTTAAGGGTGACGCGCCGCGGCGATGAAATCCGGATCGAGGCAGCAGCGCGAAGTTTCTTGCACAATCAGGTTCGCGCTATCGCCGGCAGCCTGAAAAGAGTCGGTGAAGGCAAGTGGTCCGAATCGCAAATGAGAGAGGCGCTGGAGGCCAAAGACCGGTCCGTCGCCGGGCCGACAGCGCCGCCAGAGGGCCTTTACCTGGTTTCGGTCGAATACGACGACTAGATGAGGCGAGCGAAGCCAAGGTCGATCATCACGCCCAACAAGACATCCACCGCGACCAGCCCGGACGCAATCAAACCGGTCGTGGCCAGCGAAGTCCGTGCGACGTTCCACTGATAAATCAGCACGACGGTTAGCGTCACCAGAAAAAGAAACGGCGCAAAGTCGCCCTCCATGCTGGTGCGCGTCGCAACAATGTTGGCCGGCACGAAAATTACCGTCTGCAATACCGCCGCCCAGTTACTGGCGACAATGAATGGAACGTAGTTGCTGGAGAGCTTGAGTAACGACGCCAGAAAAATCATTGCGATCGGAAACGCGATCCAGCCGGCAACGTAGGCAAGGCCACGAACCAAAGCAAAAGTTCCGGTGGAAACTTCAGTGCCGTCGAAGCTGCCGACCACAAAAATTATGTAGAACGGCAATACCAGCGCCGCCGCCCAGAACGATTTGACGAACCCACTCGACGTGAGATCGAACCGATTCATACCGTCCGGATCGAACCGCGCCAGCAAGTAGGCGCCCTCCAACGATCGCCGGAAGTATTCGCAATTCGGCATTAAAGGCCGAAGTATTTGGCCAAAACCCGGCTGTAGATGTCCGTCAGCGCCTCAATATCGGCGATGGCAATGCGCTCATCGACTTTGTGCATGGTCTGCCCGACGAGGCCGAATTCCGCGACTGGGGCGTAATCCTTGATAAAACGCGCGTCCGACGTGCCGCCATTGGTGCTGAGTTCGGGTTCAATGCCGAGGCTGTCCCGAACCGCGCCCGCAATAATGTCGCTGAGCTGGCCAGGCGGTGTGAGGAACGCTTCGCCTGTGATGTGGGTCGTGAGCTCGTATTCGCCCGGGACCGATTTGAGACGTTCACCGATCCACTTGATGATCGATTGAGACGTATGCAGATCGTTGAAGCGAATGTTGAACTTCGCACTCGCACTTGCCGGAATGACGTTGGTCGCCGCATTGCCGACATCGATGGTCGTTATTTCCACGCGGCTCGCCTGAAAATGATCGGTGCCGCTATCGAGCGGTTCCGACAGCAGTGCGTCCAGCATGCCGATCAGTTTCGGCACCGGGTTGTCGGCGAGGTCGGGGTAAGCAACATGGCCCTGCGTCCCGGCCACCATGATCGCCGCATTAACCGAACCGCGACGACCGATTTTTATCATTTCGCCAAGGCGCATCGGGTTGGTCGGCTCGCCGACGAGACAGGCGTCGATGGTTTCGCCGTTTTCCTGCATCCACTCCAGAACCTTGCGGGTGCCGTTGACCGCTTCGCCTTCTTCGTCACCGGTGATCAAAAAACTGATCGACCCGGCAAGTTTGCCATTCGCCGCGCTCAACGTCGCCGCCGTCGCAGAAATGAAAGCAGCGATCGCCGACTTCATGTCGGACGCGCCGCGGCCATAAAGGACGCCGTCCCGAACCTCCGCCCCGAACGGATCGGCGGTCCATGCATCCCGGGCGCCGACCGGTACAACATCGGTGTGGCCGGCAAAACAGAAGTTGGGTGCCTCTGTGCCGAGCCGGGCATAGAGGTTCTTCACCTCAGCGTGGTCCGGTTCGGAAAAGGCGAGACGCTCGCACTTGAATCCCAAACTTTCCAAAGCCGCCTGCAACACATCCAAAGCGCCGCCGTCCTTGGGCGTCACGCTGTCGCAGCGAATCAAGTCGCGGGAGAGCTGAACGGCATCGATTGATAAATTTTTTGTCACAGCAGTGTCACAGCATTTTATTGCGGCAATGTTCCGGGTTGGTTTTGACCCGTGGTGTGACGGGCCTAGTCGCGGAGAAGTTCGTTTACGGATGTTTTGGATCGAGTCTGGGCATCCACCTGTTTCACAATCACTGCGCAGTATAGTGACGGTC
>JAPYRS010000135.1 GCA_029936875.1 Alphaproteobacteria bacterium | reverse complement strand
GTTAAAAGATGCGAGCGTCACTTCGTCTGTCGTTTTGCGAACAATCTGTTTTGCCATGACTTCGCCGTCCCCGGTTCGTAGCACGATGCGGTCGCCGCGACTGATATTTGCGCCCGGCGAAACAATCAGCGTGTCGCCGTCCCGGTAGAGCGGCAGCATCGAATCGCCTGCAACATTCAGGGCGTAGGTTTCGGGGTCGCCAACGACAGGAAAGTCGACTTCCTCCCAACCGTTGCCGGCCGGAAATCCGGCATCGTCGAAAAAACCTTTTTCACCGGCCTGGGCGAAACCAAGAACTGGAATTCTGGCGTGCGCCGATGCGTCGCCGACGCTTATGATGGCCATGAAATCTGAAAGGCCGGTACCGGTCGCCTCGAGAATCTTTGCGATGCTTTCGGTACTCGGCCATCGCAATCGTCCAGCGCTGCTTTGACGCTTGCTGACGTTGAAAGTTGTCGCATCAAGGCCTGCGCGTTTGGCCAATCCAGAAGGCGAAAGATTGTTTCTTTTCGCCACCTGATCGATCGCGCGCCAAATTTCGGAATGTGAAAGCATAAGACTATTTTCACAGCATGCGCCGCTCGCGTCACGCCCTTTTTTCGACCGCCCCAAAGCAACCTGAATTGAAACGCTTGGGTTTCTGCGGTTTTTTGCCGCCGATCTCGCCTGATCGCCAAATTTTGAACGTCCGTCATCACCGCGCGGGGCGTCCTTGGGCGGGATCAGGGACACTTCGGGGCCAGAACTAGTCGGCGCTCAATTGCTGCGGTAAAAACTCCTCATGTGTGGCCGCTATACGATAACGACACCGCTTGAGTCGCTTCGGAATCTGTTCGACTTTGAAGGCAACTTCAATCTCGGAGCGCGTTACAACGTGGCGCCAACCCAGAACGCCGCCGTCGTTCGAAATGCACCGGACGGCGGCGGCCGCGAACTGGTGATGCTTCGTTGGGGGCTTGTTCCGCGATGGGCAAAAGAGCTTTCAATCGGAAGCCGCATGATCAATGCCCGCACAGAGACGGTCGCCAGCAAACCCTCGTTTCGGGAGGCTTACAAAAAGCGGCGCTGCCTTATCCCGGCCGACGGTTACTTCGAATGGAAAAAGAAGGGCGAAATAAAACAGCCCTATCTATTGCGCCGCCGCGACGACGCACCCATGGCATTCGCCGGACTTTGGGAAAACTGGAAAGTGCCAGAGGCAAATGCTGAGGCGGCAGGGCAACCAACCGGCACCGAAATCACTACCTTTACAATTTTGACGACGGACGCCAATGAGACCGCAAAACCAACCCACCACCGAATGCCGCTGATCCTCGAGCCAGAATTTTTCGAGGCATGGCTAACAGCGGATGACCCTTCCGACACCGACGTGATGCTCGCGGTTCCTGCGGTTGCGCTCAGTTCTGTCGCCGTTAATCGCCGGGTCGGTAGCCCTCGAAATGATGATCCTGCCTGTATCGAACCAATTTAAAGTCGGGGCGACGGCTCGCCCGCATTGTCTGGATCGCGGGCGGACGCTAGGTTAGCGGCCTTCCCTTCGATATCCCGCCCCGTCTTTTTTGGCCCTTCCATGCACATAATTTTTTTCATCCTGTACGGCATCGCCGGTCTTGTCGTCGGTTTCGGCTTTTCTGGTGCCGTACCCTACCTCGGCGATGGCGCTGCACCGTTCGCGGGAATATCGGTTTTCGTCGTTCTTGGGTTCCTTCACTTCGGGATCTTGCTGCGATCCGCCGGTCGGCGCGTCCGGAAATTGTCTTCCGATCAGGGAGCCCAGGACCCGGATCTTCAAAGTCGGGTCACGGCGCTCGAAAGGGCCTATCAAAAACTGAAAAGGAAATACGACGCGCGGCATCAAAAAGATGGTCGCGTGGTTCAGGAAATGCAGGTTTTGCAGGGGTTGGTCGCGCAATTAAACGCGAAAAAGGCGGGCCAGCAGCTTTCCGAACACAATGCACCCGTTGTCGAACCGACTGCTGAAGTAGCACCCGCCAAGAAAAAGAAATCCGGCGAGCGCAAAGGCGACATGCTGAGCACCAGCATTGTCACGTCGAGCGACAAGTTGCGCGCTACTTTTCCGACGGTGCAGGGCATCAAGAATATCAGCGAAGACAAGGCGTTGGAGATTACCCGGGAAGCGCTGGCCGCAAACCGGATCGATCTCTATCTGCAGCCGATCGTTCATCTGCCTCAACGGAAAGTGCGCTACTTCGAAACCTATTCCCGTATTCGGGATACCACGGGCCATCTGATTCTGCCGGAGCACTATGTTCCCGTCGCCATAAAAGCCGGGTTGCTGACGACGATTGATAACCTGTTGTTGTTCCGGTGCATCCACCTGATTCGGAATGTGCAAAAGGATGCCGTCGATGTCGGCTTCTTCTACAACCTCTCCACCCACAGCATGAACGACAGGGAATTTTTCACGCAGTTTGTCGAGTACATGGAATTCAACAAGGATCTTGCGGGTACGCTGATTTTTGAGTTGAACGAAGAGGATCTTGCCCGCGCCGAAGTCGATTCCAATCTTAAGCGTCTCAGTGAATTGGGCTTCACCTTCTCGCTCGACCACGTCACCAAGGTCGGTGTCGATTATGAGGCGCTTGCCCATCACGGGTTTCGATTTATCAAACTGGATTCAAAATCGATGCTGCAGCAATTCAGGAAGGGCAGGGGTGTTGTCGATTCCCGTGACTTGCACGAGGCGATGCCGCGGGCAGGGATCTCTCTGATCGCCGACAAAATTGAAAGCGAAAAGACGCTGATCGAACTCCTCGAATACAACATCGGCTTTGGTCAGGGCTTCCTTTTTGGCGAGCCCCGGATTAGCCGCGAATCGGCGGCCTGAGCTTTGGCCCTGATTACTGGTTGCCACCAATGAGACCGGAACTTCTGCCCGGCTTCGCGCCGCTCAAAGACCGTTACGATGCTGTCATCCTCGATTTGTGGGGCGTCATTCACAATGGACAGTCGATCTTCCCGGGCGTGTTGCAGTGCCTTGATCGAATGGCCGATGCTGATTTTGGCATCGTCTTTTTATCCAATGCGCCGCGCCGCTCCGACATCGTCATGAGCCAACTTGATCGGTTTGGTATCGGCGAGGAACGCTATCATGCGATTGTGACGTCGGGCGATTTGACGCGCGACGCGCTGGAACGTGCCGCCGGCGAAAAGGAACCGCGCTGGGGCAAGCGCTACTTTCATCTCGGTCCGGAGCGGGACGCGGATCTGCTCGACGGGCTCGTTTACGAAAAGGTGGAGACGATTGAAGCCGCCGACTTTATTTTGAACACTGGCCTGTTCGACGATGAAAACGAAACGCCGGACGATTATGCCGAATCCCTAAAACCGGCCATCGCGCGGGATCAAGCGATGATCTGCGTCAATCCCGATCTGATCGTGCGCCGCGGTGGCCACGAGGTTCCTTGCGCCGGTGCACTTGCGGCCACGTATGAATCCTGGGGCGGTAAAGTCACCTATTTTGGCAAACCCGACCCGCGCGCCTATGAGGTCTGCATCTCGCGGCTCGGCGATGTATCGCGAAATCGCATCGTTGCGGTCGGCGATTCGGTGCGTACCGACATGGGCGGCGCCAATCGCGCCGGTATCGACGCGTTATTTGTCGCCAGCGGCATTCATGCACCGGATCTTGGCATCAAGCCCGGTGACACACCGGACATGGACAAGGTCGACGCGCTGTTAAGGGCGGGCAACGTAAACGTGATTGGCGTCGTCGCGAGCCTGATATGGGGTAGTCACGACTTCGCCTGCGAAAGATAATCGACCGACTGCATCTCCTGTAGCCGTGAGACGGCGCGCTCAAATTCAAAATGCCCGTCCCTCATCGCATAGATGTTTTCCGGCAACGCGTCGGCAGAACAAATCAGATTGATGCGGTGTTCGTAAAGCACATCGATCAGATGCACGAAGCGCTTTGCCTCATTGCGAAGTTCCGGCCCCAAAACGGGGATGCCCGACAGCACCAGTGTGTGAAACGCCTGCGCGAGTTGAAGGTAATCACCGCTGCCGAGAGCGTGGGCGCATAAATTCTCAAACGTCGTTTTAGCGACGCCGTTTAATTCAAGCGCAATCGGAATTGTTCGGCCTTGATGGCGGATTTCTGTCGGCGCCGCGGTTCCGGCACCGCCAATTCTGGTGAATGCTTCGTCAAGCGCGATTTCAGCGGCGGCATCGGCAGGGGTGTAATAAACCGGCCGTGATTGCAATAGGTCGAGCCGATAATCCCGAGCCGCGTCGAGGTGCATCACTTCCAATCGGGTTTGAAGCAGTTCGATGAAGGGCAGGAACAGTTCGCGGTTGAGGCCGTCCTTGTAGAGGTCAATTGGCGGGCGGTTTGATGTCGCGACCATAACCACGCCGCGCTCAAATAACTTGGAGAAGAGCCGGCGCATGATCATCGCGTCGGCCGGGTTGTCGACCTGGAACTCGTCAAAACAGAGCAACCAGGTGTCCTTGGCCAGGTCTTTTGCCACCGATTTTATAGCGTCTTTCGAGTCGTGATTTTTTCGCGCTTCAAAAATGGCGGCGTGAATGTCCTGCATGAATTGATGAAAATGAACGCGGCGTTTCTTGACCACGGCGTTGGTTTCAAAAAAAATGTCCATCAGCACGGATTTGCCGCGGCCAACGCCGCCGTAGAGGTAAAGCCCCTGCGGTGGGTCTTCCCGCTGCAACAGCCCGCGCCATCCCGAAATGCCAGACCGTTTTGGATCGTAATTTTTCAGACGGTTCTGCAGCATCTGCAACATTTCTGCTGCCAGCTCCTGGGCTGGATCGCGGTCCCACTCGCCGCTGGCGACAAGATCGCGATAGGTGCGAAGCGGCCCTTCGGCGCTAACGATATTCATGTCATCGGAATGATTGTTGGACCCATACCGGGACCCATTTTGCGATGTTGCTTAGCTGCGCTCGGCGATCAGTAATTTTGTTTCAGCAATAGCGCGGGCAGGGTTCAGGCCCTTCGGGCAGGTCTGGGTGCAGTTCATAATCGTGTGGCAGCGATAAAGCCGGAACGGGTCTTCCAGATCATCGAGCCGCTCGCCCGCGTTTTCGTCGCGGCTATCGGCGATCCACCGGTAGGCCTGTAACAGCGTCGCCGGACCAAGATATTTATCGTCGTTCCACCAGTAACTGGGGCAACTGGTCGAACAGCACGCGCACATGATGCATTCCCAAAGCCCGTCGAGCTTTTCACGCTCTTCACGGCTTTGCAGCCGTTCGCGAGTCGGCGCCGGTGCTTCGGTCTGGATCCACGGTTTGATCGAACTGTATTGCGCATAGAAATTGGTCATGTCCGGAACCAGGTCCTTGACCACTTGCAAATGTGGCAGCGGATAGACCCGAACGTTTCCCTTCACGTCGTCAAGCGACTTGGTGCAGGCGAGCGTATTGGTGCCGTCGATATTCATCGCGCAACTGCCGCAGACGCCTTCGCGGCAGGAACGCCGGAACGTCAGTGTCGGATCGATTTCATTTTTGATCTTGATCAGCGCGTCGAGGACCATGGGCCCGCATTCGTCCATATCGACGGTATAGGAATCGATCTTCGGGTTGGCGCGATCGTCAGGGCTCCAGCGGTAAACCTGAATCGTGCGCGTCCGTTTGGCGCCGCTGGGCGCCGGCCAGGTCTTACCCTTTCCCACTTTGGAATTCTTGGGGAGCGCAAATTCAACCATCAATAACCTTTAAGGCGGAGCAAGGGTCTAATAAACGTCTAATAGACTCTGGCTTTGGGTTCGACATATTCGACTTGATCGGTAAGCGTATATTCGTGGACCGGGCGAGAACCAATCGTAACTTTCCCCTTGTCGTCGATTGTCGCCATCGTGTGTTTCATCCAGTCCACATCGTTGCGTTCGGGAAAATCTTCCCGCGCATGGGCGCCGCGGCTCTCGGTGCGGTTGGACGCACATTGCATTGTTACGATCGCCTGATCGAGCAGGTTGGAAAGCTCAAGGGTTTCCAGCAGGTCGCTGTTCCACACCAGCGAACGATCAGCCACGCCGACATCGGCAAATGACTTCCGCACCTTGTCGATCAAGCCACAGCCTTCCGATAATATTTCACCGGTCCGGAAGACAGCGCAGTTATTTTGCATGGTCCGCTGCATGTCGAGGCGGATTTCGGCGGTTGGTTTTGGCCCGCTCGCGTTTTGCATACCGTCAAAGCGGCTGAGTATCGCGTCCGTCGCGCCGCCCGGCAGTCGCCGATGCGGCTTACCCGGTTTCATGGTTTCGCCGGCGCGGTTTGCCGCCGCCCGGCCAAAGACGACCAGATCAAGCAACGAGTTCGAACCAAGCCGGTTGGCACCGTGGACCGAAACGCATGCCGCTTCACCGGACGCCATTAGCCCCGGCACAATCGCATCAGCATCGTCGCTGCTGCCGCGAATGACCTCGCCGTGATAATTGGTCGGAATGCCGCCCATATTGTAGTGCACCGTCGGCAGCACCGGGATCGGGTCGCGAGTGACATCGACATTGGCAAAAATCTTGGCGCTTTCGGCAATGCCTGGCAAACGTTCGGCAATGATTTCCGGGTCGATGTGATCAACATGCAGGTTGATGTATTCGCCCTTATCGCCGCAGCCACGGCCTTCGCGAATTTCAATCGTCATCGAGCGGCTGACCACGTCGCGGGATGCGAGATCCTTCGCGTGTGGCGCGTAACGCTCCATGAATCGTTCGCCTTCGCCGTTGACGAGATAGCCGCCTTCACCGCGGACACCTTCGGTGATCAGCACACCGGCGCCGTAC
>JAPYRS010000134.1 GCA_029936875.1 Alphaproteobacteria bacterium | reverse complement strand
CGAAGCCTTTTCAACAGCGCGGGCCGAGGCCAAGGCCTCGTTCGGTGACGACACCATCTATATGGAACGGTATCTCGCCAAACCCCGTCATATTGAGGTGCAGATCCTCGCCGACAGCTTTAGCAACGTCATTCACCTTGGTGAGCGGGACTGTTCCTTGCAGCGCCGCCATCAAAAAGTGCTTGAAGAGGCGCCCTCGCCTGCGCTCAACGCCGACCAACGCGACGAGCTCGGCACTTTGGTGGCCAAAGCCATGGCCGGCCTTGGTTACTTCGGCGCTGGCACGATCGAATTTCTTTACGAGAACGGCGAGTTCTTCTTCATCGAAATGAACACCCGGCTTCAAGTTGAACACCCGGTGACTGAAATGATCACCGGCATTGATATCGTGCGGGAACAAATTCGTATTGCAGCCGGCGGCAAACTCGAAATCAGCCAGGAAGACGTAACGTTCAATGGCCACAGCATCGAATGCCGAATTAATGCCGAAGATCCGGCGACGTTCCGCCCGACACCGGGCCGGGTGCGCGACTATCATGCGCCCGGTGGACTTGGCGTGCGGGTCGATTCAGCGCTTTATGCCGGCTATACGGTACCGCCCCACTATGACAGCCTGATCGGCAAACTGATCGTTCACGGTTCCAGCCGCAACGAATGCCTGATGCGGCTCAGGCGGGCCCTCGAAGAATATGTCATCGGCGGCTTGGAGACGACGATTGGACTTCATTTGCAATTGGTCCAGAACGCCGAATTCGTCAACGGCGACTATGATATTCATTGGCTCGAGGCGCTGACCAAAACGACAGACTGATGTCCGTCACACCTGAACTTTTGCTGCGCGCGTATTCGAGCGGCGTTTTCCCGATGGCCGAGAATCGGGACGATTCGACGCTCTATTGGGTCGACCCAGACGAACGCGGCGTGTTGCCACTGGACGAATTTCATATCCCCAAGCGTCTTGCCCGCACGGTTCGAAAACAAACCTTCGAAGTCCGCGTCGATACGGCGTTCGAGCAAATCATCCGCGCCTGTGCAGAATCCAACATGGGCCGCGAAGAGACCTGGATCAACGATCAGATCGTCGCCGCTTACACGGAACTTGCCGCCACCGGGCACGCGCACAGCGTCGAATGTTGGCGGGACAATGAATTATGCGGCGGCTTATACGGCGTTCGCATTGGCGGCGCCTTCTTTGGGGAAAGCATGTTCACGCGCCGCGCCGATGCCAGCAAGGTGGCATTGGTGCATCTGGTTGCCCGCCTTATCGCCGGTGGCTTTGTCCTGCTCGATACACAGTTCGTCACCAAACACCTAGAGACGTTTGGCGCCCGCGAAATCTCACGCACTGACTATCATCAAGTTCTCGACGAGGCGCTGCGCACGGAGGCGGATTTCTATTCGTTTTCCTCGGACGGCAATCCGGACGGCGTCTTGCAGGCGATAACCCAGACGTCATAAACCGGATGTTCCAGCGCTGACAGCGCAGGACTCGACGCAAACATCCAGCCCGTGAAGAGCGGCACCGGGGCTTCGCCCGGTCGGACGTCCGATATTTCAAGAAACGCCGAAGTTTCGGGCGGCTCCTCGGGCGGTCGCGTGCTGCAGCTTCGGGCCAAGATCCTGAGCGTGCCAAAACGCACCTGTTCCTGGATCGGCACTTCGATTGTCGAAATCCGCGCCGTTACCTTGTCGAGGCCACGCAGAATCACGGTCTTTCCCCTGCCCTGCGCATAAAGCGGCGAGGAAACGGTCGCGACGATGGCCAGACTAAGCGTCGCTGCTGAAACACACCTGACACTTAAGAATTTCATTTCAAAAATTCGGCCGATAATTCGGCCTTAAACCGGAGGCGAACGTAGTCCGCCCACCATACGCCATCATCATCACAAATTTCAGGGCGCAACCGTTCGATGATTTCTTCGCGAATAACCGGCAGATCAGCTCCCGGAACTTCAGCGAAAAAACCTTCCCCGAACGTATCGATCCAACCGCCGACGTCGCCCGGGAGGCGGGTCGGACGGGGAATCAGTTCGATCTCATGGACGATAAACCCGGCGTCAGCCAGCAGCCCGCCGTATTCCTTTTCGTCAGGAAAGTACCAGGGATGTTTTGGGCCGTTTGTGATGCCACGTGCCGCCAGCACATCAGCGATGCCGGAAATAACTTTGCTGACGTTGCCGGCGCCGCCCATTTCAGCGACGAACCTTCCGCATGGTTTCAAGGCGTTGGCAACACCTTCGATGACGCGGGCCGGTTCTTTCATCCAATGAAGGGCGGCGTTGGAAAAGACGGCATCAAACATTTCATCAAGGTTGAGTGCGTGCCCGTTGAGCACATGCGCTTCGATGCCGCGCGCCAGAGTCGCTTTGATTTGGTCGGGACTGGAATCGACACCAACGACACGTGCGCCGCATTCCGCAATTTTTTCTGTGAGTGCGCCGTCGCCGCAGCCTAGATCAAGAATGGATTCGCCGGGATTGGGGGCTAGAAGTTCGAGAACGGCTGAACCAAGGTCCGAAACAAAGCGGGCATTTTCAGCGTAGCGCCGCGGGTCCCAATTCTGAATCGGACGCTGGTTTTGATCCATCGCCCGCTTAATCGTCGTCGCCGTCGCCGCCGCCGGCGCTAAAGATCAACTGGCCAATCAGATTATCAAGGATCATCGGCCCCTGCGTGAAGGTGATTTCGCCGCCCGGCTTGATCATGTCGATATCACCGCCCGGAATGAGGGCCATGAACTTTCCGCCGAGCAATCCGTCGCCAATTATCTGAGCCGAGGTATCTTTGGGCAGCTCGACATCGGGATCGATGCTCATGCTAACGACCGCGAGATAGCTTTCCGGATCAAGTACCTGATCGACCACGGTACCGATCTTGA
This sequence comes from Alphaproteobacteria bacterium, assembly GCA_029936875.1. Lineage (GTDB taxonomy): Bacteria > Pseudomonadota > Alphaproteobacteria > SHVP01 > SHVP01 > JAPYRS01. The sequence goes on along the minus strand of JAPYRS010000134.1, from coordinate 3,912 downwards.
TCCCACTCATGCGGACATCGGCGCCCACATTGAGCCCGTCAATGCGATCAAATTTTGCAACAACTTCATAGCCTTGCACGGTTCCGACGTTAGATGAGTTGAAGGCAAAAACGAAAAAAACGACCGCGACCACCAAGACCACGGCGCCAATCAATGCCTCAAAAATATTGCTCTGCATGCTTTTTCGATCTCCGCTTGGCGGGGTTTGTTTTAGTTCGGCCGCCAGGGTTCGTAATCACCGGTCGCTGGCGCACGCTGCCCGCTGCCCTGAATGCTACCGGGCGGGCGGTAGGCGCCACTGGTGCCGGTCAGATTCGGGACATGGGGTTTCTCCCACGCATGATCTGTTGCTGACGCGTCCGGAATTTCATCGGCCGTGTGTTGCAACCAGACATTCCATTCCGGCGGCACCGACGACGCTTCGGCGAGGCCAACGTATATGACCCAACGTTTGCGACGGTTCCAATGCGGGCCTATTTTGTCCGGCCGTCCTTTTTCACGATAGTAGCGATTGCCCAATGAGTCCTCGCCGACAAATTCACCTTTGCGAATGGTGAACCAATATGTCGAGAACGTGGCGCGATGCCACCAGTCGAAAATCAGCGATCCCAACTTCATATATCGTTCCGAACGGTTTTCATGACGCCGCAGCTGGCTTCCATGGCGGCGGACTATCGCACCCGGAATTGGCTGCGTCCAGATGTAGAGGACTGGGAGCAGCATGGATTGGCGCGGTTAAATAAGGCGTAAAGAACAAACGCCCTGGTGGAATTTCGCACTAATCCCCTGTTTAGGACGCCGCAGCACTATGCAAATTATGAAATCAAGATGTTGTGGTTAATTTTGTTGCCAGCCACAAATGACGACTATATGTTGTGTCGTCCGGGGCGAGAGTAACAAGATAGTCAAATTAGAAGGCTGAACTCCTCCCCATAAATGGGAACTAAAGTTGAGGCGGCAGCAACGCCGCCACCGGACAGGGGGCAACATGCGTATCGCACGCTTCTTCACGACGGAGGGCCGCTCACCCTTCGATGATATTCAATTCCGCGAGACGGCGAGTGAAATTCGCAATCCGGACGGTTCGATCGTCTTCCAAATGAATAAGGTCGTGGTGCCGGACGGTTGGTCGCAGGTCGCAAGCGATATTCTGGCGCAGAAATATTTCCGCAAGGCCGGTGTCGCCGCAAAACTGAAAAAAGTCGAAGAAGAAACCGTACCGTCATGGTTATGGAGATCGATTCCTGACGATGATGCCCTTGAAAAACTTCCCGAAGTAGATCGCTTCGTCGGTGAATCCAGCGCCAAACAGGTTTTTCGCCGCCTCGCCGGCACCTGGACCATTTGGGGCTGGAAGGGCGGATATTTTGACTCAGAGACGGATGCCCGAACCTATTACGATGAAATGCGGTACATGCTGGCAAACCAAATGGGCGCGCCGAATTCCCCGCAATGGTTCAATACCGGGCTTCATTGGGCCTACGGCATTGATGGACCGGCACAAGGCCACCATTACGTAAACCACGAAACCGGCGAAGTGGCCTTGTCCGAAAACGCTTACGAACGGCCCCAGCCCCATGCCTGTTTTATTCAGGGCATTCAGGACGACCTCGTCAACGAAGGCGGCATCATGGACCTTTGGGTCCGCGAAGCGCGGCTGTTCAAGTATGGCTCCGGTACCGGCAGTAATTTTTCGAACCTGCGTGGTCAGAACGAACCCCTATCGGGCGGCGGAAAATCCTCCGGTCTGATGAGTTTCCTAAAAATCGGCGATCGCGCTGCCGGCGCCATCAAATCGGGCGGCACCACCCGGCGCGCAGCTAAAATGGTCGTGGTCGATGCTGATCATCCCGATATCGTTGATTTCATCGAATGGAAATCGAAGGAAGAGCAGAAAGTATCTGCGCTTGTTGCCGGTTCGCGGCTGTCTGAGAAACATCTCAACGCGATTATCCATGCGTGCAACGCGGTCAAAGGCACGGGACGGTTCACGCCCGCTGATAACCCGCAATTAAAAAAGTCGATTCTCGACGCGCGCCGCGCCATGATTCCAGAGAATTCGATTCAACGCGCCGTCGAGCTCGCCCGCGAACAGGTCGAAGATATTGTCTTCCCAACCTATTCGACCGATTGGGACGGCGAAGGCTACCTCACGGTCTCCGGCCAGAACGCCAACAACACCGTTCGGGTGACAAACGAATTTCTCGAAGCCGTTGATAGCGACGGCGACTGGGATTTGATCCGCCGCACTGACGGCGAAGTCGAAGAGACCGTCAAGGCCCGCGATCTGTGGAATAAAATTGGCCTCGCGGCCTGGTCGTCCGCTGATCCCGGATTGCAGTTCCATACAACGATCAACGATTGGCACACTTGCCCCGGCGGCGGCGAAATCAATGCCTCCAATCCGTGTTCTGAATACATGTTCCTCGACGACACGGCCTGCAATCTCGCGTCCCTCAATCTGATGATGTTCCGGGATAAGGCCAAGAATTTCGACATCGAGGCGTTCAATCATGCGACCCGTTTATGGACGCTCGTTCTCGAAATCTCGGTGATGATGGCGCAATTCCCGTCCGCGCGGATTGCACAGCTTTCCTATGAATACCGGACGCTCGGTCTGGGCTACGCCAACATTGGCGGTCTGCTGATGGCCAGCGGAATTCCCTACGACAGTGACGAAGGGCGAGGCATTACCGCGGCCATTACCGCACTGATGACCGGCACCGCTTACGCAACATCAGCCGAAATTGCCGGTGAGATGGGTGCGTTTTTGCACTATGAGGAAAATTCCGAATCGATGCTGCGGGTTATCCGCAATCACCGCCGTGCTGCCCACGGTGAAGCCGAAGGATACGAAGGACTATCGGTTCCGCCGGTGCCGCTCGAGACCGCCCACGTTTCCTCATTTGGCCTTGCCGAGGCCGCAGCCAAATCCTGGGACCTTGCACTTCGCCTCGGCGAGTTGTTCGGCTACCGCAACGCCCAGGCGACTGTGATCGCGCCAACCGGCACGATCGGTCTGGTGATGGATTGCGATACCACCGGTATTGAACCGGATTTTGCCTTGGTTAAATTCAAAAAGCTCGCCGGCGGAGGATATTTCCGCATCATCAACCGTGCGGTGCCAGAAGCGCTTGATAGCCTCGGATACAAGGAGACCCAAGTCCATGACATCGTCACCTATGCGATTGGCAATGGCACACTTCGGGATGCGCCCGGCGTCAACCATGAGACGCTACGCGCCCGCGGTTTCACCGATGACGCCATAACCAAGCTGGAGGAATCGCTCGGCAACGCCTTTGACATCAAGTTCGTGTTCAACAAATACACATTCGGCGAAGACTTCTGTGTCGAGAAACTTGGCCTCAGCGCCGACGATCTCAACGATATCGGTTTTAACATGCTGAAGTCGCTTGGCTTTGAGACCGACGAAATTGAAGCCGCCAACGACTATTGCTGCGGCACGATGATGGTCGAAGGTGCACCGCACCTGAAAGACGAACATCTGCCGGTGTTTGATTGCGCGACAGCTTGCGGCGCGAAAGGCACGCGGTATCTCGCCTGGGACAGCCACATCAGGACCTTGGCCGTCGCCCAGCCGTTCATCTCCGGTGCGATCTCGAAGACGATCAACATGCCGAAGTCCGCAACCATTGCCGACTGCAAAGAAGCCTATGAACTTTCATGGCGTCTCGGCCTGAAGGCGAACGCGCTTTACCGGGATGGTTCGAAACTTTCGCAGCCTCTTTCGGCAATTGTCATCGACGAAACAGTCGAAGACGACTTCGAAGAGGATCGGCCGGTGCGCCCTGCCGCCCTGGCCGAAGCGCTGGTCAAAGATTTCGTTTCTGATCGGGGCTTCCGGAAGCGGTTACCACAACGCCGCAAGGGTTACACCCAGAAGGCCTCCGT
>JAPYRS010000133.1 GCA_029936875.1 Alphaproteobacteria bacterium | reverse complement strand
CCGTCGCAGCTATGGCAACTCTCGTACTGGTTCTTGTCGCGCTTCAGGTTGATCCGCATTTCGCGGATCGCCGCGCCGTTGAGCAAATCCTCGGTGCTGTCGAGTTCGGTAATGTGCGGCAGGCGGAGGTCCTTGCCGATGTTGACCGCACACGGCAAAAGGTAGCCGTCTGAATTGAAATGAAGTCCGCGGTAAGGCGCGTGGCAGTTTCCCGGCACCGTGCCAACGTCCTCGTTGCGAAAGTTCTCGATCATCTCGTTCAGCAGAATATTTTCACGTCTGAGCTCATGCCCGTCGCAGTAAGCGCGCATGATTTCGACATGTTTCTGGTTATCCGAATTGATCAGGAATTGCGGATAGACGTTGCATTTTCCCTTGGCGAGGATGGCAAGATTTTCGTTTACCCGGTCCCAGCGCCCGCCGAGCCGATAGGATTTGTAGCTTTCCTCATCCCAGCCATCGAGCGAACAGATGACATGGAGGAGCGGGTGCTCGGCAAGACGTACCGCAAGGCGGGCCGAATAATTGAGGTTGGTTGAAATCCAGATCGGCTTTCCTTCGGCCAAAGCGATATCGAGCAGCGCGCCAAATTCCTTGTGCAACAGCGGCTCGCCCCACATCGACATCACAAATGACTGGCTGATTTTCCCACTGAGGCGGACGATCTTTTCAAAGTCCTCACGGGTAATCATTTTGCGTTCGCGGTCCATCGTATTGGCGTCGCGGGCGACTGGGCATAACGGGCAGGAAAGATTGCAAAAGGAAGTGAGTTCGATGGTCGTCGATTCGTAGGTGCCGGTAATGCGGCCATCGCTGCGAAGATAAATATCTCCAAGGCGGCGCAGTTTCGCGAGGGCAACGGACATCTGCATCGATCAGGCTCTACTTCAATTCGGCGGGCGCGGCTTCAATAACACACAATAGATCAGCCGACTGACCGGGCATTATCGCGCCAAACACTTTGAGCAAAACGCGGCCAATTCCCGAACCCCACATCCAGTTGTTTAGGCGCAAATGCGGTGGAAAAAATCCGTAACCGACAATCGATTTCGCCCGCATTCCGGCATTGCTTATTGCCGTGCCCAAGGTCGCTGCCGTAAAGAAATGAACGTGATCGGTGGTGCGCATGATCGAGCGTTGCAGCACGTGATTACGAAGCCGCGCCATCATGCAGCCTTCGTTGGGAACCCCGACAATCAGCATGCCACCGGGGCGCAACATCCGACCGAGTTCACGGAGCGCCGGTTTGGTGTCTTCAATGTGTTCGATGACATGATTGCAAAGAATGACATCGAAGGATTGTGGGGCTATCGGTGTCTCTGCGAGCGACGTGAGAAAAACGCCTTTCACTGCCGGGTTTTTTCCAGCGACCGCCAGGCGAAGCGGATTGTAGTCACAGCCATATAGCGATGCCTTCCGGCCCGCGCCCGCAAAGATGCCGCCCATCATGTTGAGGTCGAGGCCGTCACCGCATCCCGCATCGAGAATGCGAAGTTCACCGCCCTGGCTTGAGCTTTTGGTGAGCCAGCTCGAAACAAGAAAATCAAGCTGCCGCCACCGCGCCTCGGTCGCAAAGCGGTTCCCTTTTGTTCCGAGCGCAACGTCGAGCTGGCTTTCCGTGTACCAGGGGTTGCCGTCTGCGATTGCCGCCTTGGGACTCAGATGGGCGCTGGAAAGGGGATCGCTGTTCCGCTGGTCCATCAGTTTTTAGCGCACCCGGTCCGGTCGAAAGTTGTCGGCATAAGCGCGCGGCCGTATGCGTCGGGCGTGGCTATCGGCGACCTCAAAATCGAGGCCGGTTCGTTTGGCATATTCGATGGCCTCATCGAGCGTCGCAAAAGTGAGCTGCACCTGCTGGCCCATGTCGCTGGAACTGGTCCAGCCCATCAGCGGATCGATACCGCGCGCGGATTCCGGCGCGAGCGCCAGCACCCAGCCCTGCGTGCGGGCGCGGCCCGACTGCATGGCGGTTTTGGTCGGCTGGAAAATTCGCGCCTTGGTCATTTGTCGTGCTTTCAATAATTCAAAATCAGAACGGAACGGCCGAGATATTTCCGGCCCCTCGAGCCTCGCATTAAATTGCAGTTTTCTGCGGGTTTCAAGCGCACAATGCGGCTACCAGCTTAAACCCCTGAAGGTCACTAAACCATGCGCAATCCGATCGGTCGCCCTAATCATTCGTTAACCGGAATACTGCGATATTGGCAATCTTCCCATGCGTGTAATTGGCAGGGATTACATTCAACAGTATGCCGCTCAGCAGGATTATGGCGCAGTACAGGTATTTCGGGATCAGGAATTAATGCGGGTTGAGACACTATTTGACGAGTTGGGCGGCAAGCCGACGATGGATAGAGTTCACGTCATTTTTTACGACAAATTGCTCGCCCATCCGTGGCTAAGGGGATTTTTCGTTGGTGTTCGTAAGTTCCATCTTGAGGGCCAACAGACCGACTTCATGACCGGTCTTCTTGGTGGCCCAAAAATATACGGCGGTCGTGCGCCGAAAAGTGCACATGTTCATTTGTTTGTCACAGAGGAGGTTTTCATGCTTCGTCACAAGATTCTCGAAGACTCTCTCATGGAAGCGGAAATTCCCGCTGACCTGAAAGAGCGCTGGCTGCGCTACGACATGAAGATGAAACGGGCGCTGGTCAAAGAATCCGTTTCAGAGTGCGAGGGCCGTTACCGATCCGAACCGGTCATCGACGTGCCGAAACCGCAATACACGCCCAGCCGGGTGCATCGCTAGCGATAGACCCGCATCGAGCACTCAAATTTGGGATTGCGTCTTAATGGGGGCGAAACCCCTAGTGAACACGCGATGTCCCCGTTGAACACCCATTGTCCCGGTTGAACATTCAATGTCCCCGTTGAACACCCAATGTGTGTCTGAAAAAACAGAGGCGGCGATTCTGCGGTACAACACCCGCTCGCCAGCCTCGGCACATTTCAACGAAAGAAAATGACCATGGGTAATCTAAACGCCTCTGAAATCATTGACCTTGTGGAGAAATCTTATTTCCGCAGCGTCGATAACAAGAACCTCGATCAGGTGCTCAATTGTTTCGCGGAAGGTGCTTCTCTCACGGTAAAAACCGCAGGTGTTACCTACTTGGGAAGCGACAATGAAATTCGCGCCATGTTTGAAAATGTCATGAAGGATATCGCCTCGATTTACCACGGCGACTTTCAGCACGTTGTCGATGTCGAAAATCAGAGAATCGCGTCACAGTTTCTTGTTCAAAACGACTACGACGACGGCACCCACGAAGATAAACGCAACTGCAATTTTTTCGAGATCCGGAACGGGATTTTCAGCAGCGTTTCCGTCTACATGACCGGCGAAAATACACTGGCGTGACAAAATCCCATTTATGGGGAAGTTCAATGAAACTGGCCGGAGATGACTGCCGAGGTTGATGGGCGAAGTTATTGGCCAGCGTATCTGGCCCTCACCCATCACCGGTCATATTGGTCGGGGAGACTGGATTCGAACCAGCGACCCTCTGCTCCCAAAGCAGATGCGCTACCAAGCTGCGCCACTCCCCGTTACCAAATGTCAACGTGGCGGCATTATATACGGGATGATGCGGGCGGTTTGTAGGGGAATCGCGAATCCCGTGGGAAAAGCGCAATTCCGGGCGTCACAGGCCTAGCCGCAACGTCCCTCCCCCTCACCGCCGCTTCTTCAGCACTTTGAACACCGCCGACGCCTTGACGATCAGGTGGGCGCCTTGGGTCACGCTGGCTTCGGCGAAAACCATGGTTTTGGTCTCGCGGGTGACTATGGACCGACCCTCAATCCAGTCGCCGAGGCGCCCGACCGAGATAAAATCAACCACCATTCGGACCGTGACCGTCAGTTGGTTCATGTCGCGCGATTCAAATTGCCCGAGTGACATGTCGGCGAATGAAGCGAGCATGCCGCCGTGCGCAATGCCGCCCATGTTGATGTGTTTCTCGGACACGCGAATTCCGAGCACCTTTTCGCCGTCTTCATATTTCTCGAACACCGGCCCGATCAGCTCGCCGTAAGACGAGCGCCGCGGCATCAAAATGAAGCCGTCGGGGACGTGGCCGTCGAGATCAGATTCGGTGGAAATTTTTTTCGCCCATACCTACTTCGAGTTGGCCTATTTAGAGTTGGCCGATTGCGGGACGCCCTACTCGACGTTGCCGAAAATCGGATGAAGCACGGTATCACCGGTTGAAATGCCAAGCTTGTCGGTCACACCGGCGTTCACTTCGAGCACGGCGCGCACAGGTTCCGGCGACGGCACCGGCGTAAGCGACTGCGGCACAGTTCGTTTGGCAATGTGAATTATCTCGCCGGACGCCTTGATGAACACCATGTCGAGCGGGATGTAGGTATTCTTCATCCAGAATGAAACCGGCTGTTCGCTGCCATAGTCGAACAGCATGCCCTCATCGGCTGGCATCTGGCGGACAAACATCAATCCGCGCGAGCGTTGTTCGTCGGTGAGCGCCAGCTCAATCTTGAATTCGTGGGCCCCGGCTGCGGTTTCAACGACGAGCGATTTTTTCATCAACCGGTCCTCACCGGCGCCGCCGGCCGGGATATCGAGCAAGCGAGTTGTCGCCAGCGCCAGGAACAGCACGATGGCGATATAGAAAATAGGTTTTTGCACGCTCGGCATCTCATTATCCCAACAGGATTATGGCGGCGAGCCTGCGATACGCCGACCCTGATCCCCCAATCCACTTTCATCTTATCACGGAGCCGCTATAGTCACACCCGCCACTGGGGGGAGCCGCCACGCGGCTGAGAGGTTTCAATATCGGAACGACCCCTCGAACCTGATCCGGTTAGAACCGGCGGAGGGACGAGTGCGGGATGGTGGAAAGCCAGATAATTCCTGACCCGAAAAGTGAGTTGCCGGCCACCGGAAACGGCCGCGGCATCGCCATTGGAAAAACCGATTCACTCGGCATCACCGTCGATTCGGCATCCTTTTCCTATGCCGGGCTGACACTTTTCCGGAATCTGAACGCGACATTTGAGGCCGGCCAAACGACCTGCCTGCTCGGCACCAGCGGTATCGGAAAATCGAGCCTGCTGCGCCTGATCGCCGGCCTTGTTCGGCCCACGAGCGGCCACGTTTTGGGCAGCGACGGCGAGCCACTTAGCGGGCGGATCGCCTATATGGATCAGCGCGATTTGCTGATGCCGTGGAAGTCGGTGATCAACAATGTCGTCCTCGGCGCGCGCCTGCGGGGAACGTCGCCCGATTTTGGTCGCGCCCACGAAATGCTCCGTGCGGTAGGACTTGCCGACAAGATTCACGCGCGGCCGGCGCAGTTATCCAGTGGCCAGCGTCAGCGCGTGGCGCTCGCCCGAACGCTGATGGAAGACCGGCCGATTGTGCTGATGGACGAACCATTTTCAGCGCTGGATGCACTGACCCGGCATCACATTCAGGCGCTTGCCGCCAATTTATTGAGGGGCCGGACGGTGGTGCTGGTGACGCACGACCCGCAGGAGGCGCTCAGGATCGGCGATCAGATCCGCATCCTGAAGGGTTCGCCCGCGACCCTCGGTGATCCAATCATTGCTCCCGGCGCAACGCCGCGCGATCCGATCGACCCGGTCATCAACACGCTGCACCACGAACTTCTTGCCGCACTTGGGGTCTCGAATTCACCGGACAATGATTTCGAGACCGGGGCGGCGCTATGAAAGCGCTGCGCTTCATTGTCATAACCGCCGGGCTTATCCTGATTTGGCAGGTGATCGTCTGGCTGACGGCGGTGCCGCCCTACATCTTGCCGGGACCAATGGCGGCGGCGGCCGCGTGGGTATCGAACGCGGAAAGCCTGGTGTTTCATGCCTCGGTGACGGCACTTGAAATCGTTCTCGGGCTGATCGCCGGGACAGTTCTTGGGGCGTCGAGCGCAATCGCCATCATTCTTTTCCGGCCGGCGCGGCAATGGCTTTTGCCGGTGCTGGTGACATCACAGGCGATTCCGGTGTTTGCGATCGCGCCGATCCTAGTCCTGTGGCTTGGCTTCGGCATCCCGTCGAAAGTCGCGATGGCGACGCTGATTATCTATTTCCCGGTGGCCGCGAGTTTCCTCGATGGTCTCAGGCGGACCGAACCGGGCTGGCTTGACCTCGCCCTAACCATGACCGGAAAACCGCGCCGCTTTCGCACCCTCATTCATATTCGTATTCCGGCGGCGCTGCCGTCACTTGCGTCGGGCATTCGTGTCGCCGCTGCGGTAGCACCGATCGGTGCGGTCGTCGGCGAGTGGGTCGGCGCCGGTGCCGGACTTGGTTATCTCATGCTCCATGCGAGTGGCCGCGTGCAGATCGATCTCATGTTTGCGGCGCTCGCCAGTCTCACCTTTGTCGCACTGATTTTTTATTTCGCTGTTGATTGGGGATTGCGCCGCGCGTTGCCGTGGCAGCCCGATCAGTTCATTTCAAACAACTCGGAAGATTAGGAAGAACCCATGTTTACCCGCACCTATCACGCAATCACCGCCGCAATTTTTGCGATCCTCATATTGGCCGTGTCCGCAAGCGCAGGACAGGCGGAAAAACTAACGGTCATACTCGACTGGTTCGTAAATCCCGATCATGCGCCGCTGTTTGTCGCCCTTGAGCGCGGATATTTTGCGGATAGCGGTCTTGAAGTGGAGCTAATCGCGCCGGCCGATCCGACAAATCCGCCGAAACTTGTCGCCGCCGGCAAAGCCGATCTCGCGGTCAGTTATCAGCCGCAGCTTCATTTGCAGGTGGCCGGCGGTTTGCCGGTGCGACGTGTTGGAACCCTGGTGGCGACACCGCTTAACTCTCTCGTCGTACTGGCGGACGGGCCGATCAAAAGCATTGCCGATCTCAAGGGAAAGACGGTCGGGTTTTCGGTCGGTGGTTTCGAGGATGCGCTCCTTGGCGCGATGCTCGAACAACATGGTTTGACTCTCGACGATGTGAAACTGGTCAACGTTAATTTCTCATTGTCGCCTGCGCTGATGTCGGGAC
>JAPYRS010000132.1 GCA_029936875.1 Alphaproteobacteria bacterium | reverse complement strand
TTGCGCGGGTCCTTCAGGCGATTGGCGCCGCGTGCGCGAGTGTGTTGACGCGGGCCATCGTCCGCGACAGTTACGACCTCAAAGACGCGTTGCGAATCATGAGCTACCTCGCGATGAGTTCAGGTGTTGCAGCCGCTATCGCACCAACGGTTGGCGGGATGCTGCAAGGCTGGTTTGGATGGCGAAGTGGATTCGTATTTCTCGCTGTTGTTGTCGCGATCCCGATAGCGACCTCATTGTTCTTGCTTCGGGAGACAAATCAGTCGCGCGAAGCGCACCGCGGCGGTGTCGGCATTGTTTTTCGGAATTATTGGACGCTTCTGACCTCGCCGACATTTCTCGGTTATGCCTTCAGTGTCGGCGCCGTGAACGGCGCTTTTTTTGCGTTCATTACCGCATCCCCGTTTCTTATGGTCGAACGACTGGGGCTTTCGCCGCAGTTTTTCGGCGTCATCATGCTCTACAGCACGGTTGGCTTTCTGTTTGGGACGTGGGGCGCGCCGCGCCTGTCGCGCTATATCGGCCTCGACGGAACAATCGCATTTGGCGCCATCGCCACGTTCATCGTCATCGCGGTCATGCTGGGCCTTGGCCTCGCCGAAAATTTTTCGATCAACGCCATCATGTTTCCGGTCTTCCTGATTGGCGTCACGGCGGGTTTCATTTTTCCGCCGAGTGCGGCCGCGGCCGTCGGCTTGATGCCGCATATCGCCGGAACAGCGTCGGCAATGCTCGGGTTTATTCAGCTTGGCATGGGTGGCCTTGGATCATTACTCGCCAGTACCCTTACTCATGATACACAAGTGCCGGTTTCGATATTGATGCTGGTAATCTCCGGTGGCGGTGTCGCCGCGCTCGGACTGATTTGGTGGGGGCGGGCCGATCAGGCCGGCAACCAGCAGGCGCTGAAGTAATTTTGGTTTTGGGGAAGAATGGAAAGTAAAAGAGATCTTCGGACTTTAAGTCTTCTCATTCTCTTTACGGTCAGTGGGATTTTGGCAATGCAGGTGATTTCACCGGCGCTGCCAACCATTGCCGAGGAATTTGGCGTTACCGCCGGGGCGGCGCAGCTCACGTTGACCGTGTTTTTGGTCGGCTATGCGGTTTTTCAGCTCATTTATGGGCCGGCATCTGACCGGTTGGGGCGTCGTCCGGTCCTTCTCTTCGGGCTGCTCATCTATGCGATTGCAAGTATCGCCGCCAGTTTCGCGCCGACCATCGAACTCTTGATTCTGGGTCGTTTCGGTCAGGCGATCGGCAGCTGCGTTATTATCGTGCTCGGCAATGCCATCGCCCGCGATGTATACGGCGCCAAGGGATCGATTCAGATAATCGCCTATATCGCCATGGCCGCGGGAATTGCTTCCGCGGCGGCACCTTACATCGGCAGTGGGTTACTCGCTTTGTATGGCTGGCAGGGCGGCATGTTTCTCACCGCCATAATCGCGACAATCACGCTGGTTATCGTCTTCTTTATGTTTCGGGAATCGCTGCCGCCTGAACGTCGTACCACCCACAGCATCCTGAGCATGAATGGCTACGGCACGCTGCTCCGCGATCCGCTTTATCTTGGTTATGCCGGCAGTACGGCATTTGTGAACGGCGCATTCTTCGCGTTTTTCAGTGGTAGCCCGTTTGTCGTAATAACGCTGCTTGGTTTTTCGCCGGCCGACTTCGGATTGTTCGCAGTGATCGTCGTCGGCGGTTTTTTGATAGGCGCAACTTTTGCGCCCCGGTTGGCGCGCCGTTATGGCAGCGTCGCCATCATCTTTGCGGGCGCCTTGATCGGATTGTTGGCGGGCATTTTTGTTGTACTCACCATCCTGACCGGCAAATTTGAACTTTACGGATTCGGTGCCGCCGTCTTCCTGCTGGGCTTTGGCAATGGTTTTGTCATCCCGAACGCCGTTGCTGCCTGCGTCAGCCTGCGGCCTGAAATCGCTGGCAGTGCGTCCGCATTTACTGGTTCGTCTCAAATGGCGATGGGTGCGATTGGCAGTGTTTTGGTTGCCGCGTTGCACGATGGAACGCCGCTTCCGCTCGCCGCTGTAATGGCGGGGATGTCGTTGTTCGCGGTGTTGTCTGTCGGTTTGATTTATTTGAAGCAGCCGCGCGCCGCCGAGGTCGAAGCCTGATCCTTTAGATCAGGTTCGGAATGCCGCCGATACCAGACCCCGAAGTGTTCTGTAGTCGAGCCAGCGCCGCCTCGTAGGCTGCGAGTTTTCTCAAAGTCGTGGCCGACGCCTGACCCAGCGGGACTTCCTCTTCCTCCGGGCCCTTGGTCAAAAGCCGGTACGCCTTGCGGAGCTCGCGTTGCGCGTTTTCGATAAGAGCTTCTTCGACATCATTCAGCGTTGTGATGTTCATGTCCTGGATCAGGCCAAGCCCGAATGCTCGCGTGGCTTTTGATTCCGTGTCGTCCTCAGAGGGATCGCCATAAAGTATTTGCGGGCTGAGGCCGAGACCTTTGAGCGCGTCGCGCAGCGCGGTTTCGACATGCTCGAAATTTTGGATCAGGTCCGGGTCGGCCTGTTGGCCGGCGCTATCCCGCGAGAGAGGCTCCTGGCATTGCTGACGATGGTTCGAAGCCGCAGTGTCGCAACGGCGGACGACCCGCGCCTCCAGTCCCTTATCGAAGAAATTGAGCTACGGGCGTCGGTGGAATTGGCAAAACTTGGCGAGTTTTTCTAACGATTATTTCGAAATTAAATCATAAATTTCAATAGGTTATGTAGGACGCTGGGCATTAGTTTGTCTCAGGACCAAGGATATATATACTGCGGCGCCCTCGCGGGCAGCGACTGGTACTTTTTTGGGGGCCTCGATGGCAGCACGAAAGTCTTCCGGTTCTAAACCGGCTCGGAAATCCAGTAGTCCGACTTCTGGCCGCAGTAAGACTGCGGTGCGGGCAAAGTCGCGGAAGGTTGCAACGAAGGCAAAGGTCGCGGCCAAAAAGAAAACGCCGGCGAAAAAGAGTGCGTCGAAAAAGGCGGGCGTGAAAAAAGCGGCTCCTCAGAAGGCGGCGTTAAAAAGATCAGTTGTTCGTAATTCCAAGTCAAAAAAGGGTACGCCGATTAAGTCTGCATCAAAAAAAGCGGTCGCTAAAACGGCCGGTAAACGAAAAGTCGCGCCAAAAACGGCCACCTCAAAAAAAGCTGCGGTAAACGGGAAGGCCGGACCGAAAAAGGCGGCTCCGAAAAAAGCAGCGAGCGAAAAAACAACAGCGAAGGTCGTCGCTGCCGATACTGGTTCCGATGAACAGAGCGAAGATGTCATTAAGACGCGGCCCTTGCGGCGGCGGCCGATATCGTATGTCCGGGCCAAACTTGGTTCGTACCAGCCGAGTGAAAAAGAGCGCTTTATGGGTAAGAAGCAACTCTCGTATTTTCGCAACAAGCTGCTCGATTGGCGCGACGAACTATTGCGCGAGACATCGCAAACGCTTGTCAATTTGCAAGAGGGGACGGGGGCCGAACCGGACCTCGCCGATCGGGCGAGCGCTGAATCGGACCGGTCCCTTGAATTGCGAACCCGCGATCGGGAGCGAAAACTGGTCGGAAAGATTGATAAAGCGCTCGAGCGAATGGAAGATGGTTCATACGGATTCTGTGAAGAATCGGGCGAACCGATTGGCCTCAAACGGCTGGAGGCGCGTCCGATTGCAACCCTCAGCATCGAAGCGCAGGAGCGCCACGAACGACGCGAAAAGGTTTTTCGGGACGAATAATTCCAGGCCGTGCGGTTCAGCTGATCCGCAGTGTTTCGACGGAACAAAATCGGGCTCGATCAGACGCAAAAAGGCCGGTCCCTTCTGGACCGGCCTTTTCTCTGCGGCAAGCGGTGGGCGATTTAGAACGGAAAGAAGATATCCAGAACCTGTTGGCCGTAGCGTGGTTGCTGAACGTCTGTCAATTGTCCCCGTCCACCGTAGGAAATTCGGGCTTCCGCAATTTGCGTGTGGTTGATCGTGTTCGTGGCTGTGATGTCTTCCGGCCCCACAACACCGGCAACCAATAATTCACGTACTTCAAAATTGACGCGCACTTCCTGGCGGCCCTGAATGACCAGGTTACCGTTCGGGAGGACCTGCGTAATGATCGCTGCAATTGTGATTGTCAGAGACTCTGTGCGGGCCACAGAACCGGTACCGGACGTCGAGGATGTGCTGCCGAGGCTGAGTAGGCTCGAAGGCGAAACCGCGTCCGGCAGAAGCCGGCCAAGATTGTTTTCGTAACCGAGAATGTTTGTTAGATCCGCGTCTTCGGCGCCTGTGCGGCTGCGGGCTGTGGTGTTGCTGATATTAGCCTCGTCATCAATCGCGATATTGACGGTCAGAATATCGCCGACCCGCTGCGCCCGCTGATCCCGCAAATACCGCTTCGTGATTTCATCGATCTCATTCCAGTCGGTGTTTTTGCGACCTACGGCGCGGGGCGACTATTGTTTGCAAACGAGACTTTGGTCAGTTGGCTCGGCGCCAAAGCCGAAGACCTCGCCGACGGCGCCAAAATTCTCGATTTTGTTGACGGTGGCGATCTTACCTATGAGACCAAATCGGGCGCGACAATGTTAAGGAGCGGAGAGGTCCGGTTGCGCGATCTCAGCGGCAATGTGTTTCCGGCGACAATCGAGATTGCGAATTCCCCGGGCGTTGAAGACGGGACTCAGTATGGACTGGTCGTCAATCATGCCGGTGCAGGCCAGTTTGGGGATCGCCGCAAAGCGGCGCGGTCGAGGCGCTTCTTTAATGAGGCGCCGATTGGGATCGTGATGATTGACGGGCGCGACCAGATTGTCGAAAGCAACATCGCGTTTCGCGGCATGGTCGGACGTACAGAGCTGCCGGAAGGAGAGGGGGGTCCTTCAGTTAATCAAGGAAGAGCAAAGGGACACGCTTGCCGAATTTCTGGTTGAAGCGCGGCGCGGCCACCATCCCCCAGCTCTCGAAATTGGTTTTGCGGGAGACGGCGAACAGACGGCGCAGCTTCATACTGGCGCCATCGAAAAAGATAGCGGCGTTTCGGCAGATCTCATTCTCTATCTTGTCGATACGGCTCGGCTCCGGACTTTGGAAGAACAGTTTGCCCAGTCCCAAAAAATGCAGGCGGTGGGTCAGCTCGCAGGCGGGATCGCCCACGATTTCAATAACCTGCTGACGGCGATGATCGGATTTTGCGATCTGTTGTTGCTGCGGCACAGTGCTGGCGATCAGTCGTTTGGCGACATCATGCAGATCAAACAGAATGCCAATCGCGCCGCCAATCTGGTGCGACAGCTGCTGGCGTTTTCGCGCCAGCAAACGCTTCAGCCGCATGTGCTGGTATTGACCGATGTTCTTGCTGAACTTTCCAATCTGCTGCGCCGCCTCATTGGTGAAACCATCGACCTGAAAATGGTCCATAGCCGCGATCTTGGCCTGATCAAGGTCGATCAGGGGCAGTTGGAACAGGTCATCATCAATATTGTCGTTAACGCGCGGGATGCGATGCCCGACGGCGGCACGTTGACGCTGCGGACGGAAAACGTCAGCCTCGATACGAGCGCGCGTCACCGCGATGAAACCATGCCCGCCGGGGATTATGTTTTGATTGTCGTCAGCGATACCGGCCCCGGCATTGAAAGCAAAAATCTCGACAAGATATTTGAGCCCTTTTACACGACCAAGGAAGTCGGCGCCGGGACCGGACTTGGGCTGTCGACCGTTTACGGCATCATCAAGCAGACCGGTGGATTTATTTTTGCGGAAAGTGAAATGGGCAAGGGGACGACCTTCAAGATTTTCCTGCCGCGTTATGCGTCGCCCGATGCAGCCGAGGAAGTGGCCCTTACGGCGTCTGATGTTGCGCCGGCCCGTGACCTAACCGGCAGCGGGACTGTGCTTCTGGTCGAAGATGAAGCGGCGGTTCGTCAGTTTGCCGCGCGCGCCCTTTCAAACAAGGGTTACACCGTGCTTGAAGCCGAGAACGGAGAATTGGCAATCGATATTCTCGACAGCCACGAAGGCGAGATCGACATTCTGGTGACCGACGTTGTGATGCCGAACATGGATGGACCGACCCTGATTCGGAATGCCCGTCAGTCCAATCCCGGCATGAAAGCGATCCTGATTTCAGGTTATGCCGAAGACGTATTCCGGAAAGACATGGACGGCGACCTCGAAGACGCGGCTTTCCTCGCCAAACCGTTCAGCCTCAAGGAGTTGCTGACCATCGTCAACGCCCGCCTCGACGAGGATTAGGCCAAGGGGCGTGTCGGTGGCCAGGGCCGTAGCTAGGGCCGGGAAAAGGGTCGGTGTCAGGTCAAATGGGGCTGGTTGGGCGCGGCGCAAGCGCATTCGATCCAACTTTCAGGTCGTCTTGGTGAACGGTATCGAATGCCGGATTAATCGGGTTGAATAATACAAAATACACCGCCGTTAACCGTGAACAAATTCCGAACATAAGTGTATTTATCCCTTGTTATCAATGGTTTGATAATATAGCTTGCGGATGAGAACAAAACATGTACATTCGCCTCACAATTTGGCGCTACCGATTTTCCGGCGCCGTGGCTAAGTGGAAAAATTGCGCCTCGCCCGGCGCCTGTGAAATAAGAAGGAACACAACATGGCTGAGGCAGCACTGCGTTTGGTAGAGAAGGGCAATATGGATAAACAGAAGGCACTCGATTCGGCGCTGAGCCAGATTGAACGCGCATTTGGCAAGGGCTCGGTAATGAAGCTCGGCCAAAGCGAAATCGCTGATGATATTGAGGCGGTCTCCACCGGCTCGCTCGGCCTCGATATTGCGCTCGGGATTGGCGGGCTGCCGCGCGGCCGCGTTGTCGAAATTTATGGTCCGGAGAGTTCGGGCAAAACGACGCTCGCGCTGCACACGGTGGCCGAGGCGCAAAAGGTCGGGGGCATTTGTGCCTTTGTTGATGCCGAACATGCGCTTGATTCGGCCTATGCCCGGAAACTTGGTGTCGATATTGATGAGTTACTGATTTCGCAGCCCGATACCGGCGAACAGGCGCTTGAAATTTCTGACACGCTGGTGCGCTCTGGCGCCGTTGCGGTGCTGGTCATCGACAGCGTTGCCG
>JAPYRS010000131.1 GCA_029936875.1 Alphaproteobacteria bacterium | reverse complement strand
GTCGCCGACCATGACAGAGGGAACGCTGGCAAAATGGCTGGTTCCTGAAGGCAGCAAGGTCGAGACCGGCGACATCATCGCCGAGATCGAAACTGACAAAGCGACGATGGAAATTGAATCGCCGGAAGACGGCATCCTCGGCAAACTTGTTGTTGCCGACGGCACCGAAGGCGTCGCCGTAAACGCGACCATCGCATTTGTTTTGGAAGAGGGTGAAGACGCAAGCGCACTCGACAATATCGCCGCCGGACCAGCACCTTCAGCGCCTGCACCTGTCGGCGCACTCCCGCCGGCACCGACACCTGCTGCGCCCGTGGCCGCACCTCAAGCCCCGGCACCTGTCGTCGCGGCGGCACCTGCACCGGATGTCCAACTTTCGCAACCAACCGGAAGAATTCTTGCAAGCCCCCTTGCAAGACGCATGGCGACGATGGGCGGGCTTGATCTCAGCAGCATTCATGGCTCCGGCCCGCGCGGCCGAATTGTCAAAGCCGATGTCGAAACAGCCTTAGGTGCCACACAAGGAGGGGGTGGCGGGGCGCTCCAAACTGCAGCCGCAACAGCATCCACCCCGGCATTTGCACCGACACCGTCCGCACCGATCACGCCGGACGCGCCCTTCACAGGAATTCGCAACAGCCAGATGCGGAAGATTATCGCCCGCCGTCTCACCGAATCAAAACAGATGGTGCCGCATTTCTATCTCACCATCGATTGCGATATCGGCCAGCTGCTCAAATTCCGAAAAGAACTGAACGTGCAAGGCGAAAAAGCCGGTTTCAAGATCTCGGTGAATGACTTCGTGGTTCGCGCCGCCGCCTTCGCGCTCAAACAGGTTCCCGCCGCGAACGCGAGCTGGACCGAGGCCGCGACCCTGCAATATGACCGCGTCGATATCTCGATCGCGGTTGCCGTCGAAGGCGGTCTGATCACGCCGATCATTCGCGATACCAATAACAAGGGCCTCGCACAAATCTCCAACGAGATGCGGGATCTCGCCGGTCGCGCCAAAGAAGGCAAGCTTGCACCGGAAGAATATCAGGGCGGCACCTTCAGCATTTCCAACCTTGGCATGTTCGGCATCAAAGAATTTTCGGCCGTTATCAATCCGCCGCACGGCGCCATCCTCGCGGTCGGCGCGGGAGAGGAACGGGCGGTTGCCCGAAACGGCGCACTTGCGGTCGCCACCATGATGTCGTGCACGCTTTCCTGCGATCACCGCGTTGTCGACGGCGCCGTCGGTGCCGAGTTCCTCGCCGCCTTCAAGGGCTTTATCGAAAGCCCAATGACGATGCTGCTCTAACATGGCAGCGCAGCAATTTGATCTCATTGTATTGGGCGGTGGCCCCGGCGGATATGTCGGCGCGATCCGTGGTGCCCAACTCGGCCTGAAAACTGCCGTCGTTGAACGCGAACACATGGGCGGCATCTGCCTCAATTGGGGCTGCATCCCAACCAAAGCGCTGCTCCGTTCCTCCGAAATTCATCACCTGTTGCACCGGCTCGACGAATTCGGATTCTCCGCCAAAGACATCAAGTTTGATGTGAAAAAGATCGTCAGTCGCAGCCGCAAAATCGCCGACCAACTCTCGAAGGGTGTTGGCTTCCTGATGAAGAAACACAAAATCACTGTGTTTGACGGCCACGGAAAACTGAACGGCCCGGGCAAAATGATCGTTGAAAAAGACGGCAAGGCGATCGCCGATCTCACCGCCAAGCACATCATTCTGGCAAGCGGTGCACGCGCCCGCGACCTGCCCGACATCAAGGCCGACGGCAAAATCATCTGGTCCTACAAGGAAGCAATGGTACCAAAGACGATGCCGAAATCCATTTTGGTGATTGGCTCGGGCGCAATCGGAATTGAATTCGCGAGTTTCTACCAGGCCTTTGACGTTGACGTCACCGTGGTTGAGGTGCTCGACCGAATCCTGCCTGCAGAAGACGAAGAGATTTCCGCGTTCGCACTCAAATCCTTCAAGAAACAAGGCATGAAGTTCATGCTCGGCGCCAACATCACCGACCTCAAAACCACGGCCAGTGGAGCGACCGCAAAAATTGAAGTGAAGGGAAAAACCGAAACTCTGAAGGTTGATCGTGTGATCCTTTCAGTGGGTATCATCGGTAATGTGGAAGACATTGGCCTCGACACGGTCAAAGGCGTCACCGTCGACCGCAGCCATGTTGTTGTAAATAAGTGGCTCGAGACCGGCGCGCCCGGAATCTATGCGATTGGCGATCTCGTCGGCCCGCCGTGGCTCGCCCACAAAGCCATGCATGAGGGCGTGATCTGTGTTGAGAAGATCGTCGGCGGGAAGAGCGTTCATGCGATGGATAATTCGAAGATTCCTGGCTGCACCTATTGCACGCCGCAGATCGCGTCGGTCGGTCTGACCGAGGCCGCCGCCAAAGAAGCGGGATTTGATGTCAAAATTGGGCGTTTCCCCTTTATGGGCAACGGCAAGGCGATTGCACTTGGTGAAATGGAGGGCATGATCAAAACCGTGTTTGATGCGAAATCGGGCGAGCTGCTCGGCGCGCATATGATCGGCGCCGAAGTGACCGAACTCATTCAGGGTTACGCCATCGCGCAAACCCTTGAGACAACTGAGGCCGATCTGATGCGGACCGTATTCCCGCATCCGACATTATCGGAAATGATGCACGAATCCGTCCTTGACGCTTACGATCAGGCGCTACACATCTAGGGTGACATGAGCGAACCCGTCACACTCGACAAACCCCGCACGCGCAAGCCCGAATGGATTCGGGTGAAAGCGCCGGTCTCGCCGGAATACCACGAGACCCGGAAGCTGATGCGGCGGCTCAACCTCAATACCGTCTGCGAAGAGGCAGCATGCCCCAACATCGGTGAATGCTGGGCGCAGGGCCACGCCACCGTGATGATTCTCGGTAGCATCTGCACGCGAGCCTGCCGCTTTTGTAATGTCGCCACCGGCAAACCGAACGCCGTCGATCCCTTGGAGCCGGAAAATGTGGCCATTGCGGTTGCCGAACTGGCCTTAAGCCATGTCGTGATTACTTCCGTGAATCGGGATGACCTCGATGACGGCGGCGCCGGGCATTTCGCCAAGGTGATTACCAGCCTTCGTCATCACGCGCCGGACACAACCATTGAAGTGCTAACACCCGATTTTCTAAACAAGGACGGGGCACTGGAAATTGTCATTGCTGCCGGTCCCGATGTGTTCAACCACAATCTCGAAACGGTGCCGCGGCTTTACCATGATGTCCGGCCGGGTGCGCGCTATTACCAATCAATTCGGTTGCTGGACCGGGCCAAGGAGTTGGATCCAAATATTTTCACCAAGTCCGGCATTATGGTCGGCCTCGGCGAAACGCGCGACGAAGTCTTGCAGTTGATGGAAGATCTGCGAACGGCAAACGTCGATTTCCTAACCATCGGCCAGTATCTGCAGCCGACGCCGAAACACATCGCGATCGACCGTTTCGTCACACCTGATGAATTCAAGAGTTACGAGCGCAATGCACGCGGCAAGGGATTCTTGATGGTCTCAGCAACGCCGATGACACGGTCGAGCTACCACGCCGGTCGCGACTTCGAACAATTGAGGGCGGCGCGCGCCCAGGCATTATAACGATGCCCACCCACGCAGAAAAAAGACCTTTGCCCTATTCGGCGCAGCAAATGTTTGATCTCGTCGCCGACATTGAGAAGTACCCGGAGTTTCTTCCCTGGTGCGTTGCCACACGCGTCTTCAAACGCGAAGGCAACGAAATTTATGCAGACCTCATGGTCGGCTTCAAAGTGTTCCGGGAAAAATTCACCTCCAAGGTGACGCTTTCCCATCCCGGCCGAATCGACGTGGCATACCTCAACGGCCCGTTCAAATATCTCAACAATCATTGGCTGTTCATTCCGGAATCGGACGGCACCTGCACGATCGATTTCTACATCGACTTCGAATTCCGCTCTCGCCTCTTGCAAACACTTATCGGCACGGTCTTCAACGAGGCGGTACGCCGGATGGTGGGCTCGTTCGAGACCCGCGCCCACAAGATCTACGGTGATCCACCGGCTGAAAATTCCGCCCGGGAACCACGACCTGACCCCGACACGGTGCCATGGACTGGAAACCCTGAAGAGGCATAAACGACAAGGCGCAAGCCTTTGTTATTGAATACGAATTCTTATTCGCCTGCAGCGCCCCCACAGCGTTCATTCTCCAAAATCTCTTGCCACCACGGATTTTCCCGCGCCAAATAGGGCGACCAAAAATCGGGAGGAGCGAATGTCTATTCCTTGGGACGTCAATTACGTCGCTGTCATCGCTGCAGCCGTTGCCGGCATGATTATCGGTGCGATTTACTTTTCGCCGAAGGTCGCCGGAAACGCCTGGATGAAAGCAATCGGGAAGACCAAAGAAGAGATAGGGGCAGGCGTCGGGCCGACCATGTATATCACTGCAGCGATCTTCCAGCTCCTGACGGCGACCGTGCTCGCCGCCATCATCGGATGGTCAGGCGCATCTGATGTCAGCGACGGATTGCTGGTCGCAGCCATTGTCTGGGCTGGGATCGCCGGACCAGCGGTCGCACTCGCCTTTTTGTTCGAAATGAAAACAATGGCGAACCAGGTGATCATCGCGTTGCACACATTGATCGTGATGCTGGCGATGAGCGTCATCATCAGCCTTTGGAACTCGGGCGCGACCGGAGCTTGATATACTTAAAACATGAAACTCCACCCGACCGGCAAGTTCGATAATCGCGCTGCCGAATACGACCACATTCGCGTCGTGCCGCTGGCGAGCGCAATGGGGGCGGAAATCGAGGGCGTGGACCTCGCCGCCCTCAATGATGCGATATTCGCCGAGATTGAGGACGCGCTTTATCGCCACAAGATGATTTACTTTCGCGATCAGGAATTGCGGTTCGAAGATCAGGAAAGTCTTACTAAGCGCTTCGGGAAATTTGGCACCGATGCCTACACCACCGGCACACCGGGTCACCCCGACATTCAGAAGGTTATCAAGGAAGCCGATACCGTTACGCCCATCGTATTCGGCGACGGCTGGCATACCGATTCGCCGTTTCTAGATCGACCACCGTCAATCAGCCTATTGTACGGCGTCGACATACCGCCTTACGGCGGCGATACGATTTGGTCGAATACGCAGCTTGCATACAATTACCTCAGCGAGACAATGAAGGCCGTGCTCGCGCCGCTCAAGGTACACATGTCGGCGGCGGGTGTGATGTCGGTGCTCGAGGGATTTCCAAATGGGGCAGGGGCCGCGAAGGCGCCCGAGGGCGCGCCTTCAAAAATGGGCAACATCGATCTTGGTGTCGACAAGGCGGCGATGATCAAAGGCAGTTTTCACCCCATCGTTCGGACCCACCCGAAGTCCGGCGCAAGAGCGCTCTACGTCGAACAAACCTATTCGAGCGGCATCGAGGGAATGACTGACGAATTACTAACAAAAGGAAGGATGTCGAATTTTCTTGCCTGGCGGTTACCCTTAATACTTTACGGACGAGGTGCGACTTATACGGGAACTTGGCCTACCAAGCCTTTATTGGCGGGCTTTTCACTTCGAAACCGACGCAATCTTCCAGTGCTTCCAGATTGTGCGGAACACCCGGTTTGTTGAACCAAACGTCGCCTGGCCCGGCGATGAACTCCTCGCCGTCGATCGTCACCTTCATTTTGCCGCGCACCAGATAAACGATCGATTCGTGGTCGTCGTGTTGATGGGGAGGGGAGCTTTGCCCTTTGGCGAGGGTCGATTCAATCGCCACCATCGATTCGGTCACCATCAAGGATTTGAGGATCGCTGGCGTTTTCAATTCCCGCCCTTCGACATGGGTAATCGCCGTCGTTTCGGCGTCTGCGGATGCGGTAAAGGAGCGCTCAAACGGGCGCAGGGAACGAACGGTGGTTTCGGTCATATCTGCCTCTGAAATGTGGAATTCGGTTTTGATGAAGAAATTATTGCACGCATCCTAAAAAGCTACCGCGCCCCGGCTGGATTTGCACGCAAAACGGGGCGGATCGAAATCCGCCCCGCTGAGACGGGAGAGGGTGTCGGCATTATCAGGGGGTCAGCATCGTGATGATTTGTTTGCGCGAATCAGATTTTGCGGAAGCGACGATCCCCTCCGCGACTTCCACACTATTACCGGCTTCCTTCAGGGTGTCTTCCAACAGCAGATAATTGCCTTCGCACCGCTCAAGAACGCCGTCTGCGATCGTGATTGGGGACCTGCCGGAATTTAAGATCACTAAAAAGGAGATTGGCGTATTTGGCGTCGGTTGAATGCGCCAACTGGACAAGAATGTCCGGCCAGTTCTTTGAATCAAGAACGACATTGTAGATTCTGGAAAAAAGCAAAAGCTGGCCGCTGGTGACGTCCATGTTCAAACCCCGTGGTGCGGTCCGAACAGCGTCACCGCCGTCGACCGAGTGAGAATCTACCCACCCCAGGGGGTTTGATCGATCTCTCTGGCCCTCGAAATTGCTCAGTTTCAGGCCGTGCCGATTTGCTCAAATAATGCTAGGCACAAAAAATTCGAATGACAAACAACGCGTGCGTGCAAAATGTTAGATCGTTTCGGGGTTGCCCAAAAATAGTCCTATGCGTCACCACCAACATTGATAATCACGCGCCCTTTTAGCTCACGCCGTTCAAAACGCGCGTGAAGCTCTGGCACGTCTTCAAGCTGAATGGTCTCGGAAATCGGAACTTTCCAGGCGCCGCTGCGTATCTTTTCAATCGCCGCTTCGTTATCCCGTAACGACCCGAGCGCGGCATCGAGAACCGGGAGGTTGAACCCGCCGACAAAAAACGACTTGGTGATCACCAGTCCAGTCGGGACATCCGGGGCAGGTGAGCCCGCGGTCGCGCCGATGTAAACGACCATGCCGTTGGGTGCGATCGCATCATAGTTGCGGATCGCGTCGGGGCCCTGATTGCCGTCGACAATCAGGTCGGCGCCGTGGCCATCGGTAATCTTCATCACCTCGTCGGCCCAATTCTCATCGCGGTAATCAACAAAATGGTCGGCACCGTAAGGACGTGCGAAGTTGGCTTTTTTGTTGCCGCCGACGAGGC
>JAPYRS010000130.1 GCA_029936875.1 Alphaproteobacteria bacterium | reverse complement strand
CAACATCACCATCAAAAAAACATCGGATGACTCTACCATTAGCTACCATCGATGTGACCGGTGGTTTGGTGACGGGCACGGGGTCAACTACCATTACGGTTAATCCATCCTCGGATTTACCAGAGTCGACTGAGTATTATGTCTTGATTGATTCCACGGCCTTTTACGATCCATCGAGTAACTCCTATGCCGATATTAGCTCGACGACGGCACTGAGCTTTACCACAGCAGGTACAAACCCAACAATCTCTAGTACTACGGTTGCTTCTCAAGCCGTGGCTACCCCGTTAGGTTGGCTGCCTCACAAATAGCTGCCGGAAAAATTAGCATGCCCGCGACTTCCTCGCACGACATTCAAAACGAAAACAACCTGCTTCGCTCCGAAGCGGCGGGGATTGTCACCTTGACGCTGAACCGGCCGGCGCAACGGAATTGCCTGAGCCGTAGTTTGATGGATCAGCTCGAAGCCGCGATCGATTCGATCCACGGCGACGCAAATGTCCGGGTCGTCATCCTGGCGGCAAACGGACCCGCGTTTTGTGCCGGCCATGATATTGGGGAACTACGCGCCCGCAACGACCTCGAATATTTCGAAGAGACCTTCCACCACTCAAGCCGCCTCATGTTATCGCTGATCGCACTGCCGCAGCCGGTAATCGCGTGCGTGCAAGGCGTTGCGACCGCCGCCGGTTGCCAACTGGTCGCCACTTGCGATCTTGCCGTGGCCGCCGAGTCGGCAAAGTTTGCGACTCCCGGCGTTGATATCGGACTTTTCTGTTCGACGCCGCAGGTTGCGTTGACGCGCAACATCGGCCGCAAGGCAGCAATGGAAATGCTGCTGACCGGGACCGCAATTGATGCCCATGAGGCAAAAAACCGGGGGCTGGTGAACCGGGTTGTCGCCGATGCTGATCTCGGACGCGAAACGCTGGCGCTCGCGAAATTGATCGCGTCAAAATCAAGCCACACCACTCGACTTGGTAAAGCCGCATTTTACCGCCAGTCCGAACTAACAATGAGCGATGCCTACGCGTTCACATCGCGAGTGATGGCGCAAAACATGCTGGACCGGGACGCCATTGAGGGTCTCGACGCCTTTCTTGAAAAACGAAAACCGGTTTGGGCCGACCGTTAGCGGCGCGGTAATTCATGAACCACGATTCGTATCCGGAAAAACTTATTCGCGAAATCCTGCGGAAGTCCCGCACCATCGCCATGGTCGGCGCCAGCACCAACTGGAACCGGCCGAGCTATTTCGCCATGAAGTATCTGCAGACCAAGGGCTACCACGTAATCCCGGTAAACCCGCGCAGCGCCGGCGAAGAAATTATGGGCGTGGCCGTCGTCGCCAGCCTGAAATACATTTCGGAATCGATCGACATTGTTGATATCTTCCGAAATTCAGAAGCTGCCGGCCCGGTTAGCGACGAGGCCATAGAGGTCGGCGCCAAAGTGGTCTGGATGCAACTCGGCGTGCGTAATGATGAAGCCGCCGCACGGGCAGAGGCCGCAGGCCTCACCGTCATCATGAACCGCTGCCCAAAAATTGAGTATGCGCGCCTGTCCGGCGAAATTGGCTGGATGGGGATCAACACCGGCGTCATCAGTTCCAAACGCCGCTTAAAAATCTAGAACTGAGAAATTGAATCATGAGCGACGATAGCGCCAAAGATAAAGACCCTGATCCCAAATTTGGTTTTGAGACATTGGCGGTACACGCCGGTGCGGCGCCCGATCCGGTAACCGGATCGCGGGCGATACCGATCCACCAGACCACGTCATTTGTATTTGACGATGCCGAACACGCGGCCTCGCTTTTTAATCTTCAGGTGTTCGGCAATATTTACACGCGCCTGACCAATCCCACCGTCGCGGTACTCGAACAACGGATGGCTGGTTTGGAAAACGGACGCGGCGCGCTTTGTGCCTCGTCCGGTCACGCAGCGCAGCTTTTGGTATTTCATGTGCTGATGGAGGCGGGCGACCATTTTGTCTCTGCCCAGCAGCTCTACGGCGGTTCGCTCACGCAGTTCAGCCAGAGTTTCAAAAAGATGGGCTGGGATTCGACCACCGTCGACGCCCGCGATCCGGAAAATTTCCGGGCCGCCCTTCAGCCCAATACCAAAGCCATCTTCATCGAAAATCTTGCCAACCCCGGCGGCATCGTCATCCATATGCAGGCGGTCGCAGACATCGCCCATGAAGCCGGCATCCCGCTGATCGTCGATTCGACCCTGGCAACGCCGTTTCTAAACCAGCCGTTTGAGTGGGGCGCCGACATCATCGTCCATTCGCTGACCAAGTTCTTGGGGGGCCACGGCAATTCGCTCGGTGGTGTGCTGGTCGATTCCGGAAAATTTGACTGGGCGCAGGGCGGGAAATTCCCAACCCTGACCGAACCGCAACCGTCTTACCACGGGCTTCGATTTTATGAGACGTTCGGCGATATGGCGTTTTCCATTGCGGCGCGCGTGCTTTCGCTGCGCGACCTTGGCCCGGCGCTTAGCCCGCAGAACGCGTTCTATATCTTGACCGGCATTGAAACACTGCCGCTGCGGATGGAACGGCAATGTGCGAACGCATTTGAAGTTGCAACGTTCCTTGAGGCGCATCCCAAAGTGGAGTGGGTAAGTTACGCCGGACTGAAATCGAGTCCCTATTACGACCTTGGTCAGAAATACCTGCCGAAAGGCGCAGGCGCCGTTCTCACATTCGGCGTGAAGGGTGGTTTTGACGCCGGCGTCAAGATTGTCGAAAACGTCGACCTGTTTTCACATCTCGCCAACATCGGCGATACGCGGAGTTTGATTTTGCATCCGGCCTCTACAACGCATCGCCAACTTTCAGAAGAAGCAGCGACCGCAGCCGGTGCCGCACCTGACGTCATTCGCCTGTCGGTGGGAATTGAAACCGTTGACGATCTGAAACGCGACCTCGATCAGGCATTGGCCCAGGTCTAAGGGCCCAGGTTTAAGGGCACAGGTTTTGGGGCCTAAGCTTGGAACTTAGTCGGCCTCTCCGGTTGGCACCGGGCGAACTCTTCCAACTAATGCCGAATCTTTGTCGGTCGGTAGGGCCGCTGCACCAAACGTTGCGGCGAGCGCAATCCCCACAATCACCAGGAACAGCGTGTCGAGCGATCCCGTCCATTCCCAAATCAACGGAATAAGGGCGACACCAATCGTTGCAATGCCGAGCGTCGCAACAAACTTGAGTCCATAAATTCGGCCACGCCAGGCAAGCGGTGTGTAGCGCGCAAGCAATGCGTTTTCTGCCGGTTGACCACCAACATTGAGGCCGACCATCAGGATCGCCAGGCCGACCAAGCCGATATTGAACGTATAAAACGCGATCAAAAGGATTGGCACCTGAAAAAGCTGGGTGATGAAGTAGACGCGTTTCAACGGGTAGCGGTCGGCAAGCTCACCGCCGACCAACTGCGATCCAGCCGCAATCAGATAAACAACAGAAACAAGAAGTCCGGCGCCAGTCGCGGTCGTCACAATATCCCCGAGCCGGTCGGCAAAAATCTTGGGCATTGCGACGGACGTCGTCTGAAATATGAGGCCAACACAGATGACCGTTACCGCCATCGCAAAAAAGACCCGGCGAATGTCTTTAGACGGCGCGGGCGGTATCGACTTTGCGTCAACGTCGGTTTCAACGACCCAGCCTTTTTTCAGTGCGATTAGCAGAACGATGCCGGTGGCAAATGCAATCGCGCCCGGCACGAAAAAGGCGGCCCGCCATCCAAACGTATCGGCGAGAACACCGGCGAGGACAGCAGCGGCGCCAGTGCCGAGGTTGCCAAAAACCCCGTTGATACCAAGCGCGCGTCCGCGGTTGACCGCATGCTTCACCAGCCAGGCGATGCCGACTGGATGATAAATCGACGAGAAAAAGCCAATAGCACTGAGGCCGATGACAATGCCGATCGGGCCGTTGGCGAGGCCCGTCAGCATCGCCGAAACCCCGAGGCCGAGGAAAAATATGACCATCATGCCGGACGCGCTCCAGCGGTCGCCGAGCAGACCCGCCGGCAACGCGGCCACGCCGTAGAGAACGAACCCCGGCAAAGACAGCCATTGCAGGTCGCCGTAACTCAGCCCGCCAAACGCACCGTCGAGCACAAGAACGACGGTCGCATAAAGCAGGATGAACAAATGCGAATAGGCGTGGGCGATGCTGGAAATGACCAGCGTTGTATTATTGCTGGTAGGGGGCGGGCTGGTACTCATGGGCGGGGTAAAGTTTCCTTTGAAATCCAGTTTAGAAAATCGTCGTTCCCGCCCTGAATTGCAAGGGCGACGACGCACGGCACATCATAACTATGCAGTTGATTAATTTTGGCGGTTAAAACTTCGACACGTGCTGAATCGGTTTTCAGTATCACGACGGATTCTGAGTCCGACCGAACTTCACCCTGCCACCAATAGACCGACTCGACGCCGGGAATGATGTTGGCGCAGGCGGCAAGCCTCTCTTCAACCACGGCCTTGGCAATTTTTCGCGCTTCGTCCTGGTTGGCGACAGTGACATATATGAAGCGCGCGCTCATATGCGGATGCCCTCATATAACGACGAGATCATACCCAGTCCGGTCTCGCCTGGGGCGTGAAACGCCGAAAATTATGGGCCGCGTAAATCGCTGCTGAAAACAAGATGACCGCCCCCAACTGATGAAGTGCCGCAATCGCCACGGGAACTGCCAGCAAGAGTGTGAGTAGACCCAACGTGAACTGAAGGATAAGCGCGATTGCCAGATAATGAATCGCGCGCTGCGTTTCCGCCGACAATGGTTGACGCCGCGCACTGAGCCAAAGGCCGCCGACAAAGACCGCCGTTAGAATTGCAAGAATGCGGTGATCAAATTGAATCGTTGTTCGGTTTTCGAGAAAGTTTAGGACCCACGGTGTTTGATCGATCAGACCGGCGGGCACCCATGCTCCGTCCATCAAGGGAAAGGTGTTGTAGGCGAAGCCCGCGTCCGTGCCGGCAACAAGGCCGCCGGTGAGCACAACAAAAAGAATCCAAAACACAAGCAGGCGCAACCAGGTGCCGAATGCAGACGCCGCCTGCGCCGGATGCGGCATGGGTGTCCGCAGGTAATCAAGCGCGACCCAAATAATGTATCCGTAAATCAGAAACGCGAGGCCAAGGTGGGCAGTTAATCGATATTGACTGACATCGGGCCGGTCGACCAATCCGCTTTGCACCATGAACCAG
The DNA here is from genome assembly GCA_029936875.1 of Alphaproteobacteria bacterium. Lineage (GTDB taxonomy): Bacteria > Pseudomonadota > Alphaproteobacteria > SHVP01 > SHVP01 > JAPYRS01. Next base: position 1,929 of record JAPYRS010000130.1, on the reverse strand, counting down.
CCGAGCAGCCCTTGCAGGCCACCCATGACGAAAATGACGAGCAGGCGTGGCACCAAGGCACGTTCAATTCGACCCATTGCCAAAAAGATCAGGAATGGAGCCATGAACAGAACGCCAATCGCCCGGCCCAATAAGCGGTGGGAATATTCAAACCAGAATATCGCTTTGAATTCGTCGAGCGTCATGCCCGCGTTGATTTGCCGGTATTCCGGAAAATGTTTGTAACTCGCGAATGTTTCCTGCCAAGCCATTTCACCGAGCGGCGGCAGCGTTCCCATGATTGGCCGCCAATCAACAATCGACAGTCCCGAATGGGTGAGACGCGTGACGCCGCCGAGCACCATCATCGCGACCACCATCGCCGCCATAATCAGCAACCATACGCCAACGGAGGACGGACGCGGGCGCCGGCCCATTGCCTGAACGGATATCTCAACCATCAGCGCGACGCCCGGGCCCGATTGTCTGAAACGCGCATTCGGCGCCGCAGCAACGCCATTGTGAAACGAAAAAAGTTTGTTCGCGGCCCAATGCGGACACCTCACTAAAGATCGCTAAAAAAATCGGGTGCGGCGGGGCAGTAATCAAGCCTCCGCCCGGGCGCTAGGCTATCGGGAAGCGGGTCGCGGCGCAACCGAAGACGCCTCGCGTGTTCAGCCTTAACCCATTGAATTTAACTTCTTTTTTCCGCTTTCCACTTGCCACCACATCGAAGTCCCGCAACCGTGACCTGGACGGTACCAGATGCAGTGGTTGGTGAATCGGCGACACCGTCCGCGCGCAGCACCAAACCGCCCTGCCCGCCGATTTTGAGATTACCAGCGGCATCAATCTCGCCGGTAAGAATGATCTGGCCGACATAGGGGTGGTTCACCTTGCCCGACATCTTCCGCCCGTCGATGACGATGTTGGCGATCAGCTGGTCTTGGCAACTGACCTCCCCAGTATTCAGGTTCAGTCGAAATCGCCACTTTCCATCAAAACTCGCCGCACCAGCGCCGCCCGGAACCGCGGCAGTAATGATGCCGGCGGACGGACTTGGGGCCCGCTTGATTACGGCTTCGCCCGGCCGCGGCGCCTGCAAACGCGAGTAACGCTGCCGCAGCAAGTGATAAATCAGGATTCGGCAGGTAGTTGGAGGTCGCGAAGCTGAAACCAACGATGATGGAGAGGCCAATAGCCCAACCGGCAGTGTTGACTACCTTTCCGCGCCGGCATATTAATTTTCTCCAGAAACCGGTTAATGGCGCTCCCACTCGCGCCGAGCTCATGCCCCGATGGTTGGATTGCTAAACAAAACCCAAGCTTGGCGTGTCTATGCGGCCGTCGCCCTCGCGGCATTGGCACCGCGCTTGATCGTTCTGTTCTGGGCGCCCCAAGCCTACGGGGACGCCGCCGCCTATCTCCGTGTTGCCGACAATATCTTCCACAATTTTTGTGTTTCGTTATCCGACCCGTCCACCGGCCAGTGCGTGCCTTCTTGGGGGGGCAATCAATTGCCCGGGTACCCCGCGTTTATCGCACTAGTGTGGTCGCTCGTGGGCGAATCGCTGGCCGCGGTGCGCGTGGCCCAAGCGATTGTTGTCAGTCTAGCAATCGTATGGATGGCGCGGGCCGTTGGGCAGCTAACTGGGTCACCGGGCGCCGCACTGGCCGCGGGCTTGGTCCTGGCGCTGTCGCCGTTGGCTCTTGCTTGGCCGCGCCATCTGTTCACCGAAACGCTGGCCCTGGCGACGACGATCTGGTTGTTCGCTGAATTGGTCCAATCGCTGTCTCAGGGGCGCCTGCGATATGTGCCGCTCGGATTGGCGTTAGCGGCCGCTATATTCATTCGCTTTGATTCCGTTTGGCTTTGCCTTCCGGTGGCGTTGTGCGGCTTCATTATTCACCCGCCGCAGACGGTGATACGGCGCGGGGCGATCCTGATTC
>JAPYRS010000129.1 GCA_029936875.1 Alphaproteobacteria bacterium | reverse complement strand
GACGGACAGAAACGGGTCGCGCGGTTCATCCACGTCAAAACAATATCCGGGGAAAAAGTTTCGATTTCGCGCTGAAAGTGTCGGCGGGTCATGAAGTCCAGCATCCCGCCAAAAGAAAGTTCGGTGACGGGAATTCCCTTGGCCCGGAGCTTAAGACTGCGACTAACGTTTTGCCGGATCAGAAGTTTCTGATCGACGCCGGCCCGGGAAAACGCCTCGCACAGACGCTCGAAAAACGCCTCGGCACCACCGACCTCTGCCCCTGCCATCGCCTGAATTATCCGCACGTCTCTATCCTAGCATAGCCCGGCAGGTGGCAATCACGGCCGGGTCGAGGGGCCGTCACGACCGGACATTTCGTCGCGCGCCTTGAGATAGGCGACCAGCGGATAGAGCGCGGCAAAGGCAGCAATCAAGAATCCGTAAGCACCTTCGCGGTAACCCTTGCGGCCGACGTAACATTTGAAAAATCGGGAGAAGAGACGCCGGACGTTATTGCCAATGCTGCCGATGTCGCCGGAGTCGACAAGGTCCGCTGCACGCGCGCTGGTGTAGGCATCAAGCCGCAGGATCATGTCGGAGAGGCCGCGATCGACATAGTGGATCATCGGCGTTTTTAACCGGCGCTTTGGCCCCTTGATCTCCAGTTTCGGATGAATGCGTTGCGGGCCCCAGCGCTTCATGCCCTTAGCAAAAAGGCGGGGCGCTGCAGACACGCCCCAGGACGCGCCCCAACCATACCGCACCAGCCGGGAGCCAATGTAATTGTCGAACGGCACCAGAAAATAGCCGGGTGCCGCATCTTTTATCGCCGCGCGAATTTCGGTCGCCAATTCATCTGGCAAGCGTTCATCGGCGTCAACCTCTATTGTCCATTCGCTTGTGCAGATATCGATACCGGCGTTTCTCCGGTCGCCTTCAATCGACCAGGTGCCTTCCAAAATTTTGTCGGTGTAGGTATGGGCGATCTCAGCGGATTTGTCGGTACAGCGATCAAGAACAACAACAAGTTCATCGGCAAACTTGAGCTGATCGAGACAGGCGGCCAACTGGTGCGCCTCGTTGTGGGCGACGACAAGCGCAGAAAGTGTCGGACCCGTCATGGCGCACCCATTTCGACTTCCGCAATCAGTCCCAGCGCCGCCGTCGCGACGGCATCGACGGTAAGCGAACCCATCAGGCTTTTCTGACTTCGAAAATCGTAACCGGGAGCGTAGAGAATCTGTTCATAACTTTCTGGCGTTCGAACGAAGGTGGTGTATTTCCCCCACGGCGAATAATGGACTTCGCGGCTCGGCCCAAACAACCCCAACGTCGGCGTCCCCGCAGCAGCGGCAAGATGCATGAGACCTGAATCATTACCAACATAAAGGCCGCATCGCCCGAGGCACGCATGAATGGCGGGAAGATCGACCCGGCCGACGATGTCGATACCGCGGCCATCCGGAATCGAATCGAGTACAGGCTGCGCCACTTCGCGCTCCGATTCGGCGCCGAAGACCGCAACACCCCGCCCCTCAAACGGTCCACTTGATCCGGTGAGCCGATTGATCAATTCCGCAAATAATTCGGCCGGCCATTGTTTGCCGCCCCAATTGGCGGTCGGGCCAATGGCAAGTATGCCGGCGTCCGGAATCAGGGCTTTTGCCTGTGCCTGCGCCTCTGACGGCACGGTAATTCCCGGCGCCGGGATTTCCGGCAGTGACAGAACGTCGGCAAGCAATCGAAGGCGGTGAACGTTTGCGTCCGATTTCACCAGGCGACGCCGCCGTTTTGCAATCAACGTCCAGCCGATCGCGGAAGAGCGAAGATCGACAACCAGATCCCAGACCTGGCCCGCGACCTGCCGCCAAAGAGAGAACCAATGCCTGGAATAAGGTTTTTTGGTGAGCGCGATGACATGTTCGACGCCTGCCATGCCGACGAATAGGGGCGCCGGAATTGGGCCACAGGCGACGGTCACGCGTGCGCCCCGATGCTTTGAAATCAAGTGATTCAAAAGGCCAGTGGACAGGACTGCGTCGCCCAGCCGGTTCGAGGTGATGAATAGAATTTTCATGCCGGGCGCCTAATCGGCCCCATAGTCATTGGCGTGCAAGCGGGTAAAACCCCAGAAAAACAAGGCATTGGCGGTGTTATACGCGGCCCGATGGGTGATGCCAAGTTCGGCCAACCGCCTTGCCAAAGGGGCGATCCAATCCTAAGTGTATAAACCAGCATCTCAGAATTTACGGAATATTTGGAATGTCCGATCTCTTCTATTCGGCGCTACCGGGTCGCACCCTCGTTACCGTCACCGGTGAAGACGCGCACGAATTTCTTCAGGGCCTAATCTCAAACGATATTTCTTTTGCGACGGCAGAACGGGCGATTTATGCCTCTCTGCTAACGGCGCAGGGAAAATTTCTGCACGATTTTTTCGTTGTGAAGATGGAAATCGATTCCGACAGCAAATTTGTTTTTGAAGTGGAGAGCGATCGGGCCGACGATTTCGTCCGACGCCTAACGATGTACAAAATGCGGGCCAATGTTGATATTTCAAAATTGGAGAGCCATGCGGTTTATGCCGGGTTTGGCGACGGCGCAATTCGTGGAGTCGACCTTTCCAGCGACCAGGGTAGCGCGCGATCCGTTGACGGCGGCGTGGTCTATTCTGATCCCCGCGCTGATTCGCTCGGCGTTCGCGGAATCTTGGATTCAGACGCGGCCGCGAGTTTATTTGAAGGCGCCGGATTTCAGTCCGCCTCCTCCGATCAATATGATCACCATCGGCTGCAATTGGGCGTACCCGACGGCAGCCGCGACATTGTCATCGAAAAAAATTTCCCGCTCGAATGTGGCCTCGACGAGCTCAACGCCATCGACTATGCGAAGGGCTGTTATATCGGCCAGGAACTGACCGCCCGCACCCACCACCGCGGGACCATTCGAAAACACCTGTTCCCCGTCACCGTAACCGGCCCGATGCCGGAGCCCGGTACGCCGATCCTTTGGGACGGCAATAAATCGGGTGAAATGCGTTCCAGCCATGACGGCATCGGGATTGCGCTCCTCCGTATTGAAGATGTATCGGCGTCAGTTGCAGCCGATACGCCGTTCGTTGCGGGCGACGCGCGCTTGGCCGCAAGAAAGCCGGACTGGGCCAAATTCTAAATTGGCCGTTGGGGGTAAAACCGACGCGGTAAAGCGGTGCCCGTGGCCGACTGATGACCCGCTCTATGTCGCCTATCATGACGAAGACTGGGGCGTGCCGGAGCGAGACCCACAGGCGTTATTCGAAAAACTAATTCTTGATGGGTTTCAGGCGGGCCTGTCGTGGATCACCATCCTGCGCAAGCGCGAGAATTTTCGCGAGGCCTTTCGCGGCTTTGATCCGGAAATCATCGCCCGTTTTGGCAAACGCGACGTGACGCGCCTAATGAATGATGCCGGCATCGTCCGCAATCGCGCGAAAATCGAAAATACGATTGCCAGCGCCCGACTTTATCTTGAAATCATGGAAAACGAGGCTGGCGGGTTCGAAGCCTTCATCTGGCAATTCACAGACGGCGCAACACGGGTCAATCGATTCAGGCAGATGGGTGATATTCCGGCAGAGACCTGGCAGTCCCAGGCCATGAGCAAAGAGTTGAAAGCGCGCGGCTTCAAGTTTGTCGGCCCGACAATTTGTTACGCCTTCATGCAGGCCGTCGGCATGGTCAACGACCACCTCACCACCTGCTTTCGGCACAGCGAAGTTTAGTTCCGCCTGGTGGTTACTGGATACTCAGAAAATCAGGGTATGGTTGGTGTCGTTGTCGCGTCCCACCGAAGTTGTCAGCAAACCATCGAACAGGAATAACGATGCGAAAAATTTTCATGCGCGGTCTTGTCACGTTCAGTTTCGTCGTCGTTTTGATGGTCTATTCCCACTCCGACGTTGTCGCGCAATCACAGAATGTCGCAGGTGAAGTGACTCGCCTGCAGGGCACCGTCGAAGCGGTACAACCGGGCAGCAGCCGGACGCTAAAACTCGGCGACAAGATATTCGTTAGAGACTCAATCGAGACCGGGACCAACACGCGAATTCAAATTATTTTTCGCGACGGCAGCGATCTCATCCTCGGCGAGGAAACCATTTTCGCAATCGATACCTATATTTTTGATGACAGCGGCAACAGCGGCACGACGGCGTTCACCCTGGTCGCCGGGGTCTTTCGTTTGGTGACCGGCGCGATTGCAAGTCGCGATGATCCGAGCGTGACAATCAAGACACCGCTCGCCACCATCGGCATTCGCGGCACCGATCTTTGGGGCGCACAACGCCCGAACAGATTGCGGGTTGGAATGTTTGGCGGCATCGCTGTCATTGTGACGACGGCTGGTGGCACGGTCACGCTGACCGACCCGGAGACGCTGACAATTATTACCTCGCCCGATGTCGCACCGACACCGATTGAGAGGTTCGATCCGGACGATCTCGCCCAGGTCCTCACAACGATTGAATTCTAACTGCCGATTAGGCCAAATCTACGAAGTTCTCAGGCGTCGTTTTCGGTCTCGGCAAGGGCTGCCTGTGCGGCGGCAAGGCGCGCAACCGGCACACGGTAGGGTGAGGCCGATACATAATCGAGGCCGACTTCTTCAAAGAAACGAATTGAGGCGGGATCGCCGCCGTGTTCGCCGCAAATGCCGAGTTTCAGGTCCGGCCGGGTTTCGCGCCCGCGCTCGACGGCAATCCTGACCAACTCGCCGACGCCATCCCGGTCAATCGTGACGAACGGATCGATCTCGAAAATTCCATTGGCAAGATAATCGCTGAGAAAATTGCCGGAGTCGTCTCGGCTAATGCCCATCGCGGTTTGGGTGAGGTCATTGGTGCCGAAGCTGAAAAATTCGGCGGTCTCGGCGATGTCGCCGGCGCGAAGGGCGGCGCGGGGCAGCTCAATCATGGTCCCGACCATGTAATCCACCGTCGCGGATTTCTCCGCAAAAGCGGCAGAGGCCACGTTATCAATACGCGTCTTAAGAAGATCAAATTCGAGTTTGGTTGCAACCAGCGGCACCATAATTTCGAGCATCACCGAACCGCCGTTACCGCCAACGTCGACGGCAGCCTCAAAAATCGCGCGGGCCTGCATCTCGTAAATCTCCGGATAGGAAATCCCGAGCCTGCAGCCGCGGTGGCCCAGCATCGGATTGGTCTCATGCAAAGCCACAACGCGTTGCCGTAATTTTTCCGCGCTCGCGCCGGTCGATTTCGCGACGTCGAGAATTTCTTCATCCGAATGCGGCAGAAATTCATGAAGCGGCGGATCGAGCAGCCGAATAGTGACCGGAAGACCATGCATGATCTTGAACAGCTCGACAAAATCCTGACGTTGCATTGGTAACAACTTGTCGAGCGCGGTCCGCCGCCCCGCCTCATTTTCGGCGAGGATCATTTCGCGAACCGCAACAATCCGATCGGCATCGAAAAACATGTGCTCGGTCCGGCATAGGCCAATGCCTTCAGCGCCAAATTCGCGCGCGGTATGCGCGTCCATCGGCGTTTCGGCGTTGGTCCGCACTTTCATCCGGCGGATTTCATCAGCCCACTCCATCAGGACACCAAAATCGCCGGACAGTTCCGGCTGGATGGTCGGCACCTCACCGGCAATGACTTCCCCCTTGGCACCGTCAATGGTGATGACATCGCCTTTGTTGAAAGTGCGGTCCATCACCGTCAGCGTCTGGGTCTGGTAATCAATGCGAAGCGAGCCCGCACCCGAAACACAGGGCCGGCCCATGCCGCGCGCGACAACGGCCGCGTGACTGGTCATGCCGCCGCGGCTGGTGAGAATGCCGGTCGCTGCGTGCATGCCGTGAATATCTTCGGGGCTAGTTTCGATGCGCACCAGAATTACCGATTTGCCTTCGGCTGCGAGCGATTCCGCTTCATCGGCATTGAACACGACCTGGCCGGACGCGGCACCGGGTGACGCCGGAAGACCTTTTGCAAGAACATCCCGTTTTGCTTCCGGATCGAGCGTCGGATGAAGAAGTTGATCAAGCGACGCTGGATCAATCCGGCGGACGGCTTCCCTCTGGTCGATCAGGCCTTCTTCGACCATTTGCACAGCGATACGGAGCGCCGCCTTGGCGGTACGTTTGCCGTTCCGCGTCTGCAGCATCCAGAGACGGCCCTGTTCGACGGTGAATTCAATATCCTGCATGTCGCGGTAATGGGCTTCGAGCGACTGATAAATCTCGACCAGCTCGCCGTAAACTTTCGGCATCGACTCTTCCATCGCCAATGCGTCCGAACCGAGCCGCTCTTTCGCCAGAACCGTGATGTGGTGCGGGGTGCGAATACCGGCAACGACATCCTCGCCCTGCGCGTTGATCAGATACTCGCCAAAGAATTCCTTGTCGCCGGTTGACGGATCGCGCGTGAAGGCGACGCCGGTCGCCGACGTTTCACCGAGGTTGCCAAACACCATCGCCTGAATATTGACGGCAGTGCCCCAACTCTGCGGGATGTTGTTAATCCGGCGGTAAGTGATTGCGCGCTGATTCATCCACGAACCAAACACCGCGCCAATCGCGCCCCACAATTGATCGTGCACGTCCTGGGGGAAGGCCTCGCCGAATTCGGTCACGACGTATTTCTTGTATTCGGTGACGACGAGTTTCCAGTCATCGGCGTCCAGTTCGGTATCAAGGGTGACGCCCTTTGCCGTTTTCTGGTGATCAAGGATTTCCTCAAAGCCATGATGATCGACATCCAGCACGACATCGGAATACATCTGGATAAAGCGGCGGTAGCTGTCCCAGGCAAAGCGCTCGTCGTCGCCGAGAGTTGCAAGGCCCGAGACGGTTTGATCGTTGAGGCCAAGGTTGAGGACGGTATCCATCATGCCGGGCATCGAGGCGCGGCCGCCGGAGCGCACCGAAACCAGCAGCGGCGCCGCCGCATCACCGAACTTGCGGCCGACGGTTTTTTCAATATCGGCGAGGGCCGCCCGGACATCGTTTTCGAGTTCAGCCGGATAGGCGTGCTCGTTTTCGTAATAGGCCGAGCAAACCTCGGTGGTCAGCGTGAAACCCGGCGGGACCGGCAATCCCAAATTGGCCATTTCAGCAAGATTTGCGCCTTTGCCGCCGAGAAGATTTCGCATCTCGGCACGGCCTTCAGC
>JAPYRS010000011.1:31327-40684 GCA_029936875.1 Alphaproteobacteria bacterium | reverse complement strand
ATCGTCTGGTCTGGGAAACTTGAGTTGTCCTTCTATTTAGACATCCGGGATGCCTTAAAATCAGAATTTCAGGAAATAACTGAACATAATTTGAGGTTACTCAACAGGGTCTAAAACTCGTCTGGTTCTCAACTGCATGGTGAACTCCGGCATCTGTGGAGAGAGGTGGGTCAGATAGAACTTTTCCAGCATCAGAACCGATGTCCTTGCGTTCTTCGCAAGTCCGAACAGGTCGGTTCCACCCGTCTTCAATATCTGGAAACAAAGAGAGGAGTGTCGAAGGGAGTAGGTGGTGTGTCTCTGTCCGTAGATATCTGATTCCAACTTGGCATGTTCACAGAGAAACCTGAATCTCCTCGAGATCGTATCGGGTGCGGTTCTCTCCCGGATGATGCGAATGTGCTTGTTCTGAAGAAACTTCCATTCGCTGGGTCGGAGGAACGAATGGATCATGAACACGATGAAGTCGTACAACTCTCCCCCAATCAAATTCCGTGTTCCCCGGAGGGTCTTCCCGTAAGTCACGACAGGCATCGAGTAACCGCTGATATTCATCGGGCGTGAACCAGGGTCGAGGGTTCTCTTCTCGTTTCACGGTGGGGAGAGTGGGGATGTGATTCAGCACGCCATCCCGTTCCGCCTCTTTCATCACCTTTCGGATCAGCACCACATATTTCTTGAGGGTCGATTGTGAGAGGTCGCGTTCGACCTTCAGTTCATCGATGAAGGCATCGACCGCGTGATAATCGATTTTGGTGATCTGTATCTCACCGAAGCGGGGTAGGACGTCATTGGTCAGTTTCAGTGCGTCCTCACGGGACATCTTGGAGACCAACTCACCGCGTCGGATCAGTCTGTTTTGGGTGTCCTGGAACTTTTCCGCGTATGCGGCAAAGGACAACGCACCCCGTTCCCTGGATGTCCTCTTTTCCAGAAGACGGTCCTCATACCAGGTGATTGCAAACTCTTCTGCGTCTTTGAGGTTTTCGCATCGGGTCGATTTCTTGACCCCGGATGATGGTCCACCGCGAATGTACAAACGCACATACCAGTATTTTGATGCTCCCATCCGAAACAGTTTGAGGGATGGGGGATACCCACGGATGGTTCGTATATCCGTTGGATTATGCCTGGTTCTGGGTGTTGTTGGCGTTACCACACCCGCTATATTGTTGGTAGGTTGTTGGTAGGTTGTTGGTAGGTCAATCAGATAATTATATTCTTATATATCAGAGTGTTATTAACCACTTGACGGTTTTCGAGACCGCCCCGATCGACCACTCCGGCACCTCTCCGCGGGGTCTCAAGCCCCAGGGGCTCAATAGGCGGGCGGCGGACCGTAACCTAGGGCCGTGGGCCGGGCAAGCAGACATGGGGTTTATCCCGCAGCAGCCACTTTTAGGCCCAAAAACCAGCAGAATCGGGACATTTCCGTTGACACTGGGGGGCCTCCAGTTATATTGCGTCGCCTTCAAAATATGGCGGATTTAGGGGTTTTGGGCGTGTGCCCGGTTAAGCCCTTTTGAGTAATTACGGATAAATTCATGTACGCAGTCATTCGCACCGGCGGAAAGCAATACCGCGTCCAACCCGACGACGTGATTCGGGTGGAAAAGCTTGCTGTTGAGGCCGGCAAAACAATCGATATCGACGACGTGTTGATGGTCGGTGACGACGACAAGACGACGACGGGCGCCCCCATTGTGGCCGGCGCCAAGGTCATCGCCGAGGTCGTCGAACAGGACCGTGATCCCAAGATCATCGTCTTCAAGAAAAACCGCCGCAAGAACTACCGCCGCCGCCATGGTCATCGTCAGGACCAGACCGTGCTGCGGATAACCGACATCATCGATGCCGACGGCAAGAAGGCCTCTGCCGCTAAGAAAGCAGCGCCGAAGAAGGCCGCCAAGGCGAAGAAGGATGCGGACGGCGACGAAGGCAAGGCAAAAAAAGCTGACGCCGACAAGCCTGAGTCAAAGGCCAAATCCGCCGAAAAGCCCGAGGCCAAAGCAGCGGAGAAGGCACCGGCGAAGAAGGCCCCGGCGAAGAAGGCACCGGCGAAGAAGGCAGCGGCCAAGAAGCCGGCTGCAAGAGCCAAGTCATCTGACAAAGCAAAGACGGCTACGAAGGCAAAGTCCGCGAAGAAGGCGGATAAAGGGGAGAAAGACTAATGGCACATAAAAAGGCAGGCGGCAGTTCACGCAACGGCCGCGATACGGCCGGACGCCGCCTCGGGGTCAAAAAGTTTGGCGGCGAAGCCGTCGTGCCCGGCAACATCATCATCCGCCAGCGCGGCACCAAGTGGCATCCCGGCGATAACGTCGGCATCGGCAAAGACCACACGATTTTTGCCCTGATCGGTGGCAAAGTTCAGTTCGCCAAAAAATCGGGCGGGCGTACATTTGTTTCGGTGACGCCGCCGGCGTAATCAAATAACGCCATTCGCTTTTCAAAAGGGGAATGGTGACATTTCCCTTTTTTATTTTGCCCTCATTTATTGGCCTCTCATTCTGAATATCCGAGACGCGCGTTATGAAATTTCTTGATCAGGCAAAAATATTTGTGCGCTCCGGCGATGGGGGCCCCGGCTCCCTCAGTTTTCGCCGTGAAGCGAACGTGCCGCACGGCGGCCCTGACGGCGGCAACGGCGGCCGCGGCGGCGACGTGATTATCGAATGCCAGGCGGCCCTAAATACATTGATCGATTTTCGCTACCAGCAGCACTTCAAAGCGAAGAACGGCAGGCCCGGCATGGGCAAGAACCGTTACGGCCCGGCCGGTGAAGACATCGTTCTGCGCGTTCCCGAAGGCACTCAAATTCTCGGTGAAGATAATGAGACGGTGATCGCCGACCTCACTGAACCCGGCGACCGAATCATTCTCGCAAGCGGTGGTGACGGCGGATACGGCAATACGCATTTCAAGTCGTCGACCAATCGCGCACCGCGCCGCGCCGATCCGGGCTGGCCCGGTGAAGAGATGTGGCTGTGGCTGCGCCTGAAGCTGGTCGCCGACGTCGGCATTGTCGGATTGCCCAATGCTGGGAAGTCCACGTTCCTTGCCGCTGTCAGCCGGGCGCGCCCAAAGATCGCCGACTATCCGTTCACGACGTTGCATCCGCAACTGGGGGTGGCCGCGGTCGATGAACGGGAAATTGTGCTCGCTGATATTCCCGGTCTGATCGAAGGCGCCCATGAAGGCTCCGGCCTCGGTGATCGTTTTCTCGGCCATATCGAACGCTGCCGGGTGCTGTTGCATCTGGTCGACGGCACCGGTGACGATGTCGCCGATGTTTACCGCACCATTCGCGGCGAACTGGAAGCCTACGGCCATGGCCTCGGCGAAAAAGATGAGATCGTCGTGATCAACAAAATTGACGCGATCGACCCCAATGAGATCGACGACAAACAAGCGGCACTGGCAGAAGCCTGCGGCGCGAACGTGATGCGTATTTCCGGTGTCAGCGGCGCGGGTGTAACGGATCTTTTGCGGCGTCTTGTCGAAAAGACAAAACCCGTCGCGGACGATTCAGATCCCTTCACCGGGTCCGTGTTGGATATCGGCAAATGACCGATCGAATTAAATCTGCCAAACGGTTGGTGATCAAAATTGGATCGGTATTATTAGTCGATCCCGACACCGGCACGCTTAATCGCGCGTGGCTCGAAGGCATTGCCGAAGATATTGCGGCTCTGCGCAAACGCGGGCAGGAAGTGATTGTCGTGTCGTCGGGCGCAATTGCGCTTGGACGGAATGATCTCGGTCTCACGGCAAAAGTATTGCGGCTTGAAGAAAGTCAGGCGGCGGCTGCTGCCGGACAGGTGCGCCTCGCCCACGCCTATCAGGAAGTGCTGGGGGCACAGGGCTTGAAGGTGGCCCAAGTGCTGCTGACGCTCGACGATACCGAACAGCGGCGGCGCTACCTGAATGCGCGTTCGACCATCAATACGCTTTTGAAATTGGGCGCGGTTCCCGTCATCAACGAAAACGATACCGTGGCAACGGCAGAAATTCGTTTCGGGGATAATGATCGGCTATCGGCGCGGGTTGCCGAAATGGTCAGCGCCGATTGCCTCGTATTGCTTTCCGATATTGACGGCTTGTTCAAGACCGATCCGCTCAACGATGCCGATGCAGAGTTCGTCTCCGAAGTCACACAAATCACATCCGAGATTGAGGCGATGGCGAGCGCCGCCAATTTCGGCTCCGGCGGCATGGTGACAAAACTTGCGGCAGCGCGAATTGCCTTGGGCGCCGGTTGTCACATGGCGATTGCCAACGGGCATCCGATGCGGCCCCTGAAAGCCATTGAGGACGGCGCCCGCTGCACCTGGTTTGTCTCAACCGCGACACCCCGGTCGGCGCGCAAGAAATGGATCGCAGGCGCGTTAACGCCGCACGGCGAAATCACCGTTGATGCAGGCGCCGTGGACGCCCTGGCGGCGGGCAAAAGCCTGTTACCCGCAGGTGTTACCGCAATCAAGGGCACGTTCGAGCGCGGCGACGCGGTAACAATTGTCGGCCCCGACGGCAAAGCCCTCGGGCGCGGGTTGATCGCCTATGGTGCGAGTGACGCAGAGCTGATTAAGGGCCACAAAAGCCGTGAAACCGAAGCCCTTCTCGGCTACCGTGGCCGCGATGAAATCATCCACCGCGATGATCTGATTCTAAATTGAGACCCAGAATGAACGCCCAAACCGACGCACAAGTAACCGCAGATTCCGACATTCCCGCAATCATGCAGGAAATCGGCGTGTCCGCTCGGACGGCTGCGCGCGTTCTTGCGATGGCCTCGACCGACGCAAAAAACAATGCGCTCAAATCAGCGGCGGCGGCAATTCGTGCAGGCGTCACCGACATTCTCAGCGCCAACAAAACCGACATCGAGGCCGCTGACGAGCGCGGCATTTCGAACGCGATGCGCGACCGATTGCTGCTGAACGAAGACCGCATTGAATCGATGGCGGTCGGCCTCGAAACCATTGCCGAATTGGGTGATCCGATTGGCGACATCATCGCCGACTGGACACCGCCCAACGGCCTTCGCATCACCCGCGTCCGCGTGCCGCTTGGGGTGATCGGTATCATTTATGAATCGCGACCGAACGTCACCGCCGATGCCGGTGCGCTTTGTCTAAAATCCGGTAACGCCGTCATTTTGCGCGGCGGGTCGGAAAGTTTTCATTCGAGCCGGGCAATTTTTGATTGCCTACAGCACGGGCTTAAACTTGCCGGGCTGCCCGCAGCCGCAATTCAGATTGTGCCGACCACCGACCGTGCAGCTGTCGGCGAGCTGCTGCGCATGCATGAACATGTCGACATCATCGTACCCCGCGGCGGCCGGGGCCTGATTGCACGCGTGCAGAACGAAAGCCGGGTGCCGGTGATCGCGCACCTCGACGGCCTTTGTCATGTTTATGTTCACGCCGGTGCCGACTTCGACATGGCGCGCGACATTACGGTCAACGCGAAGATGCGACGGACCGGCATTTGCGGTGCGGCGGAAACGCTGCTGGTCGACCGCGCGGTGGCTAAATCGCACCTGCCAGCGATCATCGATGCGCTGGTTGAATTGAAATGTGAAATTCGCGGCGATGAAGCGGTGACCGCAAGTGATAGCCGCGTGAAACCGGCAACGCCCGAAGACTGGGACACCGAATATCTCGATTCGATTTTGTCGGTGCGGATTGTTGACGGCATCGACGAGGCGATCGAGCACATCGAGAACCACGGTTCGAACCATACAGACACAATCGTCACCGGTGATGCAGCGGCGGCGGCCAAGTTTCTCAACGAGGTCGATAGCGCCATCGTGCTTCACAACGCGTCGACGCAATATGCCGACGGCGGCGAATTTGGCATGGGTGCCGAGATTGGAATTTCGACCGACAAGTTTCACGCGCGCGGCCCGGTCGGGGTCGAGCAACTGACCAGTTACAAATATGTTGTTCATGGCAGCGGCCAGGTCCGGCCCTGATCAACTGAGACGGAATTATCCGATTGCCTGACTGCGATCCAGAATCAGAATGCGGCGAGGATGCAAACTCCGACGCCGTCCAAAACGGCGAGCGACACCTTGGCGGACGCCGTGTCGGTCTGCTCGGTGGCTCGTTCAATCCGGCGCATTCAGGGCATCTCCGGATCAGCCTGATGGCCTTTCGGGCGCTCGGCCTCGACGAGGTCTGGTGGCTGGTTTCGCCGCAAAACCCGTTGAAGCCGACGGACGGCATGGAGACCCTCGAGGCGCGCATTCAGTCAGCACAATTGATCGCCCGCCATCCGCGGATTCAGGTGTCTGATATTGAGGCGCAGCTCGGCACGCGATATACGGCGGATACGCTTCAAGCCCTTTGTAGCCGCCATCCTCAGACAAGGTTCGTGTGGCTGATGGGGGCCGATAATCTGGTCCAGATCCCGCGCTGGAAGAATTGGCAACGCATTTTTGAGACGGTTCCCGTTGCGGTTTTTGACCGTCCTAATTATTCTTATCAGGCGCTGGCGGGTATGGCGGCCAATCGATTTGGCCGGTCCCGTTGCAGAGCCGATGAGATCAGAAGTCTCGCCGACCGCCCGGCCCCGGCCTGGGCTTATGTTTGGGGGGTCCGAGACCCACAATCGGCAACTGCGTTGCGACAGAAAGGAGAGCAGGATTGAACAATCGAGCGTGGGTCTATGGCCCGCACGTTTTGGTACCGGAAGGGAGAGGCCTTGACCAATAAGTCTTCCGAACCATTAGCCCCGGCAATTGACGGTGAAGAACCGCGCCGGGCCATCAAAAACCCTCACATTTCCAGCAAAGACCTGATCGAAATGACTTGCGCCTCGCTAGAGGACGACCAGGGCATTGATATCGTGCGCATCGACCTTGCCGGGAAAAGCTCGATCGCCGATTACATGGTCGTCACCAGCGGTACCTCGCAGCGGCATGTCTCGGCGATGGCCGACCATCTTGTCGCACGGCTGAAAAAAGCGGGCGCGGACAGCCGGTCTGAAGGCAAGGCGCAGGCGGACTGGATTCTGATCGATGCCGGCGATGTCATCGTGCATATCTTCCGGCCCGAGATTCGCGATTTCTATAATCTCGAAAAGATGTGGTCGATGGATATTGTTCCAGACTCATCGGAAATGTCGTCCGATACGCCAGCAGAAGATTCAGCGAGCGGGGCGGCAACGTCCTAGGGCCCGCTGCCAATTTGGCAAAATTCTCAATATGGAAATTCGCATCGCCGCGGTCGGGCGTGCGCGGCAAGACCCGCTCATCCAAACCTACAACGAATATATCAAGCGCGTGGCGTGGCCGGTTCGGCTCGACGAAATTGCAGTGTCAAAAGCGGGCAGCGCCAAAGAACGAAAGCGCGACGAGGCGAAGGCGCTTCTCACGTCTGCTGGCATGGCCGCAAAGAAAAAAAACGACGGTGCCTTGGTGGTTTTGGACGGCACCGGAAAAGCGCTCAGCAGCGAGGCCTTTGCCAAAAAGCTCGGCCGGTGGCGAGACGATGGCATCGGCGTTGTGCATTTTATGATTGGCGGGCCCGATGGGCTTGATGAAAGTATCCGCAGCCGCGCGGATCTCAAGCTCGCCTTCGGGCCGATGACCTGGCCGCATTTGATGGTCCGGGTGATGCTTTCAGAACAGCTGTTTCGCGCCTCCTCGATCCTGTCGGGCCATCCCTATCACCGTGCCTGACAGAACGATGACAACTCTTCCTTATGATACAATCCTGACATGACAGACGTTTTCCGATCCCCCGTCGTATTTTGCATTCTTGATGGCTGGGGCCACCGCGACGCGCAAGACGGCAACGCCATTGCGCTTGCCGATACACCAAATTTCGACCGGTTGATGGCGACGTCACCGCATGCGCTTCTAAAGACATCGGCAATGGACGTCGGCCTGCCTGACGGCCAGATGGGCAATTCTGAAGTTGGCCACACGAATTTGGGCGCCGGCCGTGTCGTCCGGCAGGACCTGCCGCGCATCAATGACGCAGTGGAAGACGGCAGTCTCGGCAGTAACCCGACGCTCACTGCATTTGTCGAAAAGATGAAAAAATCGGCAGGAACCTGCCATCTTTTGGGGCTTGTCTCGCTGGGCGGTGTGCACAGCCACCAGAACCACATGGTCGCGCTTTGCCAGATTCTTGATCAGGCCGGGGTCCCGGTTGCGGTCCACGCGATTCTCGATGGCCGCGACACACCGCCGAAAAGCGCACTGGAATTTCTCGCCGGGTTTGAAAGCGACATTGCGGGCACCAGCGGCGTGAAAGTCGCGACGGTCACGGGCCGTTATTTTGTCATGGATCGGGACCAGCGCTGGGATCGGACCGAACTGGCTTACCGCACCATCGCAGAAGGCCTCGGAGAAAAATCGGACAGCGCCGTAAGGGCTGTTGATGCCGCCTACGCGGCTGATCAAAGCGATGAGTTTTGCGCCGCCACCGTGATCGGAAGCTATGGCGGCATGAAAGACGGCGACGGCATTCTGGTTGCGAACTTCCGCGCCGACCGTATTCGCCAGATCCTGGCTGCTCTCGCCGATCCCGATTTTGATGCCTTCAAGGCGACGCGAATATCCTTTGCCGCCACCACCGGCATGATCGCCTATTCGGCCGAGCTCGATAAATTGTTCGATCCAATTTTTCCGCCGCTCAATTTGGCAGACACGTTCGGCGATGTCGTCTCGCGCGCCGGGCTTAAACAATTGCGCATTGCCGAAACAGAAAAATATGCGCACGTGACATTCTTTTTTAATGGCGGCGAAGAACGCGTCTTTGACGGCGAAGAACGGATCATGATTCCGTCGCCGAAAGTTGCCACCTACGATCTACAGCCGGAAATGTCGGCGTTTGAACTTACCGACCGACTGGTTGCGGCGATTAACGAAAAAACCTTCGACGTCATCATCGTCAACTTCGCCAATACCGATATGGTCGGACACACCGGCGACCTTGAGGCCGCAAAAAAAGCGGTCGCCGCGGTTGATCAGAATCTTGGACGGCTGGAGCGCGCGGTGGTTGAGGCCGACGGCTTGATGGTAATCACCGCCGATCACGGCAACGCCGAACAAATGAAAGATGCCGCAACAGGCCAGCCGCACACCGCCCACACCACAGGCACGGTGCCGCTTATTTTGGTCAACGCCGGCGAAGGCTTGACGCTTAGGGATGGCCGCCTCGCCGATGTTGCGCCGACGCTACTGACATTAATGGGGATCACCCCACCGGAAGCGATGACCGGCCAATCTCTGATCGGTAAGGCGCTGATCGGTGATGGTGCGGACATTGATTCCCGCCACGCCAGTACCCGTCATGGCTAGCCGCCGGCATATTCTTGGGGCCATGGTGGTCGCAGGCGGCC
>JAPYRS010000011.1:0-31227 GCA_029936875.1 Alphaproteobacteria bacterium | reverse complement strand
CCCGTCATGGCTAGCCGCCGGCATATTCTTGGGGCCATGGTGGTCGCAGGCGGCCTGATGGGTTCCGGTCCTTCAATATCGGCCGAACAGGACGACCCCCGGAAAAAACTGGGCCAGATTGAACGTGAGCTCGACGAGAGCGAAATTCGTGCCCGTGACCTTCGCGAAGAAGAACGCGAGATCGGCCAAAATGTTGGCCGCCTGCAATCCGAAATGGTGGCGACCGCCGCCCGCGCACAAGCCCAGGAAGATGTCGTCACCGAATTGGAAGGCCGGCTTGGCACCTACGAGGCTGAAGAACGGGCGCGGCGCGCCGCCCTTGAGCAACGGCGTTCAACCACCGAACGGGTATTGGCCGCACTCCGCCAAGTCAGAAGACTTCCACCGGAAACGGTATTTGCGAGCCCCGGAACGGCAATCGATTCACTCCGAACCTCTATCCTCTTGAGCGCCGTGGTCCCGGAACTGGAACGCCGCGCCGGTGAATTGCGTGCGGAACTTGCGGCCTTGGGCCGGATTCGAGCCGAAATCGGTGCCGAGCGTGACCAGCTGAGTAAAGCCCGCGGGCATCTCGGGCGGGAGCGTTTGGCGCTTGATCGGCTTATTCAACGTCAAGCAATTCTCCGCGAGCGGACGGCGGCGGAAAGACGCCAAACCGAGGTCCGGATGGCCGCCCTCGCGGCTGACGCCAGCAATCTACAGGCATTGATTGCCAAACTTGAAGAAGATGAGGTGCGGCAGCGGAAAGCGGATCAATTCGGCCCAGCTCCCGAATTTCCTCCGTTTTCCAAGGCCTTAGGCACACTGCCGCTGCCCGTGCGGGGGCTGATTTCAGTCAAATTCGGAGACGCCAACCGGTTCGGCGCGAAAGCCCGTGGCATCACCATTGATACCCGCCCCGGCGCACAGGTTATTGCGCCGCATGATGGCCGAATCGTCTTCGCTGGCCATTACCGGGGATACGGCCAACTCTTGATCATCGCTCATGGCGAGGGATACCATACGCTCATGGCGGGGATTGCCCGTATTGACGGTACGGTTGGCCAGTTGTTGCTGGCCGGAGAACCAGTGGGCTTAATGGGTCAATTGCGAGACGGGAAGCCCGAACTCTATATCGAGCTACGCCATAGGGGCGATCCAATTGATCCCACCCCTTGGCTGGCACCTGCAGAAATAAAGGTTAGTGGATAATGCCCGGAATTATTTTCGCACTTAGCGTCGCCCTGTTGTTAGCCCTGGGTCAGCCCACGCCAGCAAGCGCACAAGGCAACTCGGAAACCTATCGCCAGCTGAATTTATTTGGCGACGTTTTTGAGCGAATTCGCGCCGACTATGTTGAGGATGTCAGTGACGAAGAGCTGATCGAATCTGCGATCAACGGCATGTTGTCGTCGCTCGATCCGCATAGCGGTTACCTCAGTCCCAAGAATTTTCGCGAGATGCAGGTCAGGACGCGCGGTAAGTTCGGCGGACTTGGTATTGAAGTGACGATGGAGCGCGGTTTCGTCCGGGTCATTTCTCCGATTGACGATACACCTGCATTCCGCGCCGGCATCCAGGCCGGCGATATCATCACCAAAATTGATGGGACCCAGGTCCAGGGCCTGACGCTGGGAGAAGCAGTCGAGCTGATGCGCGGCCCGATCAATTCCGATGTCGTGCTTACGGTTGCCCGCGAAAATGTCGAAGAACAGTTCGACGTCACCATTACACGGGACACAATTAAACTTCAGTCGGTTCGATTCCGTGTTGAATCGGATGCGGCTTACGTCCGTATTATGTCGTTCAATGAACAAACCATCGGCGGGTTGCGACGCGCGCTTAAGTCTTTGACGGAAGAACTCGGCGAATCGATGACCGGCGTTATCCTTGATCTCCGACAGAATCCGGGCGGACTTCTTGATCAGGCGATCCGCGTCTCAGACGCCTTCCTCGAACGGGGTGAAATTGTCTCGACACGCAGCCGCAGAGCTGGCGACAGCCAACGTTTTAACGCCAAGCCCGGCGATCTTGCGAACGGCAAACCAATCGTCATTCTGATCAACGGCGGCTCTGCTTCGGCGTCGGAAATTGTCGCCGGTGCACTGCAGGATCACAGTCGGGCGGTCATTCTCGGTACGCAATCGTTTGGCAAGGGTTCGGTCCAGACAATTATTCCGCTTGCCGGTCAGGGCGCGATCAAATTGACGACCTCGCTTTATTACACGCCGTCAGGCCGGTCGATTCAGGCCCAGGGCATCACGCCGGATATTTTTGTGGAGCAAGCGCGGCTTGAACTAATCAATCCCAATCCGCAACGGCAAAATGAAGCCTCATACCGCAACGCTCTTGGCAACGGGAACAGCGATGAAAGCGCGGATGCGGACGAGGATGCGGATGTGGGCGAGGATGCCGATGCGGATGTGGACAAGGATGAAACCGAAGTGGCGGTCGCGGAGGAACAACCCTTTGACTATCAATTGTCACGCGCCGTCGACCTTCTGCGCGGCATGAAACTGTTCCAGAAGAAAGTCGTTAACTGACGGCAGCTGTGGTGCAGCCACTGCGGCACGAGAACCATCTCGAATCCCCGCACATTACAGGGGCACAGCCCGGTAATGTCCGCGGCCCTCAGTCCATGATTGGCTCCGACCCATTGAATCAACCCGCTAGGTCAGTGGATCAACCCTCCGGGCCACTGGAAAAACCCTGCGGGCCAATGTTTCACGCTTCGGCGGTGAAACCCTCATCGGGATTCCGGCCGCGACATCAATATGGCTGACGACGACGAAACCGAAACAGAGGACGACGAGCCTCACCTCAATGGCCCATCCGAATCCGGCGAAGATGCGGACGGCGGAGAATCTGAGCCCCATTTCGGTCGTGATCCCTATGCCGATGACGACGATGACGACTTCGACTTTGACGCGATGCCAGGCGGGGAGGAGGAAGAGGAAGAAGATGGCGGTGACCGGCCACCGCGAAAAAAGCCCGGCTGGCAAAGCCCTATCTTCATAACATCGGTTTCGCTCTTTCTGATCCTGGTCGGCGTCGTTGTTTGGGTCGGCATTACCTTTGAAGAATCGGAGCCGGAGCCGGTCGCATCGAACACGGTTCCCATTGACCCAGTGCATGGTGAGCCTTCGACCAGCACCGTTACAGCCGATGCCAGTAGCGACGCGGACGACGATACGGCTGATACCAGCGGCGACGATGACGGCTTTTTCGGCGATGATGAAGAAGGCGATGAAGACAGTGACGTGAGCGGCGCCGAAAATTCGGAAGTTGCCGACGCAACCGACGCCGGTCATACCGAAAATGCTGGTGCGACCGAAGACGCACTTGCAGCCGCACCGACTCGCGAAAATCAGGTCGCCGCGATAGCTAAGCACGAAGAGGCAGTTGCCCCCGCCCCGCTCACCGACGATGACATTAAACTGGCGCCGTCGCCTGATCCGGCCCTTGGCGGGCGCGGATCAACCGGAGGGCTCCCTGTCGTTGCACCGGATGGGCGGAAAGCCTGGCAGGTTTATTCCCGGCCCTTCCACCACGAAGAAGACCGCCCGGTCATCGCCATACTGTTGGCCGGTCTCGGGCTTTCCCAATCGGCGACCTCGACCGCGATCCAGCAATTGCCGGGCACAGTGACGTTAGGGTTTGCGCCCTATGCGCCCCGCCTTGATGATTGGATTCAGGAAGCCCGCGCGGCCGGGCATGAAGTGTTCCTCGAATTGCCAATGGAGCCGTTCGACTATCCGAACAGTGACCCCGGGCCGCATACTCTTCTCACTACGCTCGACCCGCTCGACAATCTCGCGCGGCTCGATTGGCTGCTCAGCCGGTTTACCGGTTATGTCGGCGTGACCAACTTTCTCGGTGATAAATTCACCTCTTCACCCGACAGCCTTGAGCCGATCCTGCATGACCTGCAGGTTCGCGGATTAATGTTTCTCGATGCCCGGACATCTCGAAATTCCGTTGCCGCATCGATGGCTGCAACGATGGAGATGCCGCGCGCCCTCAACAATCGTTTTCTCGATAATGAAGCATCGCGGGTTGCCATCGATGCCCGTCTCTTCGAACTTGAGCAGATTGCGAAGTCCGAAGGCCACGCCGTCGGTGTCGGATTTCCCTATCCGGTAACCATCGAACGGCTCGCGCGCTGGGCAGCGACACTGGAGAACAAGGGCATTACCCTCGCCCCGATGTCAGCGGTCGCATATCTTCAAGGCGATCAAACGGCCCCCGCGCTGGACGGTGACACTGAAGATGAAGAGCAAGGGCATTAGCCTCGCCCCGATGTCAGCGGTCGCAAACCTTCAAGGCGAATGAACGTCCGCATGGACCCCAACGGGCCGGACGCGAAAGCGTACCGGCGCTGTGTCGGCATCATGCTGTTGAACAAACAGGGCCACGTCTTTGTCGGCCGGCGAATCGATTCAAATGCCGATGCCTGGCAGATGCCGCAGGGCGGTATTGAGCACGGCGAATCGACAAAGGCAGCAGCGATTCGGGAATTACACGAAGAAACCGGAACCGACAAAGCCAAATTTCTAGCCGAAGGCCGGGACTGGTTTTTTTATGATTTGCCAGCGGACATTCAACCCAAACTTTGGGGCGGACGCTACCGCGGCCAAATCCAATTGTGGTTTGCCATGCGGTTCGTGGGCGAAGACGGCGATATCAATATCGCCACCGCGGTGCCTGAATTTGCCGAGTGGAAATGGATTGAGCCAAAGGACTTGCCGAGCGTGATCGTTCCGTTCAAGCGCGATTTATACCAGGCCGTGGTTGATGAATTTGCGCCGCATCTCGCATCGGCGGACGCTTAAGCTGCAGAGCGGTCTGACGTTGGTCTCCGCGCGGTGCGGCTCACCAGCCAGCGCGACCGATAATAGATGAACCGGTAAACCCACCACGCGAATGTGCGAGCGAGAATGCCCTTTGGCGCGAGGCCGATCGCCTTGAAGATCATCGTCGTGCCGCGCATGACGTGGACGTAGCGGTAATAGGAAAAGGCCTGTCCGGAATAGGCCTGCGCGAAGCGGCGGCGATCATAGAGATCTGAAATGCCGTTGCTGGTGTAGTAGGCATAGGCCAATTCATCATCGTTGGTTTCCAGAGTACGGCGAAAACAGAGCCACATTCTTTTGATGATGCCGATGTCATGGAGCTGCCGATAGCGTTTCAGGTAGGTGTGAAAAAGACTGAAATGCCGAAACTCGTCGCTGGCGATATTTCCACAGATTTGCTTCAGCACCGGCTCCGCTGTGCCATCCCGAAGCGCGCAATAAAAAGAACTTGTGCCAACTTCGACCATACACCGGGCGAGAAGTTCGCCAGTGCGGCTGCCGCGAACTGACTGGTCTGCATCTTTGTCGAAGCCATAGCCCCGCTGAAACCGGGAAAAGGCCTGATCAAAAGACCATGCGGGGTCGGCGAGCTCGGCCCATCGCCGAAGCGCATGGCCGTGCTGAAGTTCTTCCCGGCCCCATTGTTTGCAGGCCGCGCAAAATTCGGGATCGTCGAAAAATATATTGCAGAGATAAGAGACGTAGTCCGCGGCGTTATGTTCAACAAGGCACGCCGCTTTCACAATTCGGACCGCGCCCGCATCCGCTTTTGACGGATCGAACTGATCCCAGAAAATATCGTCTAGCGTCCAACGCCTCAACATCACCTCCCCCTGTCACCAGAAGATGATAGGGGCGAACGTCAGTTCTGTAAATTAAATGAAATTGACCGGCGGAGAGCCAGCTAGAGGAAGCCGCGATCAGGCGCTGGCGGAGGCCGCGATCTGCCGGAGTGTCGCCAACCGGGTCTGAATTATGTACGTGTCATGATCGGTTTTGGCAGATGTCAGGTCTTCTTCTGCAGTCTTGATGGTGGCTTCGACTTCAGCGCGCTTCATGTCTTCGACCGGCGTCGCCTCTTCGGTCATCACGGCACAACGATCGCCGGTAACCTCGGCAAAGCCGCCGTTCACATAGATCCGACGGGGCTCGTCGCCTTCATTGTGAATTTCAAGAATGCCCGGCCGCACGGTCGAGATCATCGGCTGGTGACCGATCAGGACACCGAAATCGCCCTCGGCGCCGGGAACAACAACCATCTCAACATCTTCCGAAACCAGAAGGCGTTCCGGCGATACCAATTCAAAGGCGATCTTGTCGGCCACAATATTATTCCTTCAACCGAACTACGCGGCTTCGCGGGCCATGGTTTTGGCCTTTTCGACGGCGTCGTCGATGGCGCCGACCATGTAGAAGGCGTTTTCGGGCAAGTCGTCGTGATCACCGGCGCAAATTTCCTTGAAGCCGCGGATCGTGTCTTCTAGAGAAACGAGCACGCCCGGAAAGCCGGTGAAGATTTCAGCGACATGGAAGGGTTGGGACAGGAACTTCTGAATTTTGCGGGCGCGAGCGACGGTGAGTTTGTCGTCTTCGGAAAGCTCATCCATGCCGAGGATGGCAATGATGTCCTGTAGCGACCGGTAGGTCTGCAAGACACGCTGGACTTCACGGGCAACCCCATAATGTTCGTCGCCGAGAATACGGGCATCCATAATCCGCGATGTTGAATCGAGCGGATCAACAGCCGGGTAAATGCCCATTTCCGCGATCGACCGGGAAAGCACCGTGGTCGCATCCAAATGCGCAAATGATGTCGCCGGCGCCGGATCGGTGAGATCATCGGCCGGAACATAAATCGCCTGCACCGAGGTGATCGAACCTTTGGACGTCGTGGTGATGCGTTCCTGAAGGTTGCCCATGTCGGTCGCCAATGTCGGCTGGTAGCCAACCGCCGAAGGTATACGGCCCAACAGTGCGGACACTTCGGAACCGGCCTGGGTGAAGCGGAAAATGTTGTCCATGAAGAACATCACGTCCTGGCCTTCGACATCGCGGAAGTATTCTGCCAGCGTCACACCGGTCAGGCCAACGCGGGCACGCGCGCCGGGAGGTTCATTCATCTGGCCATAGACCAATGCTGCTTTCGACGAATCATCTTTAAGGCTGATCACGCCTGAATCGATCATCTCGTGATAGAGATCGTTGCCTTCACGGGTTCGTTCGCCAACACCGGCAAACACCGAATAACCGCCGTGACCCTTAACGATATTATTGATCAGCTCCATGATGATGACGGTTTTGCCAACGCCGGCGCCGCCGAACAGGCCGACTTTGCCGCCCTTTGCATAAGGTGCGAGAAGATCGACGACCTTGATGCCGGTGGTCAGAATCTCTGATTCGGTCGACTGCTCAGTAAAGGGCGGCGCAGGAGCATGAATTGGTGCGCGCAATTTTGTTTCAACCGGTCCGCGCTCGTCGATCGGTTCGCCGATAACGTTGAGGATGCGGCCTAACGTCTCCGGCCCAACAGGCACGGAGATCGCGCCACCGGTATCGGTAACCACCTGTCCGCGGACCAGGCCTTCGGTCGAATCCATGGCGATGGTCCGGACCGTGCTTTCGCCGAGATGCTGCGCGACTTCCAACACCAGCCGGTTGCCGCCGTTGTCAGTTTCCAGCGCATTCAAAATGGCGGGCAGATGCTTTTCAAATTTCACATCGACAACCGCGCCGATCACCTGCGAGATTTTTCCAACAATTTGGGACGACATAACGATGCTCCGTTGCGGTAAGGGCGCGCTTAAAGCGCTTCTGCGCCCGAAATAATTTCGATCAATTCACTGGTAATCACGGACTGACGGGTCCTGTTGTAGGTCAACGTCAGGTCGTCGATCATGTCGCCGGCGTTGCGCGTGGCGCTATCCATCGCTGTCATGCGGGAACCCTGTTCGGACGCGCCATTTTCGAGAATCGCCTGAAACAGTTGCACGCTGATGTTGCGCGGCAGCAGATCTGCCAGAATTTCTTCTTCGCTCGGTTCGTAATCGTAAATGGCATTGCCGAGATCTGGACCGGATTCGGCTTCGCCTTCTGCCGGTAATGCAGCCGGGATCAACTGGCGGTCGGTTACGATCTGCACCATCACCGATTTGAACCGATTGTAGAAAAGAGTGCAGACATCAAATTCGCCGTTGTCGAACATGTCGCGGATTTTCGTCGCGATCGGCTGGGCATCGGCAAAAGTTTTGGCCTTTTGGCCAGCCAGTTCAATCGTCTCGATGATCAAAGCGCTGAAATCGCGTCTGAGTATGTCGCGCCCTTTGCGGCCGATGCATAAAATTTTGACGGTTTTGCCTGCGGCCTGAAGTTCCTGGATTCGCACCCGCGCCGCACGTGCAATCGATGAATTGAAAGCCCCGCAAAGGCCGCGTTCGCCCGTCGCCACAACAATCAGATGCGTATCATCGTTGCCAGTGCCGACGAGAAGCGGCGGTGCGCCGTCCTGAGCGACCAGGCTTGAGCCGAGTGACCCCAACATGCGTTCCATCCGCGCCGAATAAGGACGGGCCGCCTCGACCGCTTCCTGGGCGCGGCGAAGTTTGGACGCCGCCACCATTTGCATGGCGCGGGTAATCTTCTGCGTCGACTTGACGCTTCCGATGCGGACGCGGAGATCTTTGAGACTGGGCATGGGCTACGCTTTAGGCTGACTGCAACGCGTTACGGGCGCTCAAGAAAACGACTTTGCGAAGGCCTCAATGGCCGCGTTCAACTTGGTTTCGGTCTCGTCCGTGATCTTCTGTTCGGTCCGGATCGAATCGAGGATATCGCCGTGTTTACCCCGAATTTCGTTCAATAGGCCTTCTTCGAACCGGGTGACAGCATCGGAATCGATTTTGTCCAAATGGCCACGAACGCCGGCAAAAATCGATACGACCTGTTCTTCAACAGGCATCGGCGCGAACTGACCCTGCTTCAGAAGTTCGGTTAGGCGCGCGCCACGGTTCAGCAGTTGCTGGGTCGAGGCATCGAGGTCTGATCCAAACTGCGCGAACGCCGCCATTTCGCGGTACTGCGCGAGTTCGAGCTTGATGCTGCCCGCAACCTGCTTCATCGCCTTGATCTGCGCGGCAGAGCCAACCCGTGACACCGAGAGGCCAACGTTAATGGCCGGCCGAATGCCCTGATAGAAAAGATCGGTCTCGAGGAAGATCTGACCGTCGGTGATCGAAATCACGTTGGTCGGGATATAGGCGGACACGTCACCAGCCTGCGTCTCAATGATCGGCAATGCCGTCAGTGAGCCGCCACCCTGCGAATCGTTCATTTTGGCGGCGCGTTCGAGAAGACGTGAATGGAGATAGAACACGTCGCCTGGATAGGCTTCACGTCCCGGCGGACGACGAAGCAACAGCGACATCTGGCGATAGGCAACCGCCTGCTTGGAAAGATCATCATAAATGATCAGGGCGTGCATGCCGTTGTCGCGGAAATATTCGCCCATCGTGCAACCGGTGTAGGGCGCGAGATACTGAAGCGGTGCCGGCTCGGAAGCAGACGCGGAAACGACGATGGTGTATTCCATCGCACCTTCGTCTTCGAGCGTCTTCACGACCTGGGCAACGGTTGAGCGTTTTTGTCCGATCGCGACGTAAATGCAGTAGAGCTTTTTCGATTCATCGCCGGACTTGTTGATTTCGCGCTGATTGATAATCGTATCAACCGCGACTGCCGTCTTGCCGGTTTGGCGATCGCCAATGATCAACTCGCGCTGACCACGTCCGACGGGAACCAGCGCATCAAGCGCCTTCAGGCCAGTCTGCATCGGCTCATCAACCGATTGCCGCGGAATAATACCGGGCGCCTTCACTTCGACGCGGCGGCGTTCGTCCGATTCGATGGTGCCCTTGCCGTCGATGGGATTGCCGAGCGCGTCAACGACGCGGCCGAGCATGCCTTTGCCGACGGGGGTATCAACGATGGCGCCGGTCCGTTTAACGGTGTCGCCTTCCTTGATGTCGCGATCATCGCCGAAGATAACGATACCGACATTGTCGGTTTCGAGATTGAGCGCCATGCCCCGAATGCCACCGGGAAATTCGACCATCTCGCCGGCCTGAACCTGATCAAGTCCGTAAACGCGGGCAATACCGTCACCGACGGACAGCACCTGGCCAACCTCCGAGACTTCGGCTTCTGTGCCAAAGTTCTCGATCTGATCCTTGAGGATGGCCGAAATTTCAGCGGCGCGAATATCCATCAACCAACACCTTTCATGGAAAATCTTATGTTCTGTAGTTTTGTTTTGAGTGAAGAATCGACCATGCGCGAACCAACTTTGACGATCAGGCCACCGAGAAGACTTTGATCGACCGAAGCGGTAAGACTGACTTCCTGGCTCATCGCCTTGGCGAGGCGCGCACGAATTGAATAAACCTGCCCGTCACTGAGCGGATGGGCGGAGATGACTTCGCCGCTGATTTCACCGCGGTGCGACGACAACAGCAGGCCAAAGTCCCTAATCATGTCTTTGAGCGCAAACAGCCGGCGATTTTGCGAGACCAGGGCGATGAAATTCTTGGTCATCTGCTTCATTTCGGCTTTATCGAGAACCGCCGCCATCGCCTGACCCTGTTCGGAACGGCTGAGAACCGGGCTTCTGACAAGCCGCAAGAGGTCGGCGCTATCATTGAGCATGCCTGCAAGCGCCTCGAGATCGCCAGCGATGGCATCGAGCGAATCCTGCTCGTGCGCCAGGTCAAACAGGGCGGTCGCATAACGGCCCGAAATTCCGGTTACAGTAATTTTCGCGGCTACCAAGTCGGCACTCTCCGAGGCCCGCCTGTTTTAGCGGCCTGTTTGGTAAGGTATTGAAAAGTCATAAGAAATACGTCGGCAGACCCGTTCAGGACCTACCGACTAAATCCGCGCGTTACCTACCACGAAGATATTGGTGTGGCAAGCAAAGTGCGCTGTTTTCTGCGGTTATTACGGCTACTCCGCGGCGCACAGGATGGGCACGATTATCGGGCCAATTGGACTGCAAAACCGGCCTAGTTAAAGGAGTACGGGTCGATATCGATCTGAAGCCGGACGTTGCGTGGCGGCGGCGCTTTTGTGACCCAATCCTGCAGCAGCCGCTGAATCGGCGCGGCCCGCGGTACTTTCATCAGCAGGCGAATACGGTGGCGGCCCCGTAGCAATGCCATCGGCGCAGGCGCCGGCCCCAAAACCATAATGCCGTCCCCCGTCGGTGCGGAGCGGGCGAGCGCACGACCGGCCTGGCGCGCCGCCGCCTCGTTTTCCGACGACAGGATCAATGCCGCCAACCGGCCGTATGGCGGCAGCGCCAACTGTTTCCGGCTATCGCCCTCACAGGCAAGAAACTGATCGCGGTCACCGGCCGCCAGCGCCTGCATCACCGGGTGATCGGGCATGTAGGTTTGCAGGTAAGCGACACCGCCTCGTGTCTCGCGGCCAGCCCGCCCCGAAACCTGGCTTAGGATCTGGAAGGTTCGTTCCGCCGCGCGGAGATCACCGCCAGCAAGGCCGAGATCGGCATCGACCACACCGACCAATGTCAGCAGCGGAAAGTGATGACCCTTGGCGACAACTTGGGTCCCGATCAGAATATCGACTTCGTGATCTTCAACGCGGCGAATGAACTCTTCGATCGCAACTGGGCCGGTCAAGGTGTCGCTGGAAAGTACGGCGATCCGGGCATCCGGCAATAGCGCGTGCACTTCTTCGGCAAGGCGTTCGACACCTGGTCCGCAGGCAGCGAACTTGTCTTCAGCTTTGCAGGATGGACATTCGCGCGGCATGGCCTGCGCATAATCACAGTGATGACAATGGAGGCGAGACGAATGCCGGTGTTCAACCAGCCACGCCTGACAGTTTGGGCATTGCAATCGATGGCCGCAGGCCCGGCACAGGGTGAGCGGCGCATAGCCGCGGCGGTTCAAAAACAGCAGTGCCTGTTCGCCCGCTGCAATCGTTTTTAGAAGTGCCATGGAGAGTTGCGGCGAAAGCCAGCTTTGCGATGGCGGCGGATCGGTGCGCATGTCAATTGTCTCGACGTGCGGCATTCCCGCGTCGCCGTGGCGCTCAGATATTTTTAGATGCGTGTAGCGGCCTTGTTCGGCGTTAACGATCGTTTCGAGAGATGGTGTGGCCGTTGCAAGGATCACTGGAATCTCCGCCTCTCGCGCCCGAACAATGGCCATGTCGCGGGCGTTATAGGCGACGCCGTCTTCCTGCTTGTAGGACGAATCGTGTTCCTCATCGACAACGATCAAACCGAGATTGGCAAACGGCAGGAACAGGGCAGAGCGTGCACCCACCAGGACCGGGGCGCCGCCTTCTGCGACGGCACGCCAAGCGCGCCGACGTTCTCCGGAGCCAAGATCCGAATGCCACTCGGCCGGACGGATGCCAAAGCGCGATTCAAACCGTTCGAGCCATTGAACGGTGAGTGCAATTTCGGGTACCAGAATTAGTGTCTCGCGTTTCAATTCGAGGGCAGCCGCAATGCCTTCAAAATAAACTTCGGTTTTGCCGGCCCCGGTGACACCGTCGAGCAGTAAGACTTCGAATGATTTTTTTTGGACCGCCGCACTGACAGAATCAGCGGCGGTTTGTTGCACCTCTGAAAGTTCTGCCCGCGGGTGGCCGGGATCGGGCATCGCAAAGGGCGCATCGCCCTTTGATTTTTGCGCAATCAGGACACCGGCTTTTTCGAGGCCTTTAACCACCGACGAACTGACGGCGGCGGCCTCGGCAACGGCCGATGCAGTTTGCGGCGGACCGTCTGCAAGTATGTCGAGCACGCGTTGGCGCGCCGGTGTCATTCGAATTGCTGCGCCGGTGCCACCGTCAACATCGCCAACCCGGTAAACCGTGCGCATCGGCGGTGGCTTCAATGCCTGCGGCGTATTCAGTGTCATTTTCAAAACAGCACCCGGTGCCGCCAACGTGTACGCCGCAACCCAATCAATCAGCCGGCGCAGGGTCTCCGGCATCGGCGGCAGATCAATGCGGGTTTCAACTTCGCGGAGCTTGTGCTCAGCGACCGGCTCTTTATCGCCGGCCTCGGCGGCGTCGCAGTCCCAAATCACCCCCGTCACCGTCCGTGGACCCAAGGGAACTCGGACATAATCCCCCGGCGACAGCGCGTGAGCGCCTGCCGCATAGTCATAGGGCCCGGCCAAGGGAAGCGGCAAAAGCACCTTTACTCTAGATATAGTGGGTGACTTCCCCATCTCTAACTGCATAGAGTAGTATCTGCCAGCCTGCGGTCCGCGCGGCAAGCGCCAAGGGGACGCCGGCCAATGGGAAGCCGAATTGGTCGACGGCTAGGGGAGCTATGAAATTTTTCGTCGATACCGCGGATATTGATGCGATTCGGGATTTGGCCGATACCGGCCTGCTGGATGGTGTCACGACCAATCCGTCGTTGGTCGCGAAATCCGGTCGCGATTTTTTCGATGTGCTGAAAGACATTTGCGACATTGTCGATGGCCCGGTTAGCGCCGAGGTGACCGCGACCGATTTCGAAACCATGCTCTCCGAAGGTCAGTCGCTCGCCAAACGGGCCGATAATATTGTCGTCAAAGTGCCGCTGACCTGGGATGGCCTGAAGGCATGCAAGGCGCTTCGTCAATCCGGCATTATGGTCAACGTCACCCTTTGTTTTTCTGCGAGCCAGGCGATTCTTGCGGCCAAGGCCGGTGCCAGTTTCATTTCGCCGTTTGTTGGACGGCTTGACGATATTTCCGAAGACGGTATGGCGCTGATTAGCGACATCCGCGAGATCTACGACAACTATCCAAACTTTGAGACCGAAATTCTTGTGGCCTCGATCCGGCACCCCGGACACATCGTCGAGGCCGCCCGTATCGGTGCGGACATCTGCACCGTACCACCCGACATATTGCATAAACTGGTTCAGCATCCATTGACTGATAAAGGTCTCGCCGCGTTTTTGGCGGACTGGAAAAAAACCGGACAATCCATCCTCGACAGGAAGTAGGTCACGTGGTCACAACAACTCAATCGGCCCTGGTCGCCAATCACATTACCGCCGCGCAGGTTGGCGATTATCTGCGGGACCATTCAGATTTTCTCGACACCCACCCGGAACTGTTGGTCGGGCTCACTCCGCCCGGCCTTCGAACCGGACGCGGCGTTGTCGACATGCAGCATTTCATCATCAATCGATTGCAGCGGGAACTTGAACAGCATAAATCGACCCGCCGCGATTTGATTAGTGCTGGCCGCGACAACACCTCAAGCTTAGACCGAATCCATAGCGGTGTCCTTCGCATGATGGAGGCGCGGACCTTCGATCATCTGCTGGAAGTCGTGACGGAAGATCTGAACGAAGTACTGGAAATTGATGTCGCGACACTTTGTTTTGAGAGCCAGGACACGATGCTGTCGGGGCTGAAAATCAATGGTCTGCGGGTTTTGCCGAATGGCCGGGTCAAACGCCTGATGGGCGACAAAGATGTCATCCTTCGCGCAGAAGTGGACGGCGACGTTGCGCTCTTCGGTACCAACGCGCGCAAAGTAAAATCCGATGCCATCGTCCGGATTCGGATTGGCCATGATGGACCGGACGGATTGCTGGCGATGGGCTCGATTGATCAGTCGCGTTTTCATCCCGGTCAGGGGACCGAACTTTTAGCCTTCCTGGGCAGCGCCCTTGGCCGTTGCATTCGGGCATGGGTCAATCTGCCGACGTAAATTCGGGACAAAACGGCCGGGCTGAGGATTCGTCTCAGGCCCCGGCCGTCCCAAACGCCGCGCCAAATTCGATTATGGCGATACAGGATTTCCTGACCTGGCTGCGGGACGAAAAACAATCGTCGTCGCATACCGTTTCGGCCTATTCACGAGACCTCACCGCCTTTTTTAAATTCCTCATCGAACATCTCGGAAAACTCGCAGACGTCGAAGATCTTGCGGCGCTCAGGCCGGGAGACTTCAGAAGTTTTCTTGCCCATCGTCGCAATGACGGGCTCAGCAATAGTTCCGTCGCGCGCGCGCTTTCCGTGTTGCGATCCTTTTTTCGCCATCTTGAGCGAACCGGACAGGTAACCAACACCGCAATCCGGTCGGTGCATTCTCCGAAACTACCGCATAGCGTACCCAAGCCGCTTGGCGTTGAGGCGGCGGCGGCGGCACGCGAACAAATCGCCTTTCTGCATGAAGAACAATGGGTCAATGCGCGGGACTATGCCGTGCTGACACTTCTGTACGGCTGCGGGTTGCGGATTTCAGAGGCATTGGGGTTGAACCATGCGGATATCGGCAGCGGCGCCTCAATGATTATTCGCGGCAAGGGAAACAAGGAACGGATGGTGCCTGTCTTGCCGGTGGTACGGGAAGCGATCGAATCTTACGTAGCGCTTTGCCCGTTTGGAATGGAACGCGACGATCCACTTTTTGTTGGTGTGCGCGGCAAGCGACTGAATGCCGGCATCATTCAAAAATCGATGCGTGAAGTGCGCCGCGCGCTTGGCCTGCCTGAAACTGCGACGCCGCATGCGCTTCGCCACAGCTTTGCGACCCACCTGTTATCCGCCGGCGGCGACCTTCGAACGATTCAGGAATTGCTTGGACACGCGTCGCTTTCAACGACGCAGCGTTATACGGAAGTCGAAACCAGCCACCTGCTGGATGTCTACCGGTCGGCGCATCCGCGCGCGAGACGGTAGTTAGAAGTCACATATGTATCGGTTTACCGGTGACCGCGACTGCGGCTTCTTTCACGCCTTCGGCCAAGGTCGGATGAGCGTGAACGGTGGCGGCGATATCTTCTGACGATCCACCAAATTCCATACAGAGAACTGCCTCGTGAATAAGCGTTCCGGCGTCGGGTCCAATGATGTGGACGCCGAGCACGCGATCAGTTTCTTTGTGCGCCAAAATCTTGATGAAACCATCGGTGTTAGCATTAACGCGGGCGCGGCTGACGGCACTGAACGGAAACTTGCCGACGTTATAGGCGACGCCTGCCTCTTTGAGCTGTTCTTCGCTTTTGCCGACGGTCGAAACTTCAGGCCAAGTGTAAACTACGCCCGGCACTTTGTCGTAATCGACATTGGCAACATGGCCCGCCATCCGTTCGACGCAAACGACGCCGTCTTCGGAGGCTTTGTGGGCAAGCATCGGCCCGTTGATGACATCGCCGATGGCGTAAACACCAGCGACATTGGTCTGAAAAACTTCATCGACGGTGATACGGCCTTGGCCGTCGAGGGTCACGCCGGCCTTGTCGAGGCCAAGCTTTTCGGTGAAAGGACGGCGGCCAATTGAGACCAGCACAACGTCAGCTGCAATCTTCTCGGCTTTGCCACCTTTCGATGGCTCAAACGTGAGGGCTACGCCAGTTTTGGTGGCCTTCGCGCCGGTGACTTTAGTGCCGAGTTTGAACTTGATGCCCTGTTTGGTGAGCGTCCGCAGCAAGGTTTTTGCGAGCTCCGCATCCATCCCGGGGACGAGGCGATCGAGAAACTCGACGACTGTGACTTCGGTACCGAGACGCTGCCACACCGAACCCATTTCGAGACCGATATAACCGCCGCCGATGACGATCATCTTTTTTGGAACACTGTTCAGTTCGAGCGCCCCCGTCGAAGAGACGATTTTCTTTTCGTCAATCTCGACACCCGGAAGCGGCGTCACCTCGGAGCCGGTCGCAATAAGAATGCGCGCCGCCTTCAGGGTCCGCTTTTTGCCCTTGGCTGGTTTCACTTCGACGGTGTTGGCATCGAGCAGCGTGCCGTACCCTTCAACATGTTCGATCTTGTTTTTCTTAAAGAGAAAGGCAATGCCCTTGGTGAGATCGTCGACGACATTGTCTTTCCGCGCCATCATCGCTTTCAGATCAAGCGCGACTTTGCCGGTTTTGACACCGTGAACGCCAAGGCCATGCGCCGCCTCGGCGTAAATTTCAGAACTCTGCAACAGCGCTTTTGACGGAATGCAGCCGACGTTGAGGCAAGTGCCGCCGAGTTTTGCACGACTTTCAACACAGGCGACCGACATGCCGAGCTGGGCTGCGCGAATTGCCGCAACATACCCGCCGGGGCCGCCGCCAATCACCACGAGATCGAATTTAGAATCGCTCATATTGGTGTCTCCGCTTTTCGCTGTGCGTTAGGACTTTTTCCAGCGCTGCCAAACGATTTCTGCCGTCGAAAGTTTGCCGTCCCGAACCATTTCCGATGTTGTCAGAATTAACTTATCGCCCTCAAGTTTTGCCATTCGAGGCAGCTCTTGTCCGACCCAATTGGGGAAAAAAGTGAGTTCTGGTGTGTGATAGACGGTGTCGTCGCGGACATCGAACGGGCCGCAATAGGTGACAAAATATTTGGCTGCTGCCAGCTTTTCGGAATCCGTACCACCAAGAACATCGCTGGCCTCAAAGTCGGTACGGCCGGACGGCATCATCGTCGCGCTCATAAAGCCTTCGTCGGTATACGTGATGCGACCGACCGGGTTAGGACCCATCGGTTCGGTCGTCGTGCCATCAGCGTTGTGAAGTTCGTAGGAGGCCAGCACCCATGTGCCGACAATATCATTGGGCGTAAGCATTGAACTCTTTGGTACGGGGAAAATTGGGCGCGGCGTTACATGTCAAAAAGAATGCGCTGCGGATCCTCGATGCATTCCTTGACCCGAACCAGGAACGTAACCGCTTCACGGCCATCGATGATCCGGTGATCGTAGCTGAGCGCGAGATACATAATCGGTCGAATTTTTATTTCGTCACCGACGACCATCGCGCGTTTATCAATTTTGTGCATGCCGAGGATGCCAGACTGCGGCGGGTTGAGAATTGGCGTCGATAACAGCGAACCAAACACGCCGCCGTTGGAAACGGTAAAGGTGCCGCCGGTCATTTCTTCCATCGTCAGCTTGCCGTCGCGCGCACGCATGCCGAGATCGGCGATCGACTTTTCAACTTCGGCAAAGGTTAGCTGGTCGGCGTCTCGTAGCACCGGCACAACAAGACCCTTTGGTGCCGAAACAGCGACACCGATGTCGTAATAGTTCTTGTAAACCATCTCATCGCCGTCGATTTCGGCATTGACGGACGGCAGTTCACGCAGGGCGACGATGCAGGCCTTCACAAAAAACGACATGAATCCGAGTTTGACACCGTGTTTTTTCTCAAACGTATCGCGGTATTTTGCCCGTGCCGCCATCACCGCTGTCATATCAACTTCATTGAATGTCGTCAGCATTGCGGCTGTGTTCTGTGCCTCTTTCAGGCGTTCGGCGATGCGCTTGCGTAGGCGGGAAATGCGGACCCGTTCTTCACGTGTTTCATCGGCGCGAGCGGCACGCGGGGAGGCTGCCGTTGCGGCACCCATGGTTTTGGCGCTGCCGTCTTTGATTGCCTGCAAAACATCGCCTTTGACCAGGCGGCTGTCTTTGCCGGTGCCGGAAATTGAGGCGGGATCAAGATTATTTTCTTCGATCAGACGGCGGACCGCCGGTGACAACGCGCTGAGATCTGCCAAGGGCGGTTTGGTCGCTGGGGCTGGTGCCGCGGCTGCCGGTTTACCGGCGGGCGCACCGGCACCTTCGGCAATCATTCCCAAAAGCGCACCAACTTCGACGGTGGCGCCTTCGTCGGCCTCAATCTTTTCGATTGTCCCGGCGACCGATGCCGGAATTTCAAGCGTGACTTTGTCGGTTTCCAGTTCGACCAAGGGTTCATCAACGGCAAACGCTTCGCCGACACCCTTCAGCCATTTCGCAACCGTCGCTTCGGTTACTGATTCGCCCAACGTGGGGACACGAATTTCAACACTCATCGCTCTGCCTTCCGGTCAAAAGGTCAACGCTTCGTCGATTAGTTGCGCCTGTTGTTTGAGATGGTTTTTCAACAGCCCGGTCGCGGGGGCGGCGGCGGCGATCCGGCCAACGTAGGATGCGCGCTCCCCCTTCCGGCCCATGCCGGTTAGAACTTCTTCGATCAACGGTTCAACAAAAGACCAGGCGCCTTGGTTTTTATGCTCTTCCTGACACCACATGATTTCGGCGTTCTTGAAACGTCCGAGTTCTTCTTCCAAGGCGTCGGACGGGAACGGATAGAGCTGTTCCATCCGCAAAACCTGAATGTCTTTGGTTTTGCGTTTTTCCCGTTCTTCGAGCAGGTCAAAATAAACTTTGCCCGAGCACAGGATCACCCGTTTGATTTTCGAATCGGCCGCCGTTTTCATGTCGTCCCAAAGAATGCGGTGGAACGTGCTGTCGCCGGAAAAATCTTTCAGCGTCGAGACCGCGCGTTTGTGGCGCAGCAATGATTTCGGCGTCATCAGGATCAGGGGCTTACGAAAATCCCGGTGCATCTGGCGGCGCAAAATATGAAAGTAGTTGGCCGATGTGGTGCAGTTCGCAACTTGCAAATTGTCTTCGGCGCAAAGCTGCAAAAACCGCTCGGGCCGGGCCGAACTATGTTCCGGGCCTTGCCCCTCCATGCCATGCGGCAGCAGCACGACCAGCCCGCTCATGCGCAGCCACTTGCTTTCGCCGGACGCAATGAACTGATCAAACATGATCTGTGCGCCGTTGGCGAAATCACCGAACTGTCCTTCCCAAATCGTCAGCGTATTCGGTTCGGCCTGGCTGAAGCCGTATTCGAATCCGAGTACGCCGTATTCGGAAAGACTTGAATCGACGACTTCGTAAAACGCCTGTTTGTCGGCAATGTGATTGAGCGGCGTGTAGCGTTTTTCGGTCGCCTGATCGATCAGCACGCTATGGCGTTGTGAAAACGTGCCGCGCTGCGAATCCTGCCCGGACAAACGAATAGCGTACCCGTCCATCAACAGCGTGCCGAAGGCGAGCGCCTCGCCGGTGCCCCAATCGATGTCCTTGCCGGTCTCAATGGCCGCGTCTTTTCGGTCGAGCAGGCGTTTGACCGTTTTGTGAACCTGAAAATTTTCAGGAAATTTAATCAGCGCGCGGCCGACCTTTTTCAGCAGGTCCGGTTTCACGCCGGTCTTGCCGCGCCGCGCCTTGCCGCTGGCAATTTTCAGGCCTTTCCACTTGCCCTCAAGCCAATCGGCCTTGTTGGGTTTGTAGGTGGTGGCGGCAAAATCTTTTTCGAGATGCGCGTGGAAATCCTCGGCCATTTTTTCCGGCTGGCCGGCTTCGAGAAAGCCGCCCTCGACCAACTGTTTTCCGTAGATTTCGCGAACACTCGGGTGATCAGCAATCTGGCGGTACATCAACGGCTGCGTGAACGCGGGTTCGTCGCCTTCGTTGTGGCCGTAGCGGCGATAACAAAACATGTCGATGACAACATCGCGGCTAAATTCCTGACGGAAGTCGGCGGCAAATCGCGCGGCATGGACAACGGCTTCGGGATCGTCGCCGTTGACATGAATGATCGGCGCCTGCCCGCCTTTGGCAACGTCCGACGGATACGGCGTCGAGCGGCTGTAACTCGGCACCGTGGTAAAGCCGATCTGATTGTTGACGATGATGTGGATGCTGCCGCCGGTGCGGTAGCCGGTAAGATCGGAAAAGCCGAAGACCTCGCCGATGATGCCCTGGCCGGCGAAGGCCGCGTCGCCGTGCATGATGACGGCCATGACTTGTTTGTGGTGAATGTCGCGGCGCTGCGTTTGTTTTGCACGCGTTTTGCCCATCACCACCGGATCGACCGCTTCGAGATGGGACGGATTTGGCGACAGCGACAAATGAAGTTTGTCACCGTCGAAATCGCGGTCCGCCGATGTGCCGAGATGATATTTTACGTCACCTGAACCCTGCACTTCGTCGGGCTTCGCGCTCGCCCCCTGAAATTCAGAGAAGATTGCGGCGTAGGGTTTGTTCATCACATTGACGAGAACGTTGAGGCGTCCCCGATGCGGCATGCCAAAATTGATTTCGCGAACACCAAGTTGCGCCGCGCGTTTGTTGATCGCCTCCAACAGCGGGATCAGCGATTCGCCGCCGTCGATGCCAAACCGTTTGGTGCCGGTGTATTTGATATTGAGAAAGTGCTCGAACCCTTCGGCCTGGGTCAGCTGCTGGAGAATTTTTTGGCGGCCCTCGTTGGTGAACTTCGGCTGAAATTCATGGCCTTCGATGCGTTGCTGGATCCACGACTTCTGATCGCCGTACTGGATGTGCATGAACTCGTAACCGATCGAGCCACTGTAGGTTTGGTGCAGGACGGCGGTAATTTCCCGCATCGTCGCACTTTCCAATCCCAAAACGTTGTCGATAAAGATCGGCCGGTCCAGGTCGGCTTCGGTGAAGCCGTAACTTGCCGGGTCGAGTTCGGGATGTGGTTCGGCATTGGCCAGTCCGAGCGGATCAAGGTTCGCCAATAAATGACCGCGCACCCGGTAGGCGCGGATCATCATCAGGGCGCGCAGCGAATCGAGTGTGGCGGCGCGGGCTTCCGCATCTGATCGTCCGGCGGATTTTCCCGATTTCTTTTTGGCCGGCGCCTCGTCATCGAGGGTGAGGCCAATACTGGCGGCGTCAACTGTCGCGCCCCCCACCGGCGCCCAACTCGGACCATTGCCTGCGGCGGATGCGCCGTTACCAAGTTCTTCAAAGAAGTGCTGCCATTCCGTATCGACCGTTTCCGGATGGGTCAGGTAGCGCTCAAACATGTCTTCGATGAAGGCACCGTTGGTGCCGGTTAGAAACGACGATGTGTCGATTTTATTTGTCATGGCCGGTCGCGGGCCGTTGCCCTATGCGCCGCCCTTGAGAAGCTCGACCATCGAGGAACCGATCGCGGCTGGTGATTCGGAAACTTTGATGCCGGCTTTTTTCATTGCTTCGATCTTGTCGCCGGCACCGCCTTTGCCGCCGGATATGATTGCGCCGGCGTGGCCCATGCGCCGCCCCGGAGGTGCCGTTACGCCCGCAATAAATCCAACGACGGGCTTTTTGATTTTGCTCGCGGTGAGAAACTCTGCGGCCTCTTCTTCGGCGCTGCCGCCGATTTCGCCGATCATGACAATTGATTCAGTTTTTGGATCGGCAAGGAACATTTCGAGGTAATCAACAAAATTGGTGCCGTTGACCGGATCGCCGCCGATACCGATACAGGTCGATTGACCGAGACCGGCGGCGGTGGTTTGCGCGACGGCCTCATAGGTCAATGTCCCGGAGCGGGAAACAATGCCGACACTGCCAGGAACATGAATGTGGCCGGGCATGATGCCGATTTTGCATTCGCCGGGTGTGATCACGCCGGGGCAATTGGGGCCGACAAGTCGGCTTTTTGAACCGTTGAGCACCTCTTTCACGCGCACCATGTCGAGCACCGGAATGCCTTCGGTGATGCAGACAATCAGTGCAAGTTCTGCATCGATCGCTTCGAGAATGGCATCGGCCGCAAACGGCGGCGGTACATAAATAACGCTAGCCGTCGCACCGGTTTGATCGACCGCATCAGCGACCGTATCAAACACCGGAAGATCAAGATGGGTACTGCCACCTTTGCCCGGCGTCACACCGCCGACCATTTGGGTGCCGTAGGCAACCGCCTGTTCGGAATGGAAAGTGCCTTGCATGCCAGTGAAACCCTGACAAATAACTTTGGTTGAGGCGTCGACGAGAACTGACATCAGGCGGCTTCTTTCACGGCGGCGACAATTTTTGCAGCCGCATCACCAAGATCGTCGGCCGACACAATGGGTAGACCCGATTCGCTCAAAATTATTTTTCCCAGTTCGACGTTAGTGCCTTCCAA
This sequence comes from Alphaproteobacteria bacterium, assembly GCA_029936875.1. GTDB lineage: Bacteria > Pseudomonadota > Alphaproteobacteria > SHVP01 > SHVP01 > JAPYRS01. Next base: position 8,652 of record JAPYRS010000011.1, on the reverse strand, counting down.
ACGCACCACCAAGGGTACATGCAGGCTGACCTCGCGGGCGGCTTCGACAACACCTTCCGCGATGACATCACAGCGCATGATGCCGCCGAAAATATTGACCAGAATGCCTTCGACATTGGGATCAGACAGAATCAGTTTGAAAGCTTCGGTCACACGTTCTTTGGTCGCTCCGCCGCCGACATCAAGAAAGTTTGCCGATGCGCCGCCGTGCAACTTGATGATATCCATCGTCGCCATGGCAAGTCCGGCGCCGTTGACCATGCAGCCAATTGAGCCATCAAGCTTGATGTAATTGAGATCGTGTTTCGCCGCTTCAACTTCGGCCGGATCTTCTTCGTCTTCGTCGCGCAGTTCGACAATGTCCTTGTGCCGGTACAAGGCGTTGTCGTCGAAGTTCATTTTCGCGTCGAGCGCGATCACATCGCCTGCCGTGTCGATGACCAGCGGATTGATTTCCAATAGGCTCGCGTCCGATTCGGTGAACGCCTTGTAGACGGCGGTGATGAACTTGGATGCGGCTCTGATCTGCGTGCCTTCAAGTTTCAACCCAAAGGCAATGCGCCGGACGTGAAAGCCCTGAATGCCGGTGGTCGGATCGATTTGCACGACTAGAATTTTCTCGGGCGTTTTTGACGCGACTTCCTCGATATCCATGCCGCCTTCGGTCGACGCCATAATCGCGATCCGGCTCGAATCCCGGTCAATCACCATGCTGAGGTAAAGTTCGCGCGCGATATCGCAGCCGTCTTCAATGTAAACCCGTTTGACTTCTTTGCCCTCAGGCCCGGTCTGATGCGTGATCAGGGTCATGCCGAGAATATCGGAGGCGGCCTGTTTAACTTCTTCAATCGATTTAACAACTTTAACGCCGCCGCCCTTGCCGCGACCACCTGCGTGAATCTGTGCCTTTACGACCCAAACCGGTCCGCCCATATCGTTGGCGATTTTTACCGCTTCGTCGGTCGTGTAGGCGACCCCGCCGTTTGGTACAGCAACGCCGTACCGCTTGAGCAGGGCTTTAGCCTGATATTCGTGAATATTCATGACGCCTTTTTCCCGCCGGGCAGGGCCGTCGGGCCGCGCAATGGGCGAATCCGGCGGAACGATAACCCGGTGTCCCAAAGATACGCAACCGTCGCGCCCAAGTAGTTCAGTGTATTGATCTTAATGTTAAGAAAGGTTTTAACGCTTTTTCTTGGTCGCTTTCTTTCGTTTTGTCACGCTCACCTTGCGCTTCTTCTTTAATAACGGATCGATGCGCTGAACCGCAGAAATCAGCCCTTTTACCGACTTTACCGACTTCATGAACGCCTTCTTTTCACCGGCGTTTAGTTCGATCTCGATAATCCGTTCGACGCCTTTGGCGCCAATTACGACGGGCACGCCGACATAGAGATCGCGGACGCCGTATTCGCCGGTCAAATAGGCAGCACACGGCAGCACGCGTTTCTTGTCGCGCAGGTACGCTTCGGCCATCGAAATCGCCGACGCCGCGGGCGCGTAAAAGGCGGAACCGGTTTTCAGCAGGCTGACAATTTCCGCGCCGCCGTCGCGGGTACGCTGGATAATCTCGTCGAGCCGTTTTTTGGTTGTCCAACCCATCTTGATGAGATCCGGAAGAGGAATGCCGGCGACCGTCGAGTAACGCGGCAGCGGCACCATCGTATCGCCGTGGCCGCCAAGGACAAATGCCGTGACGTCCTCCACGGAAACATTGAATTCTTCGGCAAGAAACAGCCGGAAACGGGAGCTATCGAGGACACCGGCCATGCCAACAACACGATTATGAGGAAGACCTGAGGCTTCGCGCAGGGCCCAGACCATGGCGTCCAAAGGGTTGGTGATGCAGATGACAAAAGCGCCCGGCGCATACTTCTTGATGCCTTCGCCGACGGACTTCATCACGCTGGTATTGATGCCGAGCAGATCGTCGCGGCTCATGCCTGGCTTTCGGGCGATGCCGGCGGTGACGATGACAACGTCCGCGCCTTTGATCTTGGCGTAGCTGGTCGCGCCAGAGACGTTGGCGTTGAAGCCATCAACCGGTGAAGATTGCGCAATATCGAGCGCCTTACCCTGCGGCAGGCCGCTGACGATATCGAAAATAACAATATCGCCCAATTCTTTCAGGCCAGCCAAATGGGCCAGCGTTCCACCGATGTTGCCGCCGCCGATGAGTGCGATCTTGTTCCGCGCCATGGTTCCTCCTACATGTCGATTGCGCGCGTAATACGCGCTTCGCGCTAACTACTCCGATTTACCATACCTCGCAAGACGGTGGCGCCTTTGTCCGTGACAATGCCTGCACTTGAATGATGGGGATTCGAATACATATTGTGTCGAGGTAAATATCCGCGCTCATATTTCAGATGACGGCTAATCAAACATGACCGAAGACCAGACCAACCCACCCGAGGAAAAACGAAAATTCGAAGCCGAAGTCAGCAAGCTTCTGCATATCGTTGCGAATTCGCTTTACAGCGACAAGGATGTCTTCCTGCGGGAACTAATTTCCAATGCGTCCGACGCCTGCGACAAACTTCGTTACGAGGCGATCACCAAGCCTGAGTTGATCAAGGATGATCCCGAATTCCGGATCGAGTTTTCGGTCAATGCGAAAAAACGCACCCTGACGATCTCCGACAACGGCATCGGCATGAACCACGATGACCTGGTCGACAACCTCGGCACCATCGCCCGGTCGGGTTCCGGAAAATTTGTTGAAGAACTTGCAGAAAGCGACGACGCGGTCTCACTTATTGGTCAGTTCGGCGTCGGGTTTTATTCAGCCTTCATGGTCGCGGAACAGGTATCGGTCACCTCCCGGCGCGCCGGAAAAGAGGACGCCTTCGTCTGGTCGTCAGACGGCTTGGGTGAATTCACAGTGATGCCGGCGACGCGCGAAACCCGCGGCACGACCATCGAAATGAAGCTGAAGAAAGATGCAAAAAAATACGCTGAGGTCGACGAACTTCGCCGTATCGTCAAAACTTATTCGGATCACATCGGCCTTCCGATCGTTTTGAAAAGCGAGGGCAATGACGAAACCCTGAACGCGGCATCGGCCTTGTGGACGCGGGCCAAGAAAGACATCAGCGAAGACCAGTACCGCGAATTTTATCACCACGTCAGTCATTCGTTTGATGAACCGTGGATGACGATCCATGCCCATGTCGAAGGTAAAATTGAATTCCGTCTGCTGCTCTATGTGCCGACGCAACGTCCGTTCGATCTGTTCGATCCGGCGCGCAAACATCAGGTCAAACTCTATGTGAAACGTGTGTTCATCACCGACGAGTGCGAGGGACTGATTCCGCCTTATTTGCGGTTCCTGCGCGGCATTGTCGATTCAGAAGACCTCGCCCTCAACGTGAGCCGTGAACTTTTGCAGTCGAGCCCGATGGTCACGCGCATTCGGAAAGACATCACCAAGCGGCTGTTCAGAGAGCTCGACAAGAAAGCCAAGAAAGATAAAGACGGTTTCATCGCCTTCTGGAAAGAATTTGGCGCCGTCCTAAAAGAAGGCCTCTACGAAGACGGCGACGCCAAAGAGGGCATTCTGAAGATTGCCCGCTTTACCACGACGGCCGGATCCGAACTGGCTTCGCTCGAGGAATATGTCGGTCGCATGAAAGAAGGCCAGACCGGAATTTATTATCTCAGCGGTAGCGAGGCAGATGTCCTTGCGAAGTCGCCGTTGCTGGAAGGCTACCGCGCCCGCGGCCTCGAAGTGTTGCTGCTATCGGACCCGGTTGATGATTTCTGGATTCCGACGGTAAACGCCTTTGACGAAAAAACCTTTCAGTCGATCGCCCGCGGCGATGCCGGACTGGATGACATCCCGCTTGAGAAGTCGGATGATGACGATAAGAAAACCGATGAGGCACCAGCCGAAGGCATGGACAGCCTGATTGCGTTGCTGAAACTTGATCTTGGTGACGCGGTCAAAGACGTCCGCACCTCAACCCGCCTGACCGACAGTCCGGTTTGCCTGGTCGCCGATGAAAGCGGCGTCGACATGCACCTCGAACGGTTGTTGAAACAGCATGGCCGGATCGATTCTCTTGCCGCACCGATTTTGGAAATTAACGCCGACCACGACCTGATCAAGGCTTTGGCCGCGCAAGCTGGCAAACCGGGTGCGACCGATGATCTCGCGGACGCGGCGCAGTTGCTGTTTGATCAGGCGCGCATTGCCGAGGGCGAACTTCCGGTTGACCCGGCAGCCTTCAGCCGCCGCATAGCTGCGGTGATGGCAAAGGGTCTTTCTAAAGAATAAGGGCGGGCGACTAGAAACCCACAATCTTGGTGAATTCTTCGAGCGGCAATCGTTCGGTGCGGAATTCATTGACCTTCGCGTCTTCGTCCTCATAACCGAGCGACATGCCGGCGACGACGATGCGACTTTCGGGCATGCCGAGAATCGGGCGGATAATCTTGTGCATGTCCATCCACGCCGCCTGCGGGCAGGTGTGAAGGCCTCGCGCTCGCGCCGCCAACATGATGTTTTCCATGAACATGCCGCAGTCGGCCCAGCTGCCAAACTGCATGTCGCGGTCTATCGTGATGAACATGCCAACCGGCGCACCGAAGAATTTGTAATTACCGGCGTGCTGCGCCTGCATTTTTTCTTTTTCGCCGCGGGCAATCTCCAGTAATCCGTAAAGACCCCAACCGAGGGTGCGACGCCGTCCTAAATAAGGCTCCCGCCATTCGCTCGGGTAATAATGATGTTCGGCGACGTTATCGACCTCCGGGTCAAGGTAGGCTTTGACCGCGGCATCAACCAGTTTTTCGCGGACCTCACCGGCGGCGACGTAGACATACCAGGGCTGAATGTTGCTGCCGGACGGCGAGCGGGACGCGACCCGCAATATCTCTTTGACAGTTTCGCGCGACACCGGTTTTGGCAAAAACGCGCGCACCGAACGCCGCGTTGCGATGGCTTCATCGACCTGCATGGCATGACCTTTGTGACAAGTGGGACTGCCCGGCAATTACGCCTGCAGACCTTGCAATGTCAAATTGTGGGAAGGATTGCCAGACGAATCCGACGGGGCTCGTTTAGCGACGCCCCTTTTGGAACGCATCTCTGGAGACGCCCCTTTGGGGCGAATTAGATCATGTCGAGATCAATTTCGACGGCGCCGAGTATTTCACCGGCACCGGCCCGCTGCACGATTACGGCGGCGCGGTCCCGCCCTTCGGCACGGAGCTTTCGAATATCGAGATCGAATGTGGCCGCCTGCCCGTTCCAGCCGCCGAGGCGATGATATTCAGACACGACATTGATATAGGTCGCGAGCAGGCCGGCATTTTCGCCGCGTTCGATTTGCTGTTTGCGGGTCGAGTGATACATCACAATCCACACATCGGCCTTGCCCGCCATCGAATCCACAACCGGAAGTCCGACGGTCAGCATGCCTTCGCGTTCCCGCGAAATCTCAACACCGAGCATCGGCGGCATGGCCTCATCGAGGGCGTCGGCAACTTCATTGCGACGCGAACCGATTACGCCTGTGGTTCCACCGATCACCATTTGCGGCGTGTAAACCGTGCGCGCGCCGAGTGCCTTTTTGTAGGAATACTGCCGCGCGGTTGTCAGCGGACTGGCGAAAGTGTCTTTCCAACCGAGATAATCCCAGTAATCGACGTGAAAACCGAGCGCGAGAATATTTTCCCGATGATTTAATTCGTCGAGGAAGGCATCCGCCGCCGGACACGAAGAACACCCCTGAGAGGTGAAGAGTTCGACGACGATGGGATTATGTTTCTCAGCAGCCCACGCCGAAGCCGACGCAAAAAGCGCCAGCACAACGAGTGTCGCCCTTGGAAACATACCTGACATCACGCAAACCCTATCAGCCTCCGTTTCACGCTCGAATCAACATTCAGTGAGACCCCAACACATTTGTACGTGGCGCGACGCTTCCTGAGATCGGCGCGACGCCTCGCTTATGCCGCCTCGATCAGATTACCGAGGACATACTGCAGGATGCCGCCACTCCTGAAATATTCGACCTCATCGAGCGTATCGATGCGGCACAGCAAGGAAATCTTTTTTGATTTTCCACCGGCATAGTGAACCGTGCATTTGACCTCCATGCCCGGCTTCAGACCACCGGAAATGCCAGTCAGATCAAAGGTCTCACTGCCGTCGAGTTTCAAAGTCTTGCGGTTGTCCTTGCCGGTGAACTGAAGCGGCAGCACGCCCATGCCAACAAGATTGGAGCGATGAATGCGCTCGAAGCTCTCGACGATGACGGCCTTAACGCCAAGCAAAAGAGTCCCTTTGGCGGCCCAATCGCGGGACGAGCCGGTGCCGTATTCCTTACCAGCAACAACAACAAGCGGGGTGCCCGCTTTCTTATACTTTATCGCCGCATCATAGATCGGCATCTCGGTGCCTTTCGGCATGAAGCGGGTGATCCCGCCTTCCGTTCCCGGTGCCATTAGGTTGCGAAGACGAATGTTACCAAACGTGCCGCGCATCATGACGTCGTGATTGCCGCGTCGCGCACCGAACGAATTGAATTCGACCGGCTTCACCTTGTGATCGATAAGGTAATCACCGGCAGGTCCGTCCTTGGCTATCGAACCGGCAGGCGAAATGTGATCGGTGGTGATGCTGTCACCGAGCAGCGCGAGCAACCTTGCCCCGGTAACGTCGGCTACATTTTCAGTGTCCGAACCAAAATCTTCAAAGAAGGGTGGCTTTTTCACATAGGTGGATTTCGAATCCCAGTTGTAGGTGACACTCTTGCTGGTGCGAATCTTCCGCCAGTTGGCGTCGCCCTTAAAGATTTCAGCATAACTATTGCGGAACATCGCCGGGCCAATCGCCTTGCGGATCGTTGCTTGAATTTCGCCGCTGGAAGGCCAGATGTCGCGCAGGTAAACCGGATTGCCTTTTTTGTCGTTGCCAAGTGGCTGATTAACAATGTCGGCTTTCATCGTGCCGACAAGTGCGTAGGCGACGACCAGCATGGGCGACGCCAGATAATTGGCTTTAACCTGCGGTGAGATACGGCCTTCAAAATTCCGGTTGCCGGAAAGCACCGAGACCGCGACGAGATCGCCTTTGTTGACCAAGTCCGACACATCGTCGGGCAACGGGCCTGAGTTGCCGATGCAGGTGGTGCAGCCGTAACCGACGGTGTTGAAGCCAAGCTTATCGAGGTCTTTCTGCACGCCGGCTTTCTTGAAATATTCGGTGACAACTTTTGATCCCGGCGCGAGTGACGTCTTCACCCACGGTTTTACCTTGAGGCCTTTTTTGACCGCGTTCTGAGCGAGCAACCCTGCCCCCAACATCACACCGGGGTTGGAGGTATTGGTGCAGCTGGTGATGGCGGCAATAACAATGGCGCCGTGGCCAATCGAATTCTTGCTGCCTTTCAGCTTCATCACCTTGTCGAGATCGGTCGCGCCCAAACCAGGCAATTCGTCTTCAAATTCTTTCGCCGCATCGGAGAGTTTAACGCGGTCCTGCGGGCGCTTAGGTCCGGCGAGGCTGGGCTCGACCTTGCTGACGTCGATATCGACGACTGACGTGAACACGGGATCGGGCGACTTTGACGTCCACCACATGCCTTGGGCCTTGGCATATTTTTCGATCAGCGCAACTTGCGCCGGTTTGCGGCCAGTGGTTTTCAGATAGTTGATCGCTTCTGAATCAATTGAGAAGAAGCCGCAGGTCGCACCGTACTCGGGCGCCATGTTGGAAAGCGTCGCACGATCGGCAAGCGCGAGATCGTCGATGCCGGGTCCAAAAAATTCGACAAATTTGCCGACCACGCCTTTTTGGCGAAGCCGTTCAACGACCGTCAGCACCAGATCGGTGGCCGTCGCACCCTCGCGGAGGCGACCGGAAAGCCGGACGCCGATCACTTCGGGCAGCAGCATCGAAATTGGCTGGCCGAGCATGGCCGCTTCGGCCTCAATCCCACCAACGCCCCAACCAAGAACCGCAAGACCGTTAACCATCGTCGTGTGACTGTCGGTACCGACCAGCGTATCGGGGTAGGCGACCGTGGTCTTGCCTTCCTTTTTGGTCCAGACGACCTCGGCGAGGAACTCAAGATTGACCTGATGGCAGATTCCGGCGCCGGGCGGGACAACACGGAAATTATCAAACGCGTCCTGGCCCCAGCGGAGAAATTCGTAGCGTTCACGGTTGCGTTCATATTCGCGGGCGACATTGGCTTTAGCAGCACCCGCGGTGCCGTAACTATCAACCATCACGGAATGATCGATGACGAGATCAACCTGTGACAGTGGATTGATACTTTGGGGATCGCCGCCCTGATCGGCGACGGCGGAGCGCATCGCAGCGAGATCCGCCACCGCGGGAACACCGGTGAAATCCTGCATCAGCACGCGGGCCGGGCGGTAGGCGATTTCGCGTTTGGATTTTTTCGTTTTCAGCCATTTGGCGATGGCCTTGATATCAGCGACGGTAACAGAGCGGCCGTCTTCATGGCGCAGCAGGTTTTCGAGCAGCACCTTCATCGAGTTCGGCAAGCGCGACAGATCGCCGAGCGACTTTTCCGCCGCCTTGATGCTGTAATAGTCGTATGTCCGGTTTCCGACCTTGAGACGCCGACGCGTATTTAAGGTGTCATGGCCCGCTGCTTTCGCCATGGGTGCTCC
>JAPYRS010000128.1 GCA_029936875.1 Alphaproteobacteria bacterium | reverse complement strand
CCCCGGCACTGCGGGGGGCACCATCCGGCGCATTGTCGCGACGGTCATTTCCGCCACTTGCTCGACCGACGCTTGGCTTTTGCATTCGCTGCCGGAGACGACCATGTTCGGTTTCAGGACGATGCTTTCAAGCTGAACGCCAAACGCAAACAGTTCGCCGAACACGGCGGCAAGCGCGTTCTCCGTCACCGCCTGGCAATGCTCGATTGTGTGGTCGCCGTCCATCAATACTTCCGGCTCAACAATCGGAACCAGCCCGGCTTCCTGCGCCAGCGACGCATAGCGCGCAAGCGCGTGAGCATTTGCGCTCAGACACGCGTCACTCGGGATGCCGTCACCGATTCGAATGACGCCGCGCCATTTGGTAAAGCGCGCACCGAGTTCCGCATACTCCGAAAGCCGGTCGCGCAACCCGTCCAACCCTTCGGTGATCGTCTCTTCCGGGTGACCGGCGAAAGGTTTCGCCCCGGTATCAACTTTGATACCGGCGATGATGCCTTCGGCATTCAGAATTTCGACAAGCCGCCGACCGTCCGAACCGGATTGGCGCAGGGTTTCATCATAGAGAATGGCACCAGAAATGAATTCGCCGGACCCGGCTGTCGCGAACAATAATTCACGGTAGGCAATGCGATTGGCTTTCGTTGATTCGACATTGATGCCGGCGAGCCGCTTTTCAATTGTCCCGGTTGATTCGTCGGCAGCGAGAAGCCCCTTGCCACCCGTCACCATCGCCTGTGCTGTTTCTTCTAATTGTTGTGCGCTCATGGCGATCTCCGGCAACCGAACGTCGAATTCGGGTTGTTGATTTGCACCAGTGAATAAACCAGCGCCTCAGGTGTTGCAATGATCCGCGTTATTTCACCGCTTTGTTCTTGATTGCAGCCAGCGTAACGCCGCCTGATCCGGGTCCGGCCGATTGAGTAGGTCGAGCACCTCTTCGGGCCGGTTGAGGAATTGGGCATTTTTCTGGGCCGCCATGCTTTCCACTTTTTGGGCGATTTCTGGATCGCCGACAAACAGGAGAAGCGCCCAGCCCGCACGAAGCGCCGTCATCACCGCACCCGGATCGTCGCCGCAGTCAATTACCGCTTCGAATTTGGCGTCTGGCACGGCGTCGCCAGCGTCCTTGATGATGGAAATCAGAAAATCCGGGCCCGCGTAGTTCGCCGCCCCAGCTGCGGTCAGCAGCAGAATATGAGAGGCCGTTGCTTCCGACGCGCGTAGCGCGGCAAGGGCGTGTTGGTAATCGTGAAAAATAATTGCGGGCGTCAATCTGCCGCCTCAATGGTTCCTATTTCAAACGGCCTAGGGCCACCGCCGTGTCCAGCATCCGGTTCGAAAATCCCCATTCATTGTCGTACCACGACAGCACGCGGCAGAGCTTGCCCTCGACCACCTGCGTTTGCGTCAGGTCGAAGATCGAACTGGCGGTGTGATGGTTGAAGTCAATCGAGACAAGCGGCTGATCGTTGGTGGCGAGAATGCCTTTCAAACGGTCTGAATTCGAAGCTTTCAAAATGGCCTTGTTGATCGCCTCGACCGAGGTCTTCTTCTTGGCGGTGAAGGTAAAGTCGATCACCGAGACATTGGCGGTCGGCACACGAATGGAGGTGCCGTCGAGTTTTCCGGCAAGCTCCGGCAAGACGAGGCCAACTGCGCGGGCGGCGCCTGTTGACGTTGGGATCATTGATGAGGCGGCGGCACGGGCGCGGCGGAGATCCTTGTGCAACGTGTCATGCACCGGTTGGTCGCCGGTATAGCTGTGGATCGTCGTCATATAACCCTGCGCGATGCCGATCGACTTGTTGAGCACGGCCGCGACCGGGGCGAGGCAATTTGTGGTGCAGGACGCGTTCGAGACGACCTTCATCGATTTCCGAAGTTTGTTGTCGTTGACGCCGTAGACAACGGTGAGGTCAGCGCCGGTTGCCGGTGCGGAAATCAGAACCCGTTTTGCGCCCGCTGCGATGTGCAGGGCCGCCTGTTCACGCTTGGTGAAAAGGCCGGTGCATTCGAGCACCACATCGACGCCGAGTTCGCCCCACGGTAGGTTCGACGGATCGCGTTCCGCACAGACTTTGATGCGGTCTTTGCCGATGCCAATGGCGCTTTTGAAGGTTTTGATCTTGCCGTTGAAGCGGCCATGAACGCTATCGAAGGCAAGCAGATGGGCATTGGTTTCGACGGAGCCGAGATCGTTGATCGCAACCACTTTGATGTCGCGGCGACCGGATTCGTAAATCGCGCGAAGAACTAGGCGGCCGATCCGCCCAAATCCGTTAATTGCCACCGTTACTGCCATCGAGTTTCTCCGTTAGCCAAAAAAATTCAGGCGCGTTTCGCCAAGAGGGCCTCAGGCGCGTTTCGCCAAAAGGGCTAAGGCCTTCGCCGCCACCGCTTCCGCCGTGATGCCAAAATGTTTGAAGAGATCGGCCGCCGGTGCCGACGCACCGAAACCGGTCATCCCGACAAAGGCATCCGCATCGCCAGTATAGCGCGACCAGCCTTGTTCCAACGCCGCTTCAACCGCAATGCGCACCGTCCCGGGGCCGAGCGTTTGCTCGCGGTAGGCGGCGTCCTGGTCGTCGAACAATTCCCAGCACGGCATCGAGACGACACGCGTCGCCGTGCTTTTCATTTGCAACTGATCACGGGCAGCAAGCGCGATTTCAACTTCGGAGCCGGTCGCCAATATCGTCACAACGGCATCGCCGTCGGCTGCCGCCAGTTCATAACCGCCCTTGGCGGAAAGATTTTCAGTGCCGTCTTCGGTCCGGACCGTCGGTAAGACCTGTCTGGTCAGTGCAAGAATCGAAGGACGATTGGAAAGACGAATGGCAGCATCCCAGCATTCGGCGGCCTCAACGGCATCGGCGGGGCGAAATACACAGAGGTTTGGAATGGCACGCAAACTGGCGAGATGCTCGACCGGTTGGTGGGTCGGACCGTCTTCGCCGAGACCAATTGAATCGTGGGTCAGCACGTAAATCACGCGCTGTTCCATCATTGCCGACAGACGAAGCGCCGGCCGGAGGTAATCCGAAAAAATCAGGAATGTGCCGCCGTAAGGAATTAACCCGCCGTGCAGCGCGATGCCGTTCATGGCGGCTGCCATCGCGTGTTCGCGAATGCCGTAATACATGTAGCGGCCGCTGTAATCACCCGCCGTAAACGGGTCCATGACATCAGTTTTGGTGTTGTTGGAACCGGTGAGGTCAGCAGAACCGCCGATGGTTTCGGGCAGGGCCGCGTTCAAAACCTCCAATGTGTCCTGCGACGATTTTCGGGTCGCCACCTTGGGTGCGTCCTTGATCCAGCTCGATTTCAACTCCGAAAACGCCTTCGCCCAGGCCTCCGAAATCTCGCCGTTTTGGCGTCGATTCCATTCGGCCTTCTTTGCAGGAGAAAGCGCCGCGAGATTCATTTCCCAACCGCTGCGAAGCAATCGGCCAGCCACCCCAGTGGCTTTCCACGCGGCAGCAATATCATCCGGAATGACAAACGGCTCAAAAGGCCAGTCGAGTTCGGCACGTGTTGCCGCAACCTCGTCTTCACCAAGTGCCGCACCATGGGTCGCAGACGTGCCCTGTTTATTGGGCGAACCAAAACCAATTATGGTCCGAAGCGCGATAAGGGTCGGCCGGTCCGAATTTTTGGCGCCATTGATCGCCTCGGTAATGGCGTCCTCATCGTGGCCGTCGGCTGAAATCGTATTCCAGCCGCTCGCCTGAAACCGCTTGATGTGGTCATCGCCGGTCGAAAGGCTGGTCGGCCCGTCAATCGAGATCTGGTTGTCGTCGAACAGGATGATCAGCCGCGATAATTTCAGGTGGCCAGCCAGCGAGATCGCCTCCTGGCTGATGCCTTCCATCAGGCAGCCGTCGCCGGCCAGGGCATATGTGTAATGATCGACAATATCGTCGCCGAATTCGGCAGCGAGCTTGCGCTCGGCGATGGCCATGCCGACGGCGGTCGCAAGGCCTTGGCCCAAGGGCCCGGTCGTTGTTTCAATTCCGGGGAATGCACCGTGTTCCGGGTGGCCGGCGGCGTGGCTCGTCAGTTTTCGAAAATTGCGAAGTTGGTCGATGCCGACGCTCAAATATCCGGTCAGGTGCAGCAGCGAATAAAGCAGCATCGAGCCGTGCCCGGCGGACAGGACGAAGCGATCCCGGTCCGGCCAATTCGGCGCACTTGCATCAAACTTCAGAAACTTTGTGAACAGCACCGTTGCCACGTCCGCCATGCCCATCGGCATCCCGGGATGGCCGGAATTGGCGGCCTGGACGGCGTCCATCGACAGCGCGCGGATCGCGTTCGCCATATCGCGTTGGGTGACATTTTGCGCGTCCGGGGAAGCGGGCGCGCGGCCTTTCTCGTCGGTCATACTGATTTGTCTGTGCTGAATCGTGGGGTGGGTTCAAAGTGGCGGAAACATGAACGGAGCGCCGCGCCCCGTCAACCGGTGCCGAATGACGAATTCGCAGCCGATAACGCTTGCTTCGAGGCGTCCAATAACGCTTGCCCCGGGCGGGGGCTTATGTTTTGCTTCCGAAGCTAACGCTAAACCGTTAGGAACAAACACTTCGCAGAATAAAATATTTGCGCAGTCGGGGAAAAACGCTTCACAAATCTCCAAACTAGAATTGGGCGACATGGATTCTGCTAAGGAAAAACTCGAGCGCGCTGTTGAACGGTTGGAAAATGCCGTTGGAGCCGCCGCGGAAAACGCCGGAAAATTTTCCAATATGCAGGCCGCCGAAGATGATCGGGCACGGCTCGACACGGAACTTAACCGCCTAAAAACCGACCATGAAGAACTCGGAAAAAAGTATGCCGCGATTGAGGGGGACAATGCCGCCCTCGAGGATGCCGTTTCTCGTGTCTCGGACCGGCTCGATGCGACAATTGATCGGCTCCGGGCAGTGTTAAGTTCCTGATGGCTGTCGTCGATCTCACTGTTAACGGGCAGGAATATCAGGTCGCCTGCGATGACGGCCAGGAAGACCATCTTCGTGGTCTCGCCGAGTACATTGATAAGCGTGTCGCGGAACTGGCCAATTCGATGGGTCAGGTTGGAGAGGCCCGGCTTATCCTGATGGCCGGACTGACAATCGCCGACGAGCTTACCGAATCGGTCCAAGAAGCCGAATCGGCGCAGTCGAAACTGGAAGACGCCAAGCAAGAGGCCGCCGGTGAGGCGCAGGAAACAATCCAGGAATATGCGAGCCGCATCGAAACCATCGCTGCCCGGCTTGAATCAGGCGCCAAGTAACACCCCGTAGCGCACTGTGCAAGCGGCCCAAAACCACCAAAATCGACAGAATTCGGGCATTTATTAAGAATTGGGCCATTGCAGCCCGGCCCGAAATGCCTAACTATGAGGTGTGAGCGGGTTCTGCCCGGTTCGAAGGGTCACGTATCCCTGGGGCCAATACAGATTACTCCGGGAGCTGCCTCTGTTGAGGCCGTGGTCTCGTTATGCGGCGCCCACCTGCTTGTGCAGGCCACGGAGGATTCTGTTACCCGACGGCCATGACGGTCCCGCTCACACCTAATTTCGATAATGTTGGTTGAGACCCGCCCATGATTGGTGCTCCTTTTCCCCTTCAATGTCTCAATCCGATTCCAAAGAACAAACTAAAAAGTCCGCGCGGTTAGAGGCGCGAGCTCGCCGTGCCGTTGCCCATCGGCAAGGGAATGAAGCTGCCGGAATTGCGCTGCGGGATAATTATTTGGGCGCATTGGACAACCACGACGCTTCGCTCCGCATTGTCGCCGGATACTGGCCGATGGGCGATGAAATTGACGTCCGCCCGCTTCTTGAAGCGCTTGCCGATAAAGGTGCGCCACTCGCGCTTCCAGCAATAGACGAGGAATCGCTGGTCTTCCGGGCGTGGAACCCGGGCGACGTACTCGCCGCCGGGCCGCTTGGCACCCGTGAACCCACCGGCGAAAATTTGTCCGGCCCACCCAACACCATTCTTGTCCCGCTGCTCGCATTTGATGGTGACGGCTATCGCCTCGGCTACGGAAAAGGGTATTACGATCAGGCGCTGGCAAAAATTCCGGACCGATCAAAGGTCCGGGTGGTCGGCGTCGCTTATACCGCACAAGAGGTAGAAAAATTGCCACGCGATAATTGGGATCAACCGCTCGACTGGATCGTCACGGAATCAGGCGCAAAGGCCTTCCGATGAGAGTCCTGTTCCTCGGCGATATTGTCGGTCGTGCGGGCCGTGACGCGGTGACATCCCGTCTGCCGCAGGTTCGGAAAGACCTGCGCCTCGATTTTGTCGTGGCCAACGGCGACAACCCCGCTGGTGGATTTGGAATCACACCTGCCGTTTGCGAAGAACTTTACGGCGCTGGTGTCGATTGCATCACTGGCGGCAATCACACCTGGGATCAGCGCGAGATCATTCCCTATATCGACAGCGACAAGAAAGTGTTGCGGCCCTTGAACCATGTCCCGGGTACACCCGGTCGCGGTGCCGGCATTTACGAGACAACCGGCGGCCGCAAGGCGATGGTGATCTCGCTACTCGGCCGCGTTTTCATGAGCGAGATTGACGATCCCTTTGCCGCCGTTGATGCGGAACTTGCCAAGGTGCGGCTCGGCGGCACGGTCGATTTTATCTTTGTCGACATTCACGCCGAGGCGACCAGCGAAAAAATGGCGATGGCGCAGTATCTCGATGGCCGCGTGTCACTGGTGGCCGGCACCCATAGCCATATTCCAACCGCCGACGCGCAAGTTCTGCCAAATGGTACCGCCTATCAAACCGATGCCGGCATGTGCGGCGATTACGATTCGGTCATCGGCATGGAAAAGTCCGAGCCGATTTCGAGATTTCGTGGCTCCGTCCAGAAAAAACGATTTCAACCGGCCGAAGGCGAAGGAACGATGTGCGCGGTGTTTGTCGAAACCGACGATAAGACAGGGTTGGCCACCCATGTGGCACCCTTTCGCCAAGGCGGTCGACTTGCGCCGGCAATACCCGATTCGGCCTAAATCGCCCTAAAATGGCCACATTGGGCTTCTAAAAGCTGCGCCACCGCGCTTGGCTTCAATTGGGCCGCAAAGGGGCCGCACCGGTGCCCTGCCGATGTCCGGTCGGTGCTAAGACCCACAATATCTGGTATAAGCCGGGAATTGACCCACAGTTTGTAGAGGTACCGAGCCACCATGGCCGGCCATTCACAGTTTAAGAA
>JAPYRS010000127.1 GCA_029936875.1 Alphaproteobacteria bacterium | reverse complement strand
GGACAGTGATGCGCTTGGCAAAAGACCGCGGTTACGAAGTCATCGAGCGCGTGATCATGCCGTCCGATCTGGAAAAAGCAGACGAGATATTCCTGACCGGCACCGCAGCCGAGGTGACACCGGTCGGTGAAATTGATGGCCATAAATATAACGTTGGCATCGTCACGCGAACGCTGGTGGAAGATTATGACCGGACGGTCAGGCGTCAGCCTTTATCGGTTGAACCGGCGCAAGCCATGGCGAGCTGAGCGGCCGATTTAGCTGATCTCCCAGCGGTTGGCGGCATCGGTGTCTTCCGCACGTGCTTCCACCCATCTCTCGCCGTCGGCGTTTTCCTCTTTTTTCCAAAATGGTGCCTTGGTCTTCAGCCAGTCGATCAGGAAGGCACAAGATTCGAGCGCATCGGCGCGGTGAGAAGAAGCCGTCACCACCAACACGATGCGGTCACCGGGCACTAACCTGCCGACCCGGTGAATAATCAGGCAGTCCAGAAGCGACCAGCGTTTGCGCGCTTCATCTTCGAGAGCCGCCAATTGTTTTTCGGTCATGCCCGGATAATGTTCGAGCGTCATCGCCGTAATGCCATCGTCCCCGTCACTGTCCCGGACGGTGCCAACGAAACTTGCAATCCCGCCGATATCCGTTCGGCCGCGCGTAATCCCGTCAATTTCCTGACCGGGGTCAAAGTCTTCGGTCTGGATGCGAATCATTTTGTCCTACCCACCCGTTACCGGCGGGAACAAGGCGACCTCGTCCTGGTCTGACACCGGGTCGCCGGCACGGGCGTATTCCTGATTGACCGCGACACGCACAACGCTGAGGTCTGCCAGGGCACTCTCATGTTTTGGGCTCTGGCCCTGAAGCCATGACAGCATTGCGCCGACCTCGGTGATGTTCGAGGGAAGTGTTAATGTCTCCTCAGCAGTTCCGACCCGCGTTCGCAGCCACGCAAAGTACAAAATCTTCACGTCATCACGCTGCTAAAGGGGAGGAAATCAACCGATTGGCCTTTTTCGACATGTGTTAAATCCTCCGGCAGTTCAATCAGGCCGTCCGCGGCGACCATTGAGGAAAGAATACCGGAACCCTCTCTTTCGAACTTCTCCGCATAGTTCCGACCGTCCTTTCCCTTCTTTAGATATGAGCGCAACCATTCCCGGCGGCCAAGTTTTTTCTCGTAATCAAAATTGGCAATAACCTGAAAGTACTTCGGCGTTAAATCAATTGCGCCGGCGAGCCGAAGAATCAAGGGTCGAACGAAACGAAGAAACGTAATCATCGCGGCGACCGGGTTGCCGGGCATACCGACGAACGGGGTTTCGCCAATCTGACCCATTGCGAGTGGCCGACCCGGCTTTATGGCAAGCCGCCAGAAATTGAGATTTCCAATCTCCGTGAGCACCGCCTTCACATGGTCCTCTCCGCCCATGGAAACGCCGCCAGAAGTGATCACGAGATCATGGGAGGCTCCGGCATCGCGCAGTTCGCCGCGGATTGCTGCAAGATCGTCCGGCAGGATTCCGAGATCATTCACTGTTACGGGAAGACCTCCAAGCATGCCGGCAAGGGCATATCGGTTTGCGTCATAAACCCCACCTTCTGGAATCGGATCGCCGGGTTCGGCAATCTCATCTCCGGTGGAGAATAACGCGACCCTAATCAGGCTGCTGACCGGTACCGTGTTAAGGCCGATGGAAGCGATCAGGCCAATTTCCTGCGGCCTCAGTCGAACACCCTTTTCGAGAATCCTGGTCCCAATTTGCACATCTTCGCCCGCGGGCCTGACGTTATCACCGCAAGTAGATTCCTGTGGAATCGTCACCGATCCCTGACCTACTGAACAGTCTTCAATCATTGCCACCGTGTCGAGTTCGTCCGGTACGATCGCCCCCGTATAGATCTCGATGGCCGTATTTTTCGGCAGGTCCCCGGTGAACGGGTGACCGGCGGCAGATTTTCCGGCGACCCTTAATGTGGCTGGCTTCGATCCGAGGACATCTGAATGCCGAAAGGCGAAACCATCGACCGCTGCATTATTGTGATTGGGAACCGCGCGCGACGATGTGATGTCCGCGCCAAGTATCCGACCGACGGCACCCTTTAGTGAAACATCTTCAGTTTTTCCGATAGGGGAAACGGCTTCGGCAATTCGGCGCAACGCTTCTTCGGTGAGAATCGGCTTACCGTCAGTTTGAAACACGTTTGTTCCAGGCGCGCTAATTCTTGAGCCCCATGTTTGCTTTGCGAATCTGTGGCACATCCAGGCCGCAATGATCGACAATAAAGTCGGCAATCAACTTGGTGTCATTTAGATCGAGCACCGGAAGCGGCAAATCCGGCAACCTGCAGTCACTTGCGAATGCAACAATCCTCGAATCCGATTGATAAAGGCTGGGGACGGAATTTTCTTCCCGGACCACCTCAATTTTGTCGTGACCTTCGCGCTTGAATCCTTCCACCAGCACTAAATCAACGTCCGCCATTTGTGCGATCAGTTCGTCAAGGTTGGCTTCATCTTCGTTGCGATGCTCGTGCATAAGCGCCCATCGCCGTTGCGAGGAGATCATGACCTCGTAGGCACCGGCACTGCGATGCTCGAACGAATCTTTCCCGGGAATATCAACATCGAAATTATGGTGGGCATGTTTGATGGTTGATACGCGGAGGCCAAGATTGCTTAAGACCGGCAGAAGGCGAACCAGGAGCGCTGTCTTCCCACTGCCGCTGAATCCAGCAAGCCCAAATACTTTCATTGCGGCGGCGCCGAACCTGCGGCTTCGCTTCCTGGCGAGGGTGAACGCATGTGGATTATTCCGGCGCGAAGATAGGCGTAACCCGTGGCAACGGTGAGGGCGGCTGCCAACCATAAGGCCCAGACCCCAATCGTCCCGGCCGAAACGGAAGTTTCAAGAACGTCGCCCAGCAGCAGGAGTGCGAGCGCAACAAACTGGATCGTCGTTTTCCATTTTGCCAATCCGCTGACCGGAACTTTAATATTGCTCTGACTGAGAAACTCCCGAAGGCCGGAGATCAGGATTTCTCTAAGCAAAATGACGAGCGCAGCGAATACGTGAACGCCGACCAGGTTTTCTGTCGCAATTAACATGATGAGGGTTGCCGCGACCAATAGCTTGTCGGCGATCGGGTCAAGAAAGCGACCCAACGCAGTTTCCTGATTTAGCGCGCGCGCGATCATGCCATCAAAGAGATCTGTAATGCCGGCGATAACGAAAATGCCAAACGTCGCCCAGTGGGCCGCAGGGCCGGAGAGCGCAAACGCGACGACGAGAAGGGGAATGGCTGCAATGCGGGAAAACGTCAGCAGGTTGGGGAGATTAGTCAAAGCGGTACCGGGTCCCTCTAAATGGCAAACCGGGAAAAAATCTAGTTTCCCGGTCCTTCGGTGTGGAAGTATTCATATATGACTTGCGCGACATTGCGACTAATCCCATTAACTTTTTCTAGGTCCGACAAGCCGGCACGTCCGACTTCGGCGGCCGATCCAAAGCGATGAAGCAACGCCCGCTTTCGTTTTGGTCCCACACCCGGCACAGAATCGAGCGGCGAACCAGTGATCGCTTTGGACCTCCGCGCGCGGTGCGTTCCAATGGCAAACCGGTGCGCCTCGTCCCGCAAACGTTGCAGGAAGTAAAGGAGTGGGTCGTTCGAATCGAGGACAATTCGACCGCCGCCCGGCAGGTGGATGCGTTCCCGGCCGGCATTACGGTCCGGACCTTTTGAGATTGCGGCGAATGAAATATCGGTAATTCCGAGTTCTGCAAATACCTCTGCCGCAACACCCAATTGGCCGACGCCGCCGTCGAGGAGAACAAGATCGGGCCATGAGTTGGTCTCCCGGTCGCCGTCCTCGCGGAGTAATCGGGAAAATCGCCGGGTCAGCACTTCGCGCATCATGCCGTAATCATCGCCCGGCGCGAGATCCGTGTTTTTGATATTGAATTTTCGGTAGGCATTTCTGGTCAGGCCTTCGGCACCGGCAACAATCATCGCGCCGACAGGGTGCGACCCGGAGACATGGCTGTTGTCATAGACTTCGATTCGATCGGGTGGTCCCTCGAGGCTCAGTTTGTCAGAGAGCGCTGCAAGAAGTTTTTGCTGGGACGCGCTGGCCGCCATATGACGCCTGAGCGCATCTTTCGCATTGGTTTTGGCGTGGCGCACAAGGTCGGCTTTTGCGCCGCGTTTTGGCGAAACCAGGCGGACGCGGTGGTCCGTACGACTGGTTAAGGCCGCCTCGGCCAGTTCACGGTGCTCAATATCCTGGTCAATCAGAATCAGTTTTGGTGGTGGCCGCCGGGCATAAAACTGCCCAAGGAATGCAGATACGACTTCCCCCGATTCAACGTTTTGCGTATGGCTTGGGAAATAGGCCCGGTTGCCGTAATTCTGCCCGGCTCGAAAAAAGAAAACCTGGATACAGGCCTGTCCGGCTTCCTGGTGAAGGGCGATCACATCGGCCTCTGGGACGGAGGGGACGTTGATGTCTTGTCTTGCCTGAATATGGGTCAGCGCCCGAATTCGATCCCGGTAAACAGCGGCCATTTCATAGTCTTTGACGTCTGCCGCCTTTTCCATCGATTCAGAAAGGCGATCCTGAATTTTCTGGCTTTGGCCGCGTAGAAAACCGCGTGCGTCGTCGAGTATTTTTTCGTAATCCGCGTGAGATATTTTTCCAACGCAAGGTGCTGTGCATCTTTTGATTTGGTATTGGAGGCAGGGCCGGGTTCGGCCTTCAAATATGGAATCTGAACACGACCGAAGCGGGAACGCTTTCTGAAGCGCAGAAATTGTTCGGTTCACGGCCCCGGCCGTCGCAAAGGGTCCGAAAAATTCAGCATTCTTCTTTTTTTGGCCCCGGTACTTTCCAATCTGTGCCCACTTGTGATCCTGTCGAATCACAATGTACGGAAAGGATTTATCGTCCCGCAGCAGAACGTTGTAACGGGGTTTCAGTTTCTTAATGAGGTTCGATTCGAGCAACAGCGCTTCGACCTCGGTGTGGGTCGTCACAAACTCCATCGTTGAAGTGGCGGCAATCATCCGAAATATTCGGTTGGTATGGCCACGCCTGTTCGCGTAACTCGCAACACGCTTGCGAAGGTTCTTGGCCTTGCCGACGTAGAGCACGGTTTCGCCTGAATCGATCATCCGATAGACGCCGGGGGAGTTCGGCAAGGTCCGAACGGCACGGCGAATCACCTCAACACCAAGCGGCGGCGTCTCCACGATCGGCCCACTACTGCGAGTGTCGGGGTGCGGCGTGTCGGTCGGGTTACTCATGTCAGATATATTGCTCTGCCCGCCTCAGCGGTCAACTTCCAGTTTTTAGGTACCGATTCCCCGATTTGGCCAAATCTTGTGGCCCTGACGGTCCCACAATTTCCACCGTTCCTGGGGATAACATTGTGTAGAAGTATGATTCCCCGATCCGCTTTGCCGAGAAATCAACGGATTCGAGGGTTTTGTCTAATTTTTGGGCAAAACTTTCAGCCCATTGAATTTAAACCATTATTCAAAGTCAAGATGAATTTCTATTGGGGAAGATCGCCTAAATAAATCGATTTGGCCCATATTGGGACAACTAATTGTCGCCTGTGCACAAGTTCCCCGGATTGACGCCTCAGGACACCGCATTGCGGCAAGTCATTCCAATCACAACAAAAATTAACATTATTCCGCGATGCTTGACGGCTGTTTGCGCTCGATCTCGATGCCGACGCTCTCTGCTTCCGTCACAACTTCAAGCTTTTCGATCCGAACCCGGACCGTCTCCACACGATGGTCAGCGAGGCATCGGTTTGCAATCCGATCGGCCAGCGTTTCGACCAGATTGATATGCCCCTCCGAGACTATTTCTTTAATGCCTTCGACAATGGTCTCGTAATCGAAAACATTGGACAAGCGGTCTCGCGGATCGTTTTGCACCGCAAGCACCGCAATATCGACGTTGATCCGAACCGGCTGCCGCTTTTTCCGCTCGTGCCGGTGGACCCCAATCAGGGCTTCGAGAACCAGATCGCGAATAAAGACGTGGTAGATCGAGCGATTGGCGTCGGCGAGGTGTAGCGGCTGGATTTTTGAAGATTTTTGCATATTAGAAATTCGATTTAATTTCGAGTGTACGCCAATAATTTTTTTTACGCGTTTTGTACGCTTGTTGCGGATCCCAGATGTTGGCCTGAATCAAGCGCCAGCATCTGACCGGTCATTGACGGCGTTGCAAGGATGAACCGGACCGCTGCGCAAAGTTCTTCGATCTGCGGCGCACGTTGAAGCGGGGTGGCGGCAACTTGGCGTTCATATTCCGCTTTCGATTGTCCCTTGCTCGCGAGAACGGGGCCGGGACCGATCGCGTTCACGCGAATATGGGGGGCGAGTGCAAGTGCAGAGGTTTGGGTCATGGTCCAGAGAGCGGATTTGCTCAGGGTGTAAGAATGAAAATGGGGCGTCAGGTTCCAAACGCGCTGATCGATCAGGTTAATAATATTACCGTTCGGGTTGTCGGCCAGGTTCTCGGCAAAGGCCTTAGTCAGAAGCATTGGCGCTCGAAGGTTGATGGCCTGATGCGCTTGCCACACTTCGGGTTTTAGATTCTGCACGACGTCGTATTCAAATATGGACGCGTTGTTGATCAGGCAGGTTAGCGGCCCGAACACCGCGGCAACCGCCGGTACCAGGTTCTGGCATGCATCCAAGTCGGATAAATCTGCCCGGAATGATTTCGCCTGCCCGCCAGCGCTACCGATTTCTTCGACCAGCGACTCGGCCTCGTCGAAGGAGTTTTGATAATGGACAGCAACCTTCCACCCTCGCGATCCGAAATCGAAGGCGATTGCCCGGCCGATGCGTTTTGCCGCCCCGGTAACCAGGACGACACCCGAATCTGTGGTCTTGGCTTCCGTCATTGAACTGCTGACTTGAGGCCAGAGAGGCCCGAGAACTGGGCCCAGATGTAGGCGGCGTAGGCGAGGAGAAACAAACCGCCGACGATTCTGCCCATATCGATCCATCGAATAATAAACGGCAGAAGAATCACCGCCGCGAGAATCATGATGGGAAGATCAAACAGGAGGACGCCGCGCGGCACCGGAATGGGGACCACAATCGCCGTGATGCCCATGACGCCCAATATATTGAACAGGTTGCTGCCCAAAATATTTCCGATGGCGACGTCACCATGCTTTCGGGCAATGGCAACAAGGGACG
>JAPYRS010000010.1:27634-40828 GCA_029936875.1 Alphaproteobacteria bacterium | reverse complement strand
AAAAAGCGCGGGCGATGCGGGCGAGCCAGATCTGGCACTGGATTTATTATCGCGGCAAACGCGATTTTGCCGAGATGACGACGCTTTCCAAAGAATTACGCGCCGGCCTTGAAGCAAATTTCTCGATTGCTCGTCCCGACATTTCCACACTGCAAACTTCCGAAGACGGCACCAAAAAATGGTTGCTCTCTTTTGATGGTGCGGAGGCGGAAAGCGTCTACATCCCCGAAAAAGACCGCGGCGCACTTTGTGTTTCGTCGCAGGTCGGTTGCACACTTAATTGCCGGTTTTGTCATACCGGCACCCAGGCGCTGGTGCGCAACCTCGAAGCCCATGAAATTATTGGCCAGGTTTTGGTCGCGCGAGATGAACTCGGCGAATGGCCGTCACCAAGTGAAGGCCGCATGTTGTCCAACATCGTGATGATGGGGATGGGCGAGCCGCTTTACAATTACGACAATGTTGCCAAAGCGCTGACCATCCTGATGGACCCGGAGGGTGTTGCCATCTCGCGTCGTCGCGTGACGTTATCGACGGCTGGCGTTGTTCCGATGATCGAACGGGTTGGTGCCGAACTCGCCGTCTCACTGGCGATTTCACTGCATGCGGTGCGAGACGATCTCCGCGACGAACTGGTCCCGCTCAACAAGAAATATCCGATCAAGGATTTAATGGACGCCTGCCGGAACTATCCGGCGGTCAAGAATTCTCGCCGCATCACATTTGAATACGTGATGCTGAAGGGCGTGAACGATACGGTCGCAGACGCCCATGAACTGGTGCGCCTCATCTCCGGCATCCCGGCCAAGGTCAACCTGATCCCATTTAATGCCTGGGACGGCGCGCCCTACGAATGTTCGGACCCGGCTTCGATCAAGGCCTTTGCGGAAATCGTCAACAATGCCGGCTACGCGTCCCCGGTACGACGGCCGCGCGGCCGGGATATTTCGGCGGCCTGCGGCCAGCTTAAGACCGATAGCGTCAAACTTCGGGCGAGCGAAAGAGCAAAGGAAGAGAGTGGTGCGGCTGCCGCCGGCTGAACCCAGACCAGCATCCACGCCTTGCCCCCACAGTGACTTTCCCTATACTCCGCGCCGCCTAAACGGGCGAGACCCTGAATTCGGAGCAGAACCATGCGTGAGGTCAAAAAAGTCGTCCTCGCTTATAGCGGCGGGCTCGATACGTCCGTCATCTTGAAATGGCTGCAAACCACCTACGACTGCGAGGTGGTGACGTTTACGGCTGACCTCGGCCAAGGTGAGGAACTTGAGCCAGCGCGGGCCAAGGCTGAAGCTGCCGGGATCAAGGAAATCCATATCGAGGACCTCCGCGAGGAGTTTGTCTCTGATTACGTTTTTCCGATGTTCCGGGCGAATGCGCTTTATGAAGGCCAGTACCTGCTCGGCACCTCAATTGCCCGGCCGCTGATTGCCAAACGGCAGATCGAGATTGCCGCCACCACCGGCGCTGATGCCGTAAGCCACGGTGCTACCGGCAAGGGCAACGATCAGATCAGGCTTGAACTCGCCTATTACGCGCTCAACCCGGACATCCATGTGATTGCGCCGTGGCGGGAATGGGATCTCAATTCTCGGACCAAACTGATCGAGTTTGCCGAGAAGCATCAAATTCCCGTGGCTAAAGACAAACGCGGCGAGGCGCCCTTTTCGGTCGACGCCAATCTTCTCCACACCTCGTCCGAGGGAAAAATTCTGGAAGATCCGGCGAAAGAGCCCGAGGAATATATTTACTCGCGGACGGTATCGCCGGAAGACGCGCCTGATGAATCTGAGGTCATCGAAATCGCGTTTGAGAAAGGCGATCCGATTGCCATCGACGGGAATGAACTTTCGGCGGCGGCTTTGCTAACCAAGCTTAACGAATACGGCGGCAAACACGGCATCGGGCGGCTTGATCTGGTCGAGAACCGGTACATCGGCATGAAATCGCGGGGTGTTTATGAAACGCCGGGCGGGACAATTTTGTTGTCGGCGCACCAGGGCATGGAAAGCATTACGCTTGACCGTGGCGCCGCGCATCTCAAGGACGAGTTGATGCCGCGTTACGCGGAGCTGGTTTACAACGGCTTTTGGTTTTCACCGGAACGGGAAATGCTGCAGGCGGCGATCGACCGCTCTCAAGATCATGTCGCCGGCACGGTGAAGGTGAAACTCTATAAGGGCAACACGACGATCATCGGTCGGTCGTCACCGAAGAGTCTTTATAGCCTCGAACATGTGACGTTCGAGGATGACGCCGTTTACGACCAGAAAGATTCCGAGGGTTTTATCAAACTGAACGCCCTGCGGCTTAAACTTCTAAAGCGCCAGAACTAGTTCAGCATTCGGGTGACGCCGGTGGTTGCGCGAAGTCGCGCAAGGTAACCGATGATCGCGCCGGATGTTTCGTGAACCGGCGACACGCGAAGCCCGATTCGAAAATCGAATCCCCGGACATGGCGAAGCGTGACTTCTTCGTCCATCATGCTTTCCGCGTTCATGGCGCGGCGCAGCAGCTGAACAACTTCGCTTCGTTCTTTATCGGCAAAAACTTCCGCGAGCAGTTGGCCGACCAATCCGGAATCGGTGCCACAAAAAAGTTGCCACTCGGTATTTGCCGCGACAACCTGGGCGTAGGAATCGAGCAGGATGAGGGCGTCGCGGCTGTCAGCAAATAATGTCTGGATCAGGTTCCAAGGCCAAATTGTACCATTCGGGTAAGTGGCCGCGACCTGTGCGTTACTCATGTACAAAGTAGTGCTCCATTTCACCCCAAGTGCTAAGCGTCACAAAGTACCAACGGATAATCAGCGACATACTTTCGCTGCTGAATCGACGGGCGCATAATCGCGATATCGGGTAAACGAACGGTTACAGGAATTGGTAAACGTCGAGAAATTCGCGCTCAACAATCCTGCCGTTAACCAACCTTGGTCTATGTTGGGATTGTTATTCCGCGCCGAAGACATGCGGCGGTAACGGTATTTCGCAACAGTTGGGCGATTGTCATCGGCCCAACGCCGCCGGGTACGGGTGTTATGGCTCCAGCGACCCGTGACGCTTCAGTGAAATTCACATCGCCAACGAGGCGTCCTTTTCCATCGTCGGTCGGAACACGGTTAATGCCGACATCAATGACAATGGCGCCAGGTTTGACGCAGTCACCCTCTACAAACTCCGGCCGCCCGACCGCCACCACCAATATATCGGCGCGGCGGCATTCTTCGGCGAGATCGATTGTCCGCGAATGGGCGATGGTGACGGTGCAGTTTTCCTGCAACAGCAAAAAAGCGAGCGGCTTTCCAACCAATTTTGAACGTCCGATTACCAGCGCCCGTTTACCCTCAAACGAGTCGATATTGCGGCGGATCAGTTCCATGCAACCAAGCGGCGTGCACGGCACCAAACCGGCCATGCCGCTCATCAGACGCCCGGCACTAATCACGTGAAGCCCATCAACATCTTTCGCCGGATCTATCGCGTCGATCACATGAAGCTCATCAATGTGATCCGGCAGCGGTAATTGCACGAGAATGCCGTCGATCGCATCGTCTTGATTTAGCGTTCTGACAAGATCGATCAGATCGGCTTCAGAGGTGTCCGCGGGAAGCCGATGTTCAAACGACTGCATGCCGGCTTTTATGGTCGCCCGGCCCTTGTTCCGCACATAAACCGCGCTCGCCGCGTCTTCGCCGACCAGCACAACCGCAAGCCCCGGTGAAAAATCATGGTCCTTTTGAAGGGCAGTGACATCGTCGGCGACACCGGCCCGGACTTCGGCGGCAACGGCTTTGCCGTCGATGATGGTTGCGGTCGGTTCCGATTCAGACATCGCGGTGTTCCATCCAGTTTCTTATTCGCTGGAGTTCAGATTGTTTGCCGCCAGCAATCAGGACGACCTTCCATCGCGACTGCGGGCCAATTTCCACGTTGAGTCGGCTCGGCGGAAATTTCCACGACTTTGCGAGCAGCCGAAGCAACGCCTGATTGGCTTTTCCTTTGTCGGGGGGTGCCGTCACTTTGACTTTCAGGCTCACGCCATCTGTCGTTTCGGTCAGCGCGCCGATCGTGGATCGTGATGCCCTGGGTGTCAAATGTACGGAAACGAAAATTCCTTTGGGACCAATCGAAAATGCGTCGTCGTTCATCCGATGGCAAAAAACATTTCCCGCAACAGATTGCGTACGAAGAAAATGATCAGGATCAGAATCACCGGCGAAATATCAACGCCGCCCATATTTGGAATGAAATTGCGAATCGGCCGGAGAGCCGGTTCCGTTATCCGGTAAAGAAAATCGCCAGCCTGGTAAACGAAGCGATTGGTCGTATTGATCACATTGAATGCGACCAGCCAACTCAAAATCGCCGAAATGATCAGGGCCCACATGTAGAGCCGGAGCACGGTGTCTATCAAAATGAAAATCGAATTCATCGCCGATCCTTGGACCTAAGTCCATGATGCCGAATCCCGTGCCAGGTGGGGCGTCCCTCTGCATTCCGGCATAAAGCTGCGGCCGGAAATGGGAAACGGCGAGGAAGAGAGCTCGAACGCCCCGAATTGCCGGTTCTTACTAGCGCAAAGGCGCGGCTCCGCACAAGGCGCAGTAATTCCTGCCAGTTCCGCCGCCAAAAAACGAGCGTCCATAAGCGATTCATGTTGGTTGAATGGTGAGCGGCGGCAGGTCTTAGTCTTGACAGCTTGGGGGCGCACAACTACTTATCCCGGACCTTTCGGGAGCGATAATTTCCGCCCCGATCGCCGGGGCCGTAGCTCAGTTGGGAGAGCGTCGCGTTCGCAACGCGAAGGTCGGCAGTTCGATTCTGCTCGGCTCCACCATTTTCATGAATAGGACGAACTGCAGCATATTGATTGGCTCGCCTGCCGCCGCGTTTTAGGCGAGACAGTTCGATTCTGCCCGGGCCTCCACCAATTTCACAGAAAAATTCAAGTGCCCGCAGTGGCCGCTTGATCGCGGGTTGACGTCAGGGCTGCGCCGGACGCGTGGCGTCAGCAATTAGGGGCGTCAGGTATCGGGCGCGTCGGTAAATGCGGCCGTCAGGTTTTGGCGTCGTCCGAATTTGAGCCATCATCAGCGGTCGGGTCACCCGTATCCGTATCACCCGCCGTAGGCTCGACGTCCGGCGATACAGGTTCCTCGCCCTCCGGCAGGATTCCCTTGCGCTCATTGGCCTTTTGCTTTTTGACTTCGGCGCGTGCCGCCCGTTTTGCCGATTTCGCGCGATCGCGCTCGCGGCGTTCGTGATTGTAGTTGGGTCGGCGAGCCATTCATTTCTCCTTACAAGTACGGCACCGGGATTGATTGCTATGCCCCGGCCCGCCCTGCTTTATGCCACGGGCATCGCTCAAACACCAAGCGCCGCGAGAATTGGGAGATTCGTTCGTTGCCCAAGGGAGCCGATATTTGGGGGCGGCTCTGGATTAGCAAGAGTCGTGGCTTCCGATACTGATCGCCGCGCGTATCCTGCTAGCCGGCTTTGTTGCCGTAGAAACGATAGACGGCAAGTTCTCCGGCCTGGAGGGCCGCGGTTCGGAGCTCCCAAACTTCGGCCTCCTGGGCCAGCGCGTCAAACAGTTCGGTTTCGTAACCGCCCCGAGCGTTTGAGTTTGCGCATCGCCTGTTGCGCGCGCCACCAGCCGCTGACAACAGCGTCGCAGTAGCCTTCCGTAATATCAAGAGGCGCATGCAGCGTCGAAAGCTTGTTGCCTTCGAAATATTTATTGTACCCATCGAGGGACCACAGGTGGATGGCGTCGGACTCACTGCTCCGCCAACTTTTTGTGAGCGGGCTTTCGTCGGTATTGTCTCCGACGGTCACGATATCTGTAATCATGAATTGTGCGGTCTGGTTCATTGCGACGGCAATCGAATCAAGCCAATCGGTCTTATTTTCAAGACGATAGAAGGTGTCTTTCGAAAAAATAAATTTGAATTTTTTCTCCGGCAGTTCGGCCGTGCTGGGATCAAAGACGGTGACCGGAACTTTTTTGGACAAACCAGCCATCACCGAAAGTTCCATCCCTTCGCCGACAAGAAACTGAGAGGATTCGAGGGCCGTAATCCACACGCCGAACCGCTCTGAAATTATTCGCGCCGCCCCGCCGAGCCCCGCGCCAATTTCGAGAACCGACATATCCGGTGACAGCGCCGCAATTTTGACGAGGTCGACGATGTATTCTTCGTCGCCAGGGTTAACCTGGCCTTTTCCCCATACGAGGCCCGCCGCCTGAATTCGGTAGGGCCCCCAGGGCGGAAGGGTTTTGCCGCCGAGCCCGATCTCTGCGGCCGGGTCTGCTCTCGGAAAAATTGGTTCTGGTGGGGCTCTGTATCCGCCGTCATAGTCGAGGTCGTTTGCACCGTTAAGGTCCGGGAGCTCCGTGCCGCTCCACCAGGCCTGAAATCGGGTCTTCAATGAGTATTTTTCGACGGCGTCAGTTTCCTGGCCGACATCGTTGTCGGCTTCCAGAAGCGGTTCGTCGTCAATGTCGGCGTCTGATTTTTCGGACTTGCGGCGACCGGTAATTAGGCGCAGTCCTATTGTCCTCTGTGCCGTGCACTACTTTTTGTTTCTTCGTTGGTGATCTCTAGTTAACCCCTGCCCTACCTGTTTATGACTTCAAGAATATTGGCCGTACTGCATGGCAAGGCCTCCTGTACCAGCCGCATTGGCCGTGTCTTGCGTGCCCGCGGCTTCGAAATTGAACCGTGCCGGCCGGTAATCGGTCAGCCGCTTCCCGACCGGTTTAAAGAATACGCGGGCGTTGTCATCTTCGGCGGTCCGATGGGCGTCAACGACACTGCGGAACATCCGTTCCTAAAGACCGAACTCGACTGAATTCCCCGTGTCATCGAATCGGGGACCCCGTTATTTGGTGTGTGCCTCGGTGGGCAACTGCTCGCCGGCGCTTTGGGCGGCAAGGTCGGCCGCCATAGCAGCGGTGCGATTGAAGTCGGGTACTACCCGATCACTTCTACCGACGAGGGTCGTTCGTTGTTTGAACCTCAGATGCATGCGTTCCAATGGCACCGCGATGGATTTGAAGTTCCCGCAGGGGGCGTGCTGCTCGCCGAAGGTGAGACTTTTGAATGCCAGGCTTTTCGGTACGGCGACAATGCTTATGGCATTCAATTCCATCCGGAATTGACGCCTGCGACGATGACCAAATGGTCAACTCATGCGCATGGTCGTGGCATTGCCGGCATACCGCCGACCGACCATATTCAAAAATTTCAGCGGCGATATGAACCGGCGCTGCGGCGCTGGCTTGATCGGTTTCTGGATAACTGGATTGGAACTGGGAATTCAAAATCCGCGGACCGTTCCGCGGTCCGGCCCCGTGGGGCGAATGTGGGCGGACCCAAGGTCTAACTAGCGGCGGTAGGTCGCCTGCTGCACTAGCACGACGACAATTCCCGGGGCCAGGATCTGGTTCGCGGTTGCCTGAAGACTGCGCAAAAGTAAATCGAGATCCAACGGTTGGGTAAGCGGTTTTATCGAACCCACATAGCGCTGCGTCACAGTGATAAAAGCGGCATGAATA
Organism: Alphaproteobacteria bacterium; assembly: GCA_029936875.1. Classification (GTDB taxonomy): domain Bacteria; phylum Pseudomonadota; class Alphaproteobacteria; order SHVP01; family SHVP01; genus JAPYRS01. The sequence continues at coordinate 33,268 of JAPYRS010000010.1, read as the reverse complement.
CGCGGCATCTGGGCATTCACGTCTTTGGCTTTTTCTTCGCCCAAAACTTCCAGGACCAGTTCGACCTCGGCTCGGCCGCGAATTCGATTGCGGTTGATGATCGGCGCACTGACAACTTCCAGCGCGACGAAGCGCTGAAAAACGAATCCGGCCTCCTCGCCGTGCTTCGGTTTCGTCTCGGCATCCGCCGCTGGACCGGCAAAAGTGAAAAGGATCAAAACCGAAAAAATTGAAAGAAGTCGGATCATCGTGTTTAAGCCGCCGGTATCAAGAAATCGGGAACGCATTGGTATTGTCGCAATATTCAGGCCCCTATCGGGTCTTCCGCCGTTCCTCAACAAGGACACCCAAGTCTACCAGTTTCTCGATCTCACTTTCAGAAAACCCGCTTTTTGCAAGCACTTCACGGCCATTTTCGCCAAATCTTGGGGGCGGATTGCGCACCGCACCCGGCGTCCGATCAAATTTAATCGGAATGCCCGTACCGCGATAGCCGCCGGCCCCTTCGACGACCATTTCCCGATGACGGGTGTGATCCAGATTTAGAATTCCTTCCATATCGAGTATTGGTCCCGCCGGAATTCCCGAAGCCAGCAACGTATTGCAAAGGGCGGCGCCGTCGGTTTCGGCAAAGGCTTCTTCCAGTTTCACGCGGAGTTCGTCGCGGTGTTCCATGCGGTCGGAATTGTTGGTGAACTTCGGATCGTCGGCCATTTCGGGAACGCCTATTTCTTTACACAGGCGCGCAAACTGACCGTTGTTGCCAATGCTGATGAAGATTGGCCCGGTCGATGTCGGGAAGGAGTCATAGGGGACGATGTTGGTGTGCGCGTTGCCGACCAATACTGGCGGCTCCCCCGACATGAACCAGTTGGCGGCATGGGGGTGCTGAAGCGCGACGCCGGTATCAAAAAGGCTCGCCTCCACGTACTGCCCCAAACCTGAATTTCCGCGTTCCACCGCGGCAGCAAGAATCGCATTGGCCGCAAACAGTCCGGTCGCAATATCAACGATCGGAATGCCAATCCGCATCGGACCCGATTCGGGCGAACCGTTGACGCTGATCAGACCGCACATCGCCTGCAGCACGGCATCGTATCCGGGGAACCTGCCGAGCGGCCCGTCGTCACCGAAGCCGGTGATGCTGCAATGAATGAGTTTCGGAAACTTCGGTTTCAGAACTTCATCAAATCCGAGATTCCATTTTTTCAAACTGCCGGGTTTGAAATTCTCGACCAGAACATCGGCGTCTTCGAGCAGCCGCAGCAACACGCTGCGGCCTTCCGGCTTGGAGAGGTCAAGCCCGACACTTTCCTTGTTGCGGTTCACGCCGCTGAAATACGCGCTCTGGCCATCCTTGAACGGAGGGCCCCAATCCCGCGTCTCGTCGCCTTGAGGCGGTTCGATCTTGATAATTTCCGCGCCGAGGTCGCCCAGCAACTGGGTGCAGTACGGCCCCCCGAGCACACGAGAAAGATCAATAATTTTCCAGCCCGCAAGCGGGCCCGACATATTTTCAGGCATAGATTATCCGAGTGAGGGGAATGCGTTCATGCCGCGTTCGACGGCGGGCCGGGCGGCAACTCGGTCGCACCAGCCTTTGATATTGGGATAGGGATCAAGACCGTCCGGCATCCGCGGCACGGACGAGGCGACTGTGGCGTACATCTGCACGTCGGCGTAGGAATATTCCCCCGCGAGGTACGCCTCGTCGCCGAGACGGCTTCAACCGCTTTCAGAAAACGTGTCGCCTGCGTAAACAGATATTCGTTCGCGGGCTCACAATGATCCGGGATATTTCGCGTCAGCTGAAACTGAATGCTGAGCACCGGCGAGAGATCGGTTGCCGCCACACAAGCCCACTCCCACGCTTCGGCCCGCGCACGTGCGTCTTTCGGAATCATGTGCCCGGTCTTGTCACAAAGGTAGAGTGCGATCGCCAAAGTCTCGAACACGGTAACTGACTTACCGCCTTCGCCGTTGCGATCAACGATCGCCGGAATTTTTCCGATTGGATTGAGCGAAAGAAACGGCTCCGCCAAATGTTCGCCTTTGAACATGTCGACAATTTTGATTTCGTATTCGCACGCCGTTTCTTCAAGCATGGTGGCGGCCTTCTGGCCGTTGGCTGTGCCAATCCCGTAAACGTCGATCATGGGTTCACTCTTTAGTTAGGAGGGCTTTGGTTAGAAAGACCTTATGCGCTTTCGCTGTGGTACGCCGGGATCGCCGAAAGCTGGTTGAGCAGGTCGGCGGACGGCATGACATCAGCATATTTCTCAGACATGTCGAAAAGATTGACCGCGTGGCTGGTGAAGCTGCGGTCGTATACCGCATCCTCCGGCACCGCGACCCTAAAATTGTAGGCAAACGCGTCAACCACGGAAGACCGCACACAGCCGGATGTCGTGCAGCCGGTGACAACAAGGGTATCGACGCCAAGATCGACCAGATAACTCACAAGCGCAGTGCCAAAAAAGGCGCTGGGGTGCCGTTTCGGCAGCAGCACGTCACCGTCGTTGGGAGCGATTTCGGCGACAAACTCATAGCCCTTTTCCGGAATCGTCATAATGCTCGGCACCTTCGCGGCAAGGCGACCCCCGTCAAATTTCTTCTTTGGTGCGACGTGCGGGTAAAGCACCGGCCAGCCTTTTTCGCGAAACAGGCCAAGTATTGGTTCGATTTTGTTGACCGCGGTCCAGGCAACATCGCCGCAACTGGTCGGAAACTCTTTAACCGCCTCCCAGAAGGGGCGGGATTCGGTGCCGGTGGTGCGGTACTGGACGTCGATGATCAGCAGTGCCGGGCGTGAGCCAAGTCCTGATGGGCGCCCAAATCCTGCTGCGTCATAAACACGTATTTCCTCGTCACCGATAATTCCGTCCCACGGCCGTGCCATGCTCGTCTCCTCTTGGGCCTATCTCACGCGGCCCGCATTTAACCCTAGCATTGCCGCACATGCCAGCGGGACGATGGCCAGCGTGACAGTGGTTTACTAGCCAGATTGGCGAGGCCTCCGGCCAGAAATGCCCTAAGCGATCGAGACCTAAATCATCGACCCTTAGATTAGGGGCCGCGACAGATACTGACCGTGGCCGGCGGCGTCCGGGTTCATCTTGCCGTCAATCATGACATCGAGACCGCGAACGATTGTCCGGACCGGCCAGCCTTTCAGGGTTTGCCCCTCATAAACCGAATAATCGGAATAAGAACCAAGTTCTGAAGGGATCACTTCACGCTCTTTTTCAAGATCGACCAGGGTGATATCGGCGTCCATGCCAACAGCAATCGCGCCTTTCCTTTGGTCGAGGCCGAATATATTGGCGGGATTGGTGCAGACGACCTCGGCGATGGTTTGAAGATCGAGGCCGCGCTTGTGATGCCCTTCCGATAACAGCACCGGAAGAATTGTCGCGGTGCCGGGAAAGCCCTGGCTCGACTGCCAGATATTTTTGCCTTCTTTAGTCGAGCGTTTGCGCGGCACATGATCGGACGCGACCACATCGACCGTGCCGTCCGCAATGGCGAGCCACAGCGCCTCGATATCATCTTCGGTGCGAAGCGGCGGGTTGGTTTTGCCAAGCGATCCAAGATCCGAATCCATCGTGTGGGTTAGATAATGCGGGCAGGTTTCAATAAACACGGCCGGATAGCGATCCCGAAACCGAACCACCTCGTCCAAGCCGCGCCGGCAACTGACGTGCGGGAAATAAATATTGGCGCCGGCATATTCGGCGAAATTCATGCCGCGCAGGATACTTTCAGATTCGGTGAAGTCCGGTTTTGATTCGCAAAAGTCGCGCAGCGTGTCCCGGCCCTGTTCCTGAAATTCGCGACGAATGCGGCTGACGATTTCGATATTTTCTGGATGGGCGACGACGACAACACCTTCGTATTCGGCGGAACGTTCAAGCAGGTTGAGGAAGAATCCATCGTCGGTACCGTCGAGGCCAAGATAGCGGCCTTCTTCGCCCTTGAAGTTCATGAAGTATTTGAACGACGTGATGCCAAATTCCTCGATGTATTTCGGCATCTCTTCGACGTGCACCTCTTTTGCAGTCGAAAAATGAAATCCAAAATCGACAAAGGAACGCGCTTCGGCTTCGCGCTTCTGCTCTTCAAAAATTTCGCTGTAGGGTTCGTTGTTCAAAAAGAATGCGAGAACCGTGGTGACACCGCCCTGTGCCGCGTAGGTCGTTTCGGTGGAGTACTCGGTCAGTGGTTCGCCAAAACCATAATGAATATGCGCGTCGATCAGTCCCGGAAATACATGAAGCCCGGTCGCATCGATTTCTTCGGTGCCGTCAGGGACGGCGGCGCCCGGTTGCAGCACGGCCGTGATCGATCCGTCGCCGAGCAATATGTCGGCAGCCTCTGGGCCGCGTTCTGGGAAGACGACGGTACCGCCGCGGACAACTCTATTCTGGGACATTCGTTTTCCTTGTTTCTTGTTTAGGCGCGGGCCGCGCGAGGGTTGGTGGCGACCGGCATGGTGCCTTCTTCGGCATGGAGTGTGGCGAGTGTTTGTTCGATTTGATCGCGCGGTAAGTCGCGGGTGATAAAAACGAGTCGTGAATTGCGATCGAGGTCAGGCCACGCGGGTAGGCTTTCCGGCGGGCTAAACAGGTGTTGGACGCCGTGCACAACGACCGGCCGTTTCTGCCCGACGACATTAAATAAGCCTTTGATACGTAACAGTTTATCGCCCTCAAATGTTTTCATCTGCGCGACCCAGGCGGCGTAGCCGGCCCATGTGACAGGCTGACTTAACGTCACCGCGAAACTTTGAATGTGTTCATCGTGGCGGTTCACATTGTGGCTTTCGTCATGCTCATGATCATGCGCTGCGCCAACTCTTGATTGGTCGTATGCCTCTTCATTCAGCCATTTGATGACATCGGGCGTTTTCGAATCCTGATCAAACAGCCCGGCGTTGAGGAAATGCTGCGGATCGGCCTTGCCCTTGTCGGCCCGGACAATCGGCGCCGCCGGATTGAGTGTGTCTATCTCGGATTCCAAATTTTGTAGAGCGTCCGGTATCGAAAGATCGGTTTTGGTGACGATGATCCGGTCGGCCATCGCGATCTGCTTTTTCGCCTCGATGTGATCCGAAATTTGGCCAAGACCAAATGCGCCATCAACCGCCGTCACCAACCCATCAAACCGAAAATGCGCCGTCACCAACTTGTCGACCATCAACGCGTGAATAATTGGCGCCGGGTCGGCAAGGCCTGTGGTCTCAACAATGCAGCGCTGAAATTCCGGCACCTCGCCCTTCACACGCCGGAAATAAAGATCGTTCAGTGTTTCGGAAAGACTGTTGGCGATGGTGCAGCAAAGACAACCCGAATCGAGAAGCACAATGTTTTCGTCGGCTTCCTCGATCAACAGATGATCGAGGCCAATGTCGCCAAACTCGTTGACGATGACGGCGGTGTCCTTAAGCCCCGGTGCCTTCAGTAGACGATTAAGCAAGGTAGTCTTGCCACTGCCGAGAAATCCCGTCAGCACGGTAACCGGTATGCCGATTTTGGTGTCAGTCATCGCTACTTAATTCGGCCGGCGTTTTCACTCGGCGACCGCGTAGCGCGCTTCAATGGCGTCATAGGCGGCCTTGTTGACAACCACCTGGCG
>JAPYRS010000010.1:22005-27624 GCA_029936875.1 Alphaproteobacteria bacterium | reverse complement strand
TCATCAAACGGCATCAGGTTTGCCTCATACCCCGTGGTCGAACCGGACGCCTTCAGATGATCGAGGGTATTTTTGACCGCCAGCATCGCCGACTGCAGCGGCGCGTTTGCGTACAGCACGATGCCGATTCCGAGCTTAGCGAGATCGGCCTGCTCAATAATAGGCGTCTTGCCGCCGAGCACCATGTTGACCACCTGCGGCACCGGCAGTTTGGCAATCGTCTCAATTTCTTCCAGAGACGTTGGCGATTCGACAAACGTCACATCGGCGCCGGCCTCAATAAACGAATGCGCGCGGTCGAGTGCCGCCTCAAAGCCAAGCACGGACCGTGCATCGGTCCGGGCAATAATTGTGAAGTCTGGGTCTCGCCGGGCATCAACGGCAGCGCGAATTTTCTGCACCGCTTCTTCGGCGCTGATTACGGCCTTGCCGGCGAAATGTCCGCATTTCTTGGGAAAGACCTGATCTTCAAGCTGAATGCCGTTGGCACCGGCGCGTTCCAACACTCGAACCGTGCGCGTCAGGTTGACCGCATTACCAAATCCGGTGTCGCCGTCAGCGACAATCGGCAGGTCGGTCACATCCCGCATCGCCGACACGTTGGTGGCGAGCTCGCTTAGCGAAATCAGGCCAAGGTCAGGTACGCCGAGATAGGCGTTGGTGAGACCCGCGCCGGTGACATAAACGGCTTCAAAACCGGCATCGTCGATCATCTTGGCGGTCAGCGCGTTAAACGCGCCGGGAATTAGCGTCGCGTTGCGGCGCGCGAAAATGGATTTGAGTATTTGATTGCGGCTTTCGGCCATGCAGCTCTCCAGGGCAGATACAAAAGGTTCGATTGTCGGGACCGGGCCAAGATAGCGGGATTCACATCACCGCCTCAAGACTTGGGCTGCCTCAAGACTTGGGCCGCTTCAGGACTTGGGCCGCCTCAAGGCGCGGGCGGGGCATGGTCAGGGCGGCGAAAGGGACGGCGCAAGACACGCCAAGGGAGTATGACGCTGCAATCCGGGTCTGCTAATCTCCCCTCCAATTGTGGCCGCGCGGGCCCTCAAGCCACGTCGCAGTGAAATGGGAGATGAAGATGACGGCAAAAGCGGTTCCCGAAGGCCTTCCGGTTTGGCTCGATCCGGTTGGAAAGCCCGTTTCCTGCCTCGAGAAGATCAAGGTCCTGAACGAAAATCTGGAAGAGATCCGGACCCTCGCCCAGGACGCCTATGAAGACGCGATCATCATGGGATGCGATCCCGATCAGTTTCGGGGCGTCATGGAAGAATTGGTGGCCTCGTTGAATAATCCATACCCAAAGGCGAAATGACGCATGACAGATAATGTTGCCCCTCCGCAGGCCAATCCTTTGGCTCAGCAGCTTTCCGATGCCCGTCTTTCGGGTACGTCGATTGATCCCAAATCAGTCAAAGGGCCAGCCGATATCGCCGCCGCCTATGCGCTCCAGGATGCGGTCGAAATCGCCATCGCCTCGATGATTCGAGGTTGGAAACTCGGCGCGACCAACGAAGTTTCACAAAAAATCCTCGGCACGCCGGGGCCTTTTTTTGGGCCGATCCTCAACCTCGCGATCTTTGAGAGCGGCGACACAGTGCCATCGCCGGCGCCGTTTTTACCCGGCGTCGAGGGTGAAATCGTGCTCCACCTCGGCAAGGATTTACCGGCGCGCGAAGCTGGTTACACATTGGAAGATGTTACCGATGCGGTTTCCGGAATCTCCGCAGGTGTCGAAATTGCCGGCAGCCGCTTTGATAACGCGATGGGAGATGCGAAATCCCTGCTGCTAATCGCCGACGGCGGCGCCAACGTCGCCTTCATCAACGGCGATGTCAGGTCGGACTGGCGTTCCATCGATCTCGAATCGATTCCAGTCTCGATGACGGTCAACGGCGAAGAGACCGGTGCGGGAAAAAGCAGCAACGCGCTCGGCAATCCGCTCAACGCGCTGTTATGGCTCGCCAACGAATTTTCTTTGCAGGGACGATCCCTTGAAGCCGGGATGTTTATTACGACCGGGACCATCACCGGCTTTGCCCGGGTAAAATCCGGCGACAAAGTCCGGGCCGAATTTGGCCCGCTCGGCGCCATCGAAATTACGATCGGCTAGAAAATGACAGACGCGATACGAACGGTATGCGTGATCGGCGCGACCGGTGGTATTGGTGCGGCGACGGCACGGCTGTTCGCTGAAAAAGGCGATCACGTTCTCTGCATGGACGTACCGGGTTCGGACGTGGGAAAAATTGCTGGCGAAATAAACGGTCGCGCTTATCAAATTGATTTGGTCGATCCGGATTCGGTTTGCGCAGCTTTTCAGGCGGCGCAAGAAGACGCGCCCAACCTTGATTGCTTGATCGTCACTTCGGGCATTGTCGAAAATAAAAAGACACCCGAAACAACGCTCGAACTCTGGGACCGCATTCACCACGTCAATTTGCGCGGAACGTTTTTGTGTTTGCAGGCAGCGCTGCCGTGGATTAAGGACGGCGGCCGCATGGTGACGTTCGGATCGCAGGCGGGCCGCTCCGGCGGTGGTGCTACCGGGCCTTCCTATTCGGCGTCGAAAGCCGGTATCGAGGGCCTGACCCGCGCGCTTGCGAAAGAACTTGCGCCGCGGCGCGTCACCGTCAATTGCGTTGCGCCCGGCCCGGTCGACACGCCGATGCTTGACGCCCATCCGCCGGAACGGATCGGCGAGTTGGTGGCAATGACGCCGCTCGGCCGCCTCACCACCGCCGAAGAGGTCGCGAGTGCCGCCTATTACTTGGCGTCAGAGGGCGCCGCGCAAATGACCGGCTGCACCATGCACCTCAACGGCGGACTTCGCATGGACTGAGCGGGGAATGGACTGAGCGGGAAATGGATTGATGAGAACCTTGATGAGGAAAATATCGTGATTGTTGAACAGATCTGGACCGGCAACGACTACCGCAATTTTAATTATCTGATTGCCTGCACGGAAACCGGTGAGGCGATGGCCGTCGATCCGCTCGACTATGAAAAGTGCCTCGCGCGCGCCAAAGATTACGGCTGGAACATCACCAAGGTGCTCAACACGCACGAACACCGCGACCACACCGGTGGCAACGATGCGGTGATTGCGGCAACGGGCGCCAAACTTCTCGCCCATGCTGGGGCCAAGGACAAAATCGAAGGCATCGATCAGGGGCTTAACGCGGGCGACGTGATTTACGTCGGCCAGACCGTCGAACTCGAAGTGCTCGACACGCCCGGCCACACCATGAGCCACGTCTGCATGCTCTCGCACACCGATCAGCCGGCGCTATTTTGCGGCGACACATTGTTTAATGCGGGTGCCGGCAACTGCCGCTCCGGCGCTCCGTTGGAACTCTACGCGACCTTTGCCGGCAAGCTCGCCAAACTGCCGGACGACACGCTGATTTATCCGGGCCACGATTACATCAGCAACAATCTCGGCTTTACCTTGGACCGCGAACCCGACAACGCGCGGGCAAAGGAACTGATGGCGCAGGTTGACGGTCAGGATCTTGAAAACCCGCTAGTCTCGACGCTCGGTCTCGAAAAAGAGATCAATACTTTTTTCCGGCTGCATTCAAAAAGCGTGATCGAAACTTTGCGCGAACGCTTCCCCGACTTGCCGAAAGATCCCGATACGGAAACCGTTTTCATTAAGCTGCGCGAACTGCGTAACGACTGGTAGCGCGCGACGTAGCTCGCGCAAATGATCAAGGAACAAACCAATGACTGAAGGTCTCAACGCCGATCTGACGAAGCGCGCTGTCATGGAAACGGCGACGATGGAGTGGCAGGAAAGTCCGGCCAAGGGCGTTTGGCGAAAACGGCTTGATCTCGCCGGTGATGCCGAGGCGAGCCGCGTCACCACAATCGTTCGTTATGATCCGGGCTCGAAATTCGAATCGCATCCCCATCCGGGCGGTGAAGAGTTATTCGTGCTCGACGGTATTTTTCTGATGAGCACGGCGATTATCCGGCGGGCACGTTCCTGCTGAATCCGGAAGGCTTTGAACATGCGCCGTTCTCAAAAGACGGCTGCATCCTGTTCGCAAAACTTCAGCAGTACGCCGGCACGGAACAGATCACCATCGACACCAACAATGAGGCGTGGCCTGAAACCAATATTCCCGGGGTCGCGCGGATGACGCTTGTTGACGATGGCCAAGGTAATTCCATTCGCCTCGGTCGCGTTGATCCGGGCTGCCACATTCCCGCGCATGATCATGTCGGCGGTGAAGAGATTTTCGTTATCGAGGGTGAAATCGCTGATGAATACGGCGAATACCCAACTGGCACCTGGATTCGTCAGGAAGATGGAAGCCGCCACGAGCCGTTTTCGAAAAGCGGCTGTTTGCTCTACATCAAACGCGGGCACCTGCGGCGCGATTGACGGCGAGCGCCGACGACCCGAATCGGAACGTTCCGATAAATATTGAGCAGCGCTTCTTTATTCGGCGGCGTCTTTTTGGGGGCGCTCGATGTGGTCGGGAAGCGGCTCTTTTAGCCTGCCGATGCCTTGCTCGATGAAGGTGTCCCGCATCTTGTAGCCGTTGCCGGGCCAGGCGCGCATGTCCTCGGGCGCGGTCGGCTTGGTGACCTCCGGCCAGTGACCTGGCTGCGGGCCGCCGCCCTCGGCGACAATGTCCAAGGGTGCCACTTCGGCCATCGCCGGTGTCTTTAATATCTCCACGCAATTCCAGCTCACCTCGAGGGGGATGTTTTGCGGATCAAAGAAGTAAATCGACCAAATGGTGCCGTGGTCGACGGCGCCGGTAACATCGATGTCGGCGGCCTCAAGTTTGTCGCGAAGGGCAAACAGGTCTTCCTTGGATTCCACCGTGAACGACACGTGATCAAAGCCCAAGGGCTCGGTCGTCATCACGCCGTGATGTTTCTTGTCCATTTTCGAGGCGCCTTCATATTCAAAGAAGGCGACCGAATCGGCACCGAAACTGAAAAAATAATGACGAAACCCTTCGTGGCCGATACCGGCGGTCAGTTCCATACCGAGCAGGTCTCTGTAAAACCTAATCGTCCCCATCATGTCGTCGGTAATGAACGCCAGATGATTGATCGCTGTTATCGAACCCATGATGTTCTCCATTCTTAAACCGTAGCCGTGCTTCAATAAGGCGGCGCGGCGTTCAATTATCCAGTAATATTTGCTTGAACGGACGGGAAGTCCAGAGGGGCAATGCCCATATTGAGATTCCGGTCAAAACCGCGCGAAACTGCGGGTTTATGGTATTGGGGAGTGCCACATGACTGAATATTTTGTCCACGACACTTATGCGCAGCGGATCGCCTTTGGCCGCGGCGCGATCAGGCGCCTCTCCAAGGAAACGGCAAAGCTTGGTGTCCACCGACTGTTGCTGCTTTCGACCCCTGGTCAGGCGGCAGCGGCAAAGGCGGTAACGGTGCCGCTCCACAATGCCGTGGTTGGTCATTATTCCGGCGCGGTTGGGCATGTGCCGATCGAAGTTGTCGAGGACGCCATTGAGGAAGCCCGCCACGTCGACGCCGACGGCTTCCTTTCCTTTGGCGGCGGCTCAACCATCGGCCTTGGAAAGATCCTTTCACGCGATCTCGGCCTGCCGCAGGTGACAATCCCGA
>JAPYRS010000010.1:0-21905 GCA_029936875.1 Alphaproteobacteria bacterium | reverse complement strand
ATCCCGAATTGTCGCGGAATCTCCCGCCCGATGTGTCTGCGACCAGTGGCATCAATGCGCTCGCCCACGCGGTTGAGGCGCTTTACGCGGCGAACGCCAATCCGCTCACCGACCTGATGGCAACCGAAAGCATCCGCGCACTCGGTGAAGGATTGCCGGCGGTCATTGCCGATCCCCAATCGATTGATGCGCGGGAGCGGGCTCTCTTTGGTGCCTGGCTTTCTGGGTCGGCACTTGCGGCAACGAACATGGGCATTCACTACAAACTGGCGCACGTGCTGGGCGGTACATTTGGATTGAACCATGCCGCCGTCCACACCGTACTTTTGCCGCATGCGGCGGCTTACAATCGGGCGGTGGCGCCGCGCGCGATGGGGCTCATTTCGAAGGCGCTTGGTGTGGATGATGCCGCGACCGGTATTTTCGATTTGATTTCGGGGCTCGGTGCACCGACTGCGCTCCGCGAAATTGGCCTACCGGCCACGGTTCTTGATCAGGTGGCGAGCCTCGCGACCGAGAAAGAAATCGCCAACCCGGCGCCGGTCACAACAGAAGGTGTCCGCTTGCTTTTGGAAAACGCCTGACACGGCACCCGGCCCGTCGCCTGATACACCGGGCCGTCGCCTGAGACAAATGAAAGAGAAAGAGTTACAAATGGCCAAGATCGAACGCAGCGAAGAAGAATGGCGCGCCCTGTTATCGCCCGATGAATATGTCGTGCTGCGCGAACACGGTACCGAACCGGCTTTCAGTGGCGCCTTGAACGACGCGAAAGCGACCGGGACTTACAAATGCCGCGGCTGCGGTGAGGATTTATTCCGCTCCGAAACGAAGTTTGACTCGGGCACGGGCTGGCCAAGTTTTACCGCGCCATCAGCGCCTGATTCCGTCGAAGAACGTGTCGACAGCGCCTACGGCATGGTGCGAACGGAAGTGCTTTGTGGGTCGTGCGAATCCCATCTCGGCCATGTGTTTCCCGATGGCCCGGCGCCAACCGGATTGCGCTATTGCATGAATTCTGCATCCCTCACATTGGATGAGGATGACTAGGTCGGCGCTTTCGGGGGGTCGATTGCGCACATTTGCGATTGGTTTCTCGATCCTATTACTTGGCGGGTGCGCCACGGCCGCGGACATCATTCGCCAGGCTGGTGGCGGCTTTCACGTCGGCGAAACCCGAACCTATTCGAACGGTAGTGTGCAAACGCTAGCCGCATCCTTCAACGGTTGGACGATCTGGGAAATCTCGACGACTAATTCCGTCGCCTGTTTTGCGATTAAGGCCGGCGGCGGCCGGCTCAGCCCCGTGCCGCACCCCGTTCTCCATATTGTTTCCGGCGTTGGTGGCGGCATCGCGATCCGCTCCGGTGCAAATGGCCTCGGCGCCAGCGCACGCCTCTACGGCAGTGAAACCTGGTTTCGTGAAGGTGAAATCGAAATCGCCGGTACCGTTTACACAAAAACGCCATTTCTAACCGTGCTCGGATGGGAAGGGCGTTCGGGGTACTACCGCGTTGTCACAGCGGCATCGTCGGCGCGCAATTCGGATAACTTAAGCGAAACCGGCGTCCTTGATTTTACCGGCGTCACTCGGGCCTGGTCAGCGCTTCAGGCCTGCGGTGTAGTCGCGACCGGCTAGCGCAAAATCACGCGGGCGCGTCGAGATTGGGCGGCGGCAGTATTGGCTCAAGCGCATCGAGCGCCAGGCCGAAATCCAAAAGCGCATTGTCACTATTTTCCGGCGCATCAAACGTAATCCCGGCTGGTAAGCCGTCAGGGGTTAGTCCCGCCGGCACGCTGAGGCTCGGGATTCCCGCATTGCTCGCCGGGCTGACGTTGCGATCATATTTTTGAAATGCCGGTGCGGCGTCGCCTTGATCATGACCACGCTGTTTCGGGTCGATCGGCTCGGCGACAATCGGCGTGGTCGGATAGACCACCGCTGACAGATTATTTTCGGTGAAATAATTGCGGTAGAGCGCCTGCAGGGTTGGCCGGTGGACATCCATTGCTTCGCGGTATTGGGCTTCCGTGAACCCTCCACCGGCTGCAATCGGTTTCAGGATATCGGCAACGTCGCCGCCCCACACCGCCGGACGTTCGGAATTTTGCCAGCCCGACCACCGGGTGTGGCAAAAAGTCGCACGCATTGGTTGGAATAATTCAGGGCCAATTGCGGAGACCAGCTTTCTACCTCCCGAAAAGGGACAAAGCCCTCTCACTGTCGTTCGAGCGGGACTCGCCTCTCCATTACCGTGTTATAGTCCAGTTGGATCGGGCCTTACGGTTCGCCAGGCCCATCAGAATTTGATTAGGGTCAATAATAATTTTGGGAGGAGTTGATAATTATGGGTACAGGATTTGTGCGTGGCATCGGGATCGTCGCCGCGTTTTCTTCAGCATTGCTGCTCGCGGGCGTCGCGTCAGCACAGACCAAATGGGACGCATCCGTTCCGTGGGGTCCTTCTGAGTATCACACCAAAAACCTCATTCGTTTCGCGGCAGAAATAGGCCGCGTCACCGACGGGCGTATTGAAGTCACCGTGCACGCCGGTGGCTCGCTCGGGATCAAGGGTCCGGAATCACTTCGTGCGGTATCTGACGGCATCGTGCCGATGGCGGAAATGGCTGGCTTCCAGCAAACTGGCGAAGAGCCCTTGCTTGGGTTTGAAGCGCTGCCCTTTCTCATCAATAACTTTGATGAACTTGAAGATTTTGTTTCCAGAATTCGGCCGCTCTACGCAGCCGCATTTGAGCGCAACAATCAGAAGTTGATCTACATGGTTCCGTGGCCGAGCCAGAACATTTTCACCAAAACCGAAGTTCATAATCTCGGCGATATCGATGGGATGAGAATTCGGACCTACAACAAAACCAGTACTGAGCTGATGACTGCGATCGGCATGTCACCCGCGTTGATCAGCAGCCCCGACATTGTTCCCATTCTTGCCGCCGGTGGTCTCGACGCGGTTATGACTTCGGCAACAACGGCCGTTGCGCAGAAGTATTGGGAATTTTTGAAGCACACCTATCAGACCAACCACCTTTGGGCGCTTAACGAGGTCACCATCAATATGGACGCGTGGAATGCGATCAGCGCCGCTGATCAGAAAGCGATCATGGGCCTTGCCGCAGAACTGGAACCGCAGTTCTGGGACGTCGCCCGTGGCGAAGACACGATCATGTACGCAAAACTTAAAGAGAACGGCATGACCGTTGGCGCACCTGCCGCCGACTTCCTCGCCGCTCTTCAAAAATCGGGTAAAGAGTTTTGGGGTGCGTTTACCGATACGGTAGACGGCTCAAAACCGATCCTCGACAAGTTCCTTGCGGATATGGGTAAGTAAAAAATACAGAGGGGGCGGTCAGGTAGCCGTCCCCTTTGATTTCAGCGTTCAGATTAATTCCCAATGATACAGAAACTACTTCGCGCCATTGATGCGGTGTGCCTTTGGGCCGCCTATGTTGCGTGTTTCCTTCTCGTGCTGATGGCGATTCTTGGCATGATCGAGATTGCTTCGCGGGGTCTTTTCAACCACAGCATTCCCATCGCCTTCGAATTTTCGCGGTACATGCTGGCGATGACCATGTTTTTGGGCAGCTCCTGGGCGCTTCGCGACGGCGGCCATATTCGTGTGACGCTTTTGTTCGAAGTGCTTAAACCGAAATCGCGCCGCATCGTCGATTTCGTTGCGACTACGTTTGCACTCGGCGTTTCCCTTTATCTCAGTCGCGCGATCATTGTTTTCACCGCGACAACCTATGAACGCGGGTCTCGTTCTTTTTATCCCAGTGAAACGCCACTTGCCTGGCCGCAGACCGCGCTGGCGATTGGCATTGCCCTGATTTCTCTCGCGCTGTTGGCGCGCCTCATTCGTATTGTCATTAATGAGCCGACGGAATCGTCGAAAGCGGGCGCAGGCCTCGAGGAAACAAGTTTATGAGCGCCGCTGTCGCTACCGTCGTCATCATGTTGATCGCCACCCTCGGGGCGACAGTCTGGGTCGGCCTTTCGCTGATGTCGGTCGGCATTGTCGGGCTGGAAGTTTTCAAGAACATGCCGGTCGACAAATTCCTGGCGACCGATATCTGGGGCAGCATGACCAGCCCCGAACTGATTGCCCTGCCGCTGTTCATATTGATGGGCGAGCTGCTGTTTCACACGAAGCTTTCAGAAATGCTGTTCACCGGCCTCTCGCCGTGGACAACGCGATTGCCGGGCCGTTTGATGCACGTGAACATTTTGGGCTGCGCGGTTTTTGCAGCCGCTTCCGGATCGAGCGCGGCGACGACGGCAACTGTCGGGCGCATCACGCTGACCGAACTGTTCAAGCGCGGTTACAACCGCGATCTCGCGATTGGCTCGCTTGCCGGTGCCGGCACACTCGGGCTGCTGATTCCGCCGAGCATTATTTTGATTATCTACGGTGTTCTCACCAAGGTTTCGATCCTGCAACTTTTCATCGCAGGCATCATACCAGGGGCCCTGATGGCGCTCGCCTATATGGTCTATATCGGCATTCGCGCGTCCTTGAATAAAGAACTGACGCCGCAAGGCACTGAAACCTTCACCTGGAAGGACCGCTTCCGCGGTGCCATGCAACTGCTGCCGGTCGTGTTCCTGATCGGGATGGTGTTGGGTTCGATGTACATGGGATATGCCGGGCCGTCCGAGTCGGCGACGGTTGGTGTTTTCGGCGCACTTATTATTGCGGCGCTGCAGCGCGCACTCAATTTCAACACCATCAAACTGGCGCTGCTGGGCGCAATCAAAACCACCAGTATGATCGCGCTGATTCTTTCCGGCGCCTTGTTTCTCTCGAAAGCGATGGCGTTTCTTGGCGTGCCGAGTGCGGTCGCCGACGGAATTTCTGCGCTTGGGCTTGGGCCATTCGGATTGATTGTTGTGCTGCTGGTGTTTTACGCGATCCTCGGCACCGTTCTCGATGGCTTGTCGGCAATCGTCATGACGCTGCCGATCACCTTTCCGCTGGTCATCGCCGCCGGGTTTGACCCGATCTGGTTTGGCGTCTTCCTCGTCATCGTCGTCGAGATGTCGCAGATCACACCGCCGGTTGGCTTCAACTTATTCGTGGTCCAGGGGCTTACCGGTGATTCAATCGGCCGCATAACCAAGGCGTCGTTTCCGTTCTTTTTGATTATGGCGGCGTTCGTCGTGTTGATCGCTTTGGTCCCGGAACTTGTCACGTGGCTGCCGGGTACGGCGGGCGACGTCGGCTTTTGACGCCCGGAATCCGTCTTTAAAATTTTCTGATCAGAAAAACGCCACCTGCAAGAAGCACGACGCCGAGAAGCCGCCACAGGTTGATTGGATGAACGTCCATGCCGATGAATCCGAAGTGATCGACGAACAGTGAGGCAATCATCATCCCGGCGACCAATGATCCAATAAAGGCGGTCGCCCCCAAAATCGGCGTGAACGCGAGCAGCGCAAAGACGCCGTAAATGCCGATCACACCGCCGCCAACCAGGATGTACCAGGGTGCCGCGAACAAACGATCTGCCAGCGGCATTGGCGTGCGCATCAAAATGGTAATCGTGATCAGACCAACCGCCGTAATCGACGCCGAAATTGCCGCCGCCGTGATCGGGTGCTGGACGACCCGGCTCAGCTCCGCATTGATCGGCCCCTGAATTGCAATCAGGGCGCCGGCGCCTGCGCTCAAACCGACGATTAACCAGAGATACATTGTTTTCGCTTTCTACTATCGGTCCAACACTTTCGCCGCGCTGGAGAGAACCTCAGGCGCCACGTTTGCACAAGCCCTTTGCGGTGAAGGTGTTTGGAAAGAGCCTGGGCCTTTCTTCGTTGAGCGGCGATCTGCTAGGATGCCGGTCCAAATTTTGGGGAGTTATCGATATGACGCAAGCCGAAGCAACCTGGCACGGATTTGAACGGCACGGCCTCAGTGCCGACGTGAACCACGATGAG
This sequence comes from Alphaproteobacteria bacterium, assembly GCA_029936875.1. Classification (GTDB taxonomy): domain Bacteria; phylum Pseudomonadota; class Alphaproteobacteria; order SHVP01; family SHVP01; genus JAPYRS01. The sequence goes on along the minus strand of JAPYRS010000010.1, from coordinate 15,952 downwards.
GGCTCACGCATCGACTTCAACATGAGCCTGTTCCGCCACCTCGGCAGCGAAGCCATGGAAGGCCACCGCAACGTCTATGACCAGCGTGTGAAACCGGATTTTGTTCGCGAACATAATCGCGAGCCCGAAACCCGGCACGAAATTCGGAAATCGATGTTGAAGAACCCCTACTTCAAATACTGGAGTCATCTGCGCGTTCATGTGCAGGAAGCCTTCAATTACGACAACGCGCGTACAGTGGAAAAACAGATGGATCTGTTGAAGGAGCGTGCCACACCACCGGCCCGTCCCATGGGGTCGCTCGATCTTGATCCGGAATTTAAACTGCCCAAATACCAGACGTCTTGGGACATGCATTGGATGTCCGGTGGCTTCCACACCGAGCATTCCAAGGACGATGTCACCGCTGGCGCGATGTACGACATCGCCGGCATATACATTATTACCAACGGCAAACTCGGGCCGGCCAACGACGGTGCCGCCTATTCGGTGATCGGCTATATGCAGGAACGGTTTCCGGATTTCACACCGACAAGAATTCTCGATGAAGGCTGCACCATCGGCCAAAACACATTGCCGTTCAAAGAGGTGTGGCCGGATGCAGAAGTAACCGGCATTGATATCGGTGCGCCGGTTCTGCGTTATGCCCATGGCCGTGCGGAAGATATGGGCGTCGCGGTTAATTTCTCGCAGCAGAATGCGGAACACACCAATTATGAAGACGAGAGTTTTGATTTCATCGTCTCGACCATGTTCCTGCACGAGACGTCGAAAAGGGCGGTCCACAATATCGTCAAAGAAAACTACCGCCTGCTGAAGCCGGGCGGGATGATGCTTCATGTCGAACAGCCGCCGTACCATAAACATGATGATCTATTCGTGGAATTTCAGCGCGACTGGGACACCCACAACAACAACGAACCGTTCTGGGGGCCGATGCACGAGATGAATCTTGTCGATGTTGCCTTGGGGGCCGGTTTTTCGAAGAACGAAATTCTCGAAGAAATGGCGCCACTGATTCAGCCGACCGACGACGACAAATTCGCCAAGGGTACCGGCGCCTGGTACGTGCTGGTCGCCTTTAAGGAATAACGATCGAACAAAGCGCCGAGCAGGGCCAAAAATTAAGGGGGGTGGTTAACCACTCCCCTTTTTTGTGCGTTACGCGTCCGATGTGCTTTTGGGCCGCAGAACAATGAAGACGACCAGAAAAACCACAGTCGCCACACAGGCGACCATCACGAACGGCGCGTTGAGCCCTGCAATACCAAATAGCCAACCGGCGAGAAGAGGGCCGCCGGCGGCAGCAATGGCTGTAAGACCGTTGGCGAGGCCGAGTGTTTCGCCGCGGTTTTCCGGTTTTGCATAAATGGAGACGAGCGATATCGAAACTGTCCGCCCAATCCCGTGACCAAAGGCAGCAACCACCAGAACCAAATAAAGTTGCAGCGGCGAATCGAGCGCGGCGATCACTGCAAACGCGATGACGATACCGAACATGGCGGCGGCCAGCGCCCGTTCGTCGCCAATCTTGCGACTCAGCCATCCCGCACCGAAACCGTGCATGAACGTGACCAGCACCGACATGTAGGTGAGCACCCAAGCGATTTGTGTGACGCCCCAGCCGAATTTTTCCAACGCCCAAAGCGCGAACACCGCGCTGGTTCCGGCAGATCCAAATTGCACGGCGGCGCCCGCAAGCGCGGGCACCACAAAGCGCACATCCCTATGACGCCTCATACGTTCAAAGAATCCAGCCTTGTCGGCGGTCGGGCCTGCGACGGACCTCGCGGGGCGGGTATCCGGTAATATGACGATCGTCAGCAATCCCAGCACCAGAAATACGCCGCCTGAAGCAAAAAATGGCAGGCCGAAATTCGGTTCTGCGCTCAGGCCCTCGGTGAGAAATCCGCCGATCACCGGACCCATAATGAACCCAGCGGAAAACGCCGCCGTCAGTCTGCCGATAGCGGCAGTCCGTTTTTCCTCGGACGTCACATCAGCGATGGTCGCGAACAGGGCAGGTATCAGGCCCCCGGCGAGACCGGCCAGAACCCGGGCGGCATAAATCTCACCTAACGACGAGGCCAAACCGGTCCAGGCAACGGCGATTGCCGCCGCAACCAGTGAAATTGCCATTACCCATTTTCGACCGACCCGATCACTGATCCGCCCCCAGAACGGTTGGGCCACGGCGCTGGCAATCGCTGAAATCGCAAATATCAGCGTAATTTCAAAGGGCGTCGCATCAAAGACCCGTGCAAAATGCGGCAGCTCCCGGACAACGATGGACAAGCCAACAAAGGTCATAAATCCAATTGCCAGGACGACTATCTGGGTCATCATGGATAGCTCCTATCATTTACGTGCCGCGCCCCGGACAACAAAAAAGGCCGCCGGAACAATCACGACGACCTCGGAATGCGCATATGCGCCCGCGATCACCGCATCAGAATGCCGGTGTAAAGCCACATCGAAAAATGTGCCGCGGTTGAAATACGCATTGTCTTCCACAATTTCTAGTTGTATCAATGTGGAGGCTGGTACTCGCGTGAGGTTTCCACCGCTTCCCTGATACCCCAATTTCCCGCGCCGCCCTCGATCCTGATCTCAATTATTTGCCCACCCGGCGGGCCTGATCTGGTACCGAATCGGTCCGGTTCCGGCCTTTGACGAGCTAACAAGGTATGCTATCCGTACGCCCGCAACGGACCGGAGAGTCCGGGTGGAGGGGAGATTCCGAACTTGAGTATATTTCGCCAGAATTTGGCGAGGATACCGATCGGGCCGCAACCAGTCTCAGCGAGACAACTTCAGGGCGCGGCTCTTTCCACAACAATGAATAATGATCGATGGGCCGCAGGCATTGCCTTGGGCTGATCTGTTTTGGGGTGTGAGAAATTGAAGCGAAACGCGGGTTTTTGAAATGCTAGCGCAACAAATTCTGAACGGTCTCGTCGTTGGCGGCGTCTATTCTCTATTTGCACTCGGATTTTCGCTGGTTTTCGGCATTCACAAAATTCTGAATCTGGCCCACGGCGCGGTTTTGATGACCGGCGCTTTTATCGGGCTTTATTCGGTCTTGTTGGGACTACCGTTGCCGGTCGCCATGATCCTCGCCATTCTCGGCGGCGGGCTGGTCTCGGTGTTCATCGAGTTCACGGCTTTCCGGCCGCTCCGCAATACGGGTGAATCTGAATTCGGCGCAATCATCTCGTCGATCGGCGCCAATCTCATCATTATTTCGATTGCCCAGAAAATTTCGAACACAGAAATTCTTCGCTTTCCGTTTGAAACCTTCCCGATCGTCATTTTCCAGATCGCCGGAATTCGTGTCTCCCTGTTGCAGATGTTCATGGCGGTAATGGCTTTGGCGCTGATGGCCGCGCTGATGTATTACCTGATGCGCACGCGCCACGGTCGTCAGGTTCGTGCCGTCGCCGGCAACGAACGCGCCGCCGTGTTGCTCGGCGTCAATCCGAATATCATTTACTTTCAAACCTTCTTTATTTCCGGCGCGCTCGCCGGTGCCTCCGGTGTCCTGATCGGCCTCGCCTTTGGCTCGATCCACTTCATGATGGGCGAGCCGTTCCTGCTTGCGGCTTTTGCCATCTGTATTCTCGGCGGCATGGGCAGCATCGTCGGCGCCATGGTCGCAGGCCTGTTGTTCGGCATGATCCAGACACTGAGCGTTGCCTATCTGCCGACCGGCCTCACCGACGCCATTATCTATTCGACAATTTTTGTTATTTTGATTGTTCGGCCTAACGGTTTGTTTGGTAAGGCGGCTGCGGGCGTCTTGAGATCCCAACGATGATTCAATTCTACATTGCCAACGAGCCGGTCCTCGATTTCATGCTGCTCGGCATCGGTTATGCCTTCAGCCAGTGGATTGTGCTGCGCGCCGGTGTCTTCTCGGTGGCCAACGCGGCCTTCTCGGCCATCGGCGCCTACACCGCCGGTATTTTGATGGCGAAATTCGGGTTCCCGGTGCCGATCTCAATTTTTATTGGAACAGTATTTGGCATCGGAACCGGCTTTTTACTGGCGCTGCCGCTGGCGCGGCTTCGCGGCGTTTACCAGGCCATTGCCACCATTGCTTTCGTGCAGATCGTGGTATCGGTCAATCTCTTTGCCGAGGGCCTGACCGAAGGCGCACTCGGCCTTAGCGTGCCCAAAAGTATCGGCACCCCGGTACTCCTCATCTCGGTCATCGTTCTGATCTATCTGATGGTCTCGCTCAACCGCTCGCGCCTCGGCCGGGTGTTTGAGGCGATGCGCCAGGACGAAGCGGTGGCGAGCTCGCTTGGCATCAACGTCACGTACTATCAAATTTTGGCCTTTTCGCTGTCCGGTGGCATCGCCGGTTATTTCGGCGCCCTGACGGCCTTTCATAGTTACAATCTGGAGCCAAATGAGTTCGGCTTCAGCTTCCTGATTGCGGCGCTTTCGTTTGTCATTCTCGGCGGACGCCGCGGTGTCCTTGGCCCGATCATCGGCACCATCATCTTGATCTTGTTGCCGGAACTCAGTCGCGAACTGGGCCAGTTCCGGAATATCGGTTACGGCATCGTCCTCATGCTTACCATTGCCTTTATGCCTGCCGGCGTTGCCGACACCGGTCTTGCTTACCTCAAGAAGCGCAAGCTCGCCCGTCAAGAAGCCCGGCAACAGGTAAGGAACGCCGCATGAGTGCGCTGGTCCTCAATAATATCGGCAAGGATTTTGGTGGCGTCCACGCGGTTGCCGACCTTCACATGGAAGTCCCGCAGGGTCGCATCACCGGGCTGATCGGTCCCAATGGTGCCGGCAAAACCACAGTCGTCAACATGATCAGTGGCATGCTCAGTGTGACCTCGGGCGCGATCAAGTTCGGTACTCACGACATCACGCATGTCGGCGCACATGATGCGGCGGCGCTCGGCATCTCCCGCACCTATCAGAATATTCGTCTGCTCTCCGAATCGACAGTAACCGAAAACGTCATGGGCGGATTTCACCGCCACGAAAAGGCCTCGATTCTTGCGTCCCTATTGGGATTACCAAGTTCACGCCGCGAGACTGCCAAAGTCCGCCGTCAGGCGCTCGAAATGATCGATCGGTTCGAGATGAGCGCGTTCCATGACCATCCCGCAGGCGACCTTTCATACGGCCATCAGCGCCGCGTCGAAATGATGCGGGCCTTGGCGATGGCGCCGGAACTTTTGCTGTTGGACGAACCGGTCGCCGGCATGAACGAAGTCGAATCGGGCGAACTCGGCACGATCTTTTCGGGTCTGGCGAAGGGCGGCATGGCGGTGCTGCTAATTGAACACAATATGCGTTTCGTCTTTGGCCTTTGCGACTTCGTCTATGTGCTCGACAGTGGGCGCTTGATTGCGTCCGGCACGCCTGACGAAGTGATCAAGAACCCAGCCGTCATCACGGCTTATCTCGGAAGCTGAGGGCGATGCTGGAACTCAAAAATATCGCGGCTTCCTATAGCGGAATTAAAGCGCTCCACGACGTTTCACTCACCGTCCAGAAAGGCGAGATGGTTGCCCTGATCGGCGCCAACGGCGCCGGCAAATCGACATTGCTCAATTGCATCAGCGGCATCGTGAAACCGGTCTCGGGTTCGATCGACCTCGAAGGGGTCAATATCGCGAGTGTCAGGCCGTGGAAAATATCGCAGTCCGGTCTGTTGCAGGTGCCGGAAGGGCGTCAAATCCTGCCGGAACTGACCGTGCTGGAAAATCTTCAGCTGGGCCAAACGGCACTGTCGGGCCGGGCGCCGACCTACACCATCGACCAGGTCCATGACATGTTTCCGGTCCTGCATGAACGCAAGAGCCAGCGCGCAGGCTCGCTGTCAGGTGGCGAGCAACAGATGCTGGCGATTGGCCGCGCCCTGATGGGTGCGCCGCGACTTTTGCTACTTGATGAGCCGAGCCTCGGCCTCGCGCCGTTACTGGTACAAAAAGTGTTCGACACACTTCAGGCACTCAATAAAACAGGATTGACTATTCTTCTGGTGGAGCAGAATGCCCGCCAGGCCCTAAATGTGACAAACCGCGCTTATGTTCTTGAACAGGGCCGGATCGTCCACGAAGGGGAAAGCCGGGTTTTGTCCGAAGATCCGGATGTACTTGCGCACTATCTCGGCCTCGGCGCACAATCGGAATGAAACGTGTGATCCGAATAAAATTCATCATCAGTCCATTATCTGGAGGAAAATAGATGGGTATCGTGAAATTTATTGTGGGCAAGGCGTTGCTTCCGTTGCTGATGGTTGCAGCACTGGTAGCGCCGACAGTTGCCAAAGAACTCAACATTGCGGTCGTGATTTCCACAACCGGTAAATATGCTTTCGTGGGCACACCGCTCAAGGACGGCATCGACATGGCGCTCGCCGAACGGGCCAAAGCCGGCATCTTCGGAAACAACACCATCAACGTCATCTTTCAGGATAATGCTTCTGAAAAAGACGAAGCGATCAGCCTGATCAATCGCATGGGTGCTCGCAAGGACATCCTGATGATCATTGGCCCGATCGCGACCAGTGAAGCGATGGCAACCGGTCCGGTCGCCGTCGATCACAAGATTACGATGTTCACCACGGCAACATCTCCGAAGGCTCTGGACGCTGGTCCTTGGATCTTCAAAGTTACCGGTATCGCCGACAACTACATGGCGGTTATGGGTGAGTACGCGGTCGATACGTTAAAGGTAAAGAAGTGCTTCTCGGTCACCATTCGGGATAACGAAGGCTACATCATTCAGAAAAATGCCTTTGTGAATTACCTTAACGATCACGGGTCGGGGGTGGTTGCTGACGAGTCGATCCTGTCGAGCGACACGGACTTCACGGCAATGGCAACAAAGATCGTCAATGCCAATCCGGATTGCCTGTTCCTGTCCACTCCTCCGGAGCAGGGCGCCAACATCATTATTCAGGCAAAGCAGGCGGGTCTCTCGTCTGACGTAATCCTGATCGGTAATACGGGAATGGCCTCAGTCAACTATCTCAAGGCTGGCGGTTCTGCGGTTAATGGGACTTACCTCCCGACCGAATTCCTGCCGACCGGTGTGCACGCAGATGCCAAGGCATTTATCGATCGCTACAAAGCGGCACACGGTGAGGAGCCCAAACTTTGGGCGGCTGTTGGCTACACGATGGGCCTTGTCGCAGCAGCGGCAATTAGCAATGCCGGTGACGATCCGACACGTGATTCGATCCGCCGGGCGATGCTGCGGATCAAGGATCTGTCAGTACCATTGGGCTTCGGCCGCTTCACTATTGGTGCGGACCGGATTCCCAACTTCGGGGCATCCGTTCTGGTCATCAGAGATGGCGACTGGATCTCAGTCGACTAACGCGTAACGAATAATAAAAATAGGGCCGCGCCTGGAAACAGGCGCGGCCCTAATAATGAGTCGCCCCAAAGGGGCGCAGAATCATATGCCGCCGAAACTTATTAGAACCGCGCGGGTTCAGGTGCGCTAGAAGGGCGCCATACCAAGAGCAAGTCCGCCGTCGACGACAATCGACTCGCCGGTGGTCCATTCAGCCCTGATCAAATAATCGATCGCTTCCGAAATTTCTTCCGGCGTGCCGACCCGGCCCAAAACATGGAACGGCGCGATCGCGTCCATGCGGACATCGTGTTCCTCCTGCGTAAACAGGCCTGCACGAATATTGAGTTCTGTCGGCACCGCCCCGGGGACCACGCAACCGACGCGGATTTTCTTGGGTCCGAGTTCCGACGCAATCACTTTGGTCAGGACTTCAACAGCGCCTTTGGTGGCAGCGTACGGCGACGCGCCGGGGTAAGCGCGCCGGGTATGACCGGAGCCGATGAAGATGATTGCGCCGCCGCGTTTTTCGAGATGCGGTACGGCAAGCCCGGTTAGCAACATGCCAGCGACAACGTTGACGTGAAATATTTCGTTCAGCTTGTCTTCTTCAAGTTCGGTTATCGCGCCGCGGTACATATTGGCGGCGTTATTGAGCAGCGCATCGAGGCCACCGCCAAATTCCACCGTTTCGTCGATCATGCGGGTGCGGTCGGCGGCAATCGCGACATCGGCAACCAGGGCATGGCATTTGTCGCCAATTGATTCCTGCACCGCACGAACTTTTTCTTCACGTCTGCCGCAGATGGTTACCTTCGCGCCGCGGTCGGTGAAATACCGGGCCGCGCCCTCACCGAGGCCGGATCCGCCGCCGGTGATCAACAATGACATCTTGTCGTAATCGCGCATCATAGTGTTGCTAGCTCCTCTTCAGTGCGGCCCAGCGCCCAAAGCGCCGCCCGTCCGATGATCCGGCGATGAACCGGGTGATTTATGGATTCGACATCGTGGCCAAGCCCGTCAAAGGCAACACGGCCTTTGCCAAAATTACGCGCCCACAATAGCGGGAACCACGGGTGATCGCCGCTCAACGCGCGGGCCTGCATCAAGGGCTCGATACCGGGCGCAAATTCGAGATCGCCATAGACTTCATCGGCGAGGTCAAAGTCAGGCAGGTCCCGGGTGATGGGATGATCGGTCGCCTCAAACCTGGCGGCAACCGGGCCATATGGCGGATGGCTCGATTTGTCCCACTTCCAAGTTGCGCCAAGTACGTCCCGCCATTCCGGCCAATCGTCAAAGCAGATTGCCGCCGTGTGCAGGCCCAAAAGCGGGCCACCATTGCCAACAAAATCTGTGATCGCGTCCCGGCTCGTCTGCGGTATCTCGTAGCCCCAGCGCGGTCGCCCTTCGGCAAATCGCTCATGGTTGGTCATCGGCCAGCGCAGCGCATAGACCGTTAGCAGGTCGTATTCACCCGCGTTGAGTTGGCGTAGCCCAGCGTCGATGTCTTCGGTAATGGTCGATGTGATGCCGTGGTTCTGCAACAGATCGGCTAGCGCGACGGACGCCGTGTCAAACGGGTGCGATACACCGCCGGTCAATATCAGGTTGCGTACGGGATCAGTCAAAACGTCAGATGTCTTTTACTTCGCGCGGCAGGTGGGAAAGAAGGCTCGGCGTGATCGCGCCGTCAACCACCAGATCATGGCCGCTCACATAACTTGCCTCGTCCGAAACCAGAAACGCGACCGCATTGGCGATGTCGGCGGCGAGGCCAAGACGCTGAACCGGTACTTTGCCGCCGCGCATCTCCCGGATCGCTCGTTCTTTGAAAAAGGGCGCGGACATGCCGGAATCAATAAATCCGGGCGCAATCGAATTGACCCGGATTCCAAGGGGCCCCCATTCGACCGCCATGTTCTTGGTCAACGAAACCAAACCTGCCTTCGCCGCCGGATAGGCGCCGACGCCGGATGCCGGCACAATGCCGTTAATCGAAGTGATGTTGATGATGACGCCACTTCCGCGTTTGGCCATACCGCGTGCGGCCGCGCGCCCGACCGTGAAACAGGCAACCAGATTGACGTTCACGACGGCTTGAAAATCCTCGGCGGTCTGATCCATCAGCGGTTTGAAGCGCGCGATGCCTGCGTTGTTGACCAACACATCGGGGACATCGCCGAATTCAGCCAGCATCGCATCGACCGAAGCCTCCGATGTCACATCAACTTCAAGCGCGACGGCGTTTTTAATCTCAGACGCAATTGGCTCGGCGCTTTCCCGTTTAAGATCAGCGACACCAACACGGTAGCCGGCCTCAGAGAGGCGCGCGCTAATGCCCGCACCAAGTCCACCGGCACCGCCAGTGACAATTGCTGACCTCATTATTTACTCCCGAAAAGAATTGGATAGACGCCCCAGTTGGGTCGCGCGGTATGGCTCGCCGGTTCCGGGGGTTGATCCGGGTCCGGGCGCGCGCCGCGTTGCAACAGGGCTTGAACAAATAGGGTGACGATGCCGAGGCGATGGGTTTTCGGCGTCGACTTTTCCGTCGGGATTGCGCCGCCGTCAAGGTCGCGTCCCAGGCAGGAATGAAACCCGGTGCCAAACGTCAGGCCAAACGCGTTGACGCCGTCGGGCAATTTCCGGTGCGGGTTAAAGACGTCGGCATCAGCGCCAAATATTTCCGGGTCACGGTTGGCCGCCCAAAGATCGATTTCGACTTGGCGGTCGGGCGTCGCCGTCCTTCCGTCCGGCAGATCGACCGGGCAAACCGGCCGCCGCCAGGAAACCGGGCTCGCCGGGTGGAGCCGGAGCGCCTCATGCACGCAATGCTGCAAAAAGATCGGATCGGGCAAATAACGTGCACCGTCTTCGGGATGGGCCTTTGCCCATTCGGTCAGGTCGTGAAATGCGTGAGATGTGGCATTCCCCGTGCTATGGGCGCCGGCCTGTAGAAAAAATGCGATCTCCCGCGTCAGGACCTCAGGCGGCAATTGTTGCGCCGGATCACTCGACAATAATTCGGTCAGGATATCGCGCGGCAGGTCATCTTCAGATATTTTTCCGGCGCGATGCTTTGCAATCAAACCTTTCCGTCGCGCGATCGAATCCTTGAGAAAACTTCCCTCGAATTCCTTGAGTGCGTCCCGTACCTCGCTGCGGACGACGTCTTTGTCACGGGTTGAATGAACCAGTGTGGCACCTTCGGCAAAAACCTTCACCAGTTTAAGAAGCCGACTGGATTCTTCGGTATTTCGCTCCATACGGTCGATGCCGGCGAAATCCGCGCTCAGGTTCAGCGTCGCGAGATAGCCAAGTTCCATCAGGTCGGCGTGGCCCAAGGCCTCGAAGGGCTCAAGCGTCTCTGCCAGCGTCCGCGGGAAGACTTCCGATTCGTAATACCGCAGAAAGTTCCGCCGAAAGACCCGCATCTCCTGTTTCAGGCGGGTTTTGTGCTGCTCCCCGTGCAGCACCAGAAGCGTGTCCGCCATTATCACCGCGCCTTCGTCGTACAGCGACTGCGCGAGATCTGGATTCCGCAACACGGTTTCCGCGTCGTGGAAGGTATTGACTGTTTCGGTACTCATTTAATGAAAGCGAACCTAGCCCAACAGAACAGGGTATTTGGCGAAGTGATTGCGGACCGTGCTGGTGTCCTGCACCGGCGGATCGTTTGGATCATGGCGGACATTGTTTTCTAGCAATTCCTTCGCGATCAGGGTGACGATCCCATATTGGTGCTCGTCCGGATCGGGGTTGCCGCGCGGCAACATCCCGGCGGCAAGATTGATGCCGATGCAGGCGTGCATGCCCATGCCAAATGAAATTCCGTAGGGGTTTACGCCTTTCGGTAATTCCCGGTGCGGGTTGAATTCTGCCGCGTCATCGCCGAACACACTTTTGTCGCGGTTGGCGGCCATCAGGTCGACGCTGATCAGGTCTTCTTCGCCGACATTCTGCCCTGTCGACAGTTGCATCGGGCAGGTCGCACGCCGCGCCGCTGTCGGGCTCGACGGGTGAAGCCGCATCGCTTCGTGGACACAATGCTGCAAAAAAATCGGGTCCGATTTCATGCGCCCGCCGTCTTCTGGATGGCTATCCGACCATTTCAGCAATTCGAACATGGTGTGCGACATCGTATGGATTGACGTAAATGCGCCGGCCAAAAGAAAAAATGCGATTTCTTTCATCAGCACATCGCGGTCCATTGGTTTTTCGTCTTGCGCCCGCAACAATTCGACAAAGACATCGCGCGGCAATTCGTTCTCTTCGATTTTGCCGGCCTTGAACTGTTCGATCAGTTTGAGGCGCCGTTCCATCGAGGGTGTAAAATATGTTCTGTCGAATACTTTCAGTGCGTCGCTGATCTCTTTTTTGATCGCGTTTTTGTCGCCGTCGCGCACCTGACCAAGGGTCGCGGCCTTACCAAATGTCCGCATGTAGTACAGAAGATCTTCGGTCTCTTCGGGGGTCCCCCGCGGCCGGTCGATACCGGAAAAATCTGCGGTCAGATTGACCATCACCCGGTAACCGAAATCCATGATGTCGGTCTTGCCGGCTTTCAAATAGGGGCCGATGGTATCTTTCAGTGTGACGGGAAAGACTTCCCGTTCGTACCAGCGAAAAAAGTCGCGGCGAAAAATTTTGCTCTCGGCCCGACGCCGATCTTTATGTTCGTCGCCGTGCAGATTGACCAGCACCTTGTCCATCAAGATCGCGCCTTCATCGTAAAGGGCCTGGCGCAAATCCTGATTGCGAAGCGTCTCGTTCGCTTCTTTCATGTTGTCGATGGTAACCGTCGGCATGACGTCTCTCCTCAACTCGTCTTTTGACTTAAGAATTTTCAGCGACAAGGTCGCGGTCGATAATCCGGCCGTAATCGTTAACCCGCCAGCCGGAAATGTGGCCGTGTGGCGGTAGGCGATCATCAAGGTCGACCGGCCGCCCACCCTTCATCACCATCTTGAACTTGTCGCGGTGGCCCAAGATCGTGACGTCTTTGGTCGGGTCGCCGTCGATCACGATCAGGTCGGCGAGCTTACCGGCGGCGATTTCGCCGACTTCACCTTCAAGGTCGAGAACGCGGGCACCTTCATATGTGGCTGAACGCAAGGCCTGCTCTGGGCTAAGGCCAATGTTTTTGACAAAAACCTCAAGCTCTTTCCAATGCCATTCGCCGTAGGGCGTCACCGAAAATCCGGATTCGGAGCCGCATAACAGCGGTACACCGGCATCGAACGCCTCGCGCAGTTTTCCGGCGCTGTCGTCGATTTCGCGGCGAAACAGGTCCTGGATCGCTTCGTTGGCGCCGACAAGTTTGCCGTAGTCGATCAGGTTCGCCTGGAACGTGAACGTCGGCACAATCGGCACGTTTGCTTTGACGACCGCATCGAGCGCTTCGTCGTCCATCAAGGTTGCGTGCAAAATCATGTCGAACCCGGCTTTGGCGCAATTGCGTGTGGCAATGGCACCGCGGCAATGGCCAACCACGGGGATGCCGAGATCATGGGCGGCGTCGCACACCGTTTGCAATTCCTCATCCGACCAGACCTGCAGTTCGCCGTGTTTTTTTTGTCCCGGCACCAGTCCGGTCACATGAACTTTTATCCAGTCGGTGCCTGCCTTAATTTGGCGCCGCACTTCGATGATGATTTCATCGCGGGTTCGGACGATCTTGCCGTAACCGATGATTCCGCTATCGGGGACAAGCCCCCCCGCCGTGCCGCCAACCGAAGTGAGTAACGCGTAGCCGCCGGTTTTCATGCGCGGGCCTTCAATGACACCGGCGTTGATCGCGTCCCGAATGTCATAGCCGAGCTCAAAGATGCCGTCGGCGTCGAACATGCCGGTGACGCCCGCCTGCAAAACCCGTTTTGCATTGGTGCCGGCGATCAGTGCGGCAAGTCCGGGGCGGTCGCGGTGAAAAAACAATTCGTCGTTCGACGACACTTCGTCAAACGTGATGTGGCAATGGGCGTCGATCAGGCCCGGCATCACGGTCATGCCGGTTGCATCAAACGAGGCCACATCATTTAGCGACTTCGCCTGTGTCACGGCATCCGCGCCGGTGGCGGTTATGTGTTCGCCTGAGATCAGAACGGCGGCAGGTGCTGCGGCACTTCCGGTGCCGTCAAATACCGAACCGTTCTTGATCAATGTATGTTCGCTCATAGCCTCACCATTCCGATCACTGAATCTGACCTTCAGCCCTTTCGCAAAAGTCGCCGCGCATTGTCCGCGAGGTCACCGGCCATCGGCCCAACCTCAACTTCCCTTGGTTGATCCCAGCCCGCGAAGTTTGTTCCGTAGACCAGTTGATCCATGCCCACCACACGAATCAGCAGGTCGAGCGCGCGTGGGTCCTGAACATGGACATCGTACCAAAGGCGGCTAAGTTTTTCTTCCAGAACCCCGTCGCCCTTCACCCATTCGGGTGCCCAAGGGCGTTTCACGGCAGCTTGCGCGAGCCGTCCGGCGATAAAGGGCGTCATGCCGCCGCCGTGGCTAAGGCAAATATCCAAAGCGGGATGGCGCTCCAGAACACCACCAAAAATCAGTGTCGCGACGGCAGTTGATTCCTGGGCGGCAAATCCGATCATTAGATCGAGATCAAAGCGGCCGAGCGCCACGTCTCCGGGCGGGCCGTCGATACCGGCCGGCCCCGGATGCATGAACAACGGGACATCCAGTTCGGTGAAGGTCTCGTAAATCGTATCGAAGCCTTCCGAATCCAAGGGATGCGTGGTCGCCGTGCCAATGCCGCCGCCCCAAAGGCCAAGGTCCGTAACCGCACGCATCAATTCATCGCGCGCCGCAATCGGGTCCTGAATTGGCAGCGCCGCAACACCGCCGAGCCGGTCCGGGTGCTCGGCGACAACAGCCGCCATCGCGTCGTTGTGCGTTTTACAAAACGCGATCGCCTCGGCGGCCGGGATATAGTGAAAATAGGTCAGCGGATTGGGGGAGATGACCTGAAAGCTGATTCCGGCCACGTCCATGCGCTTTACCCGAAGGTCCGGGTCCATAAATGGGCTACCGACATAGCGGACGCCGTGCAAAACATAGTCGCCGACCCGAAACCACGGTTTGTCGGTCTCGGGGTCGCCGATTTCCGGCCCGTACGAGCCGGCCGCACCCATCGTTTCCGCCAATACAACATGTGCATGGCAGTCAATTACGCCCGCTTCCTCAACCGACATTCGAATGTGACCTCCCCAAAAACACAGGCCTAAAATATGGGCGATGACACCTCGCCACCGCCCTTATGTGTTGCCGTCCGGGTGCCGAATAAACTTGCCCCGGCGTTTTCTACATCTTAATGGGGGATCGACGCGAATCCTATGCGGCGCACCGTCGCAAGAATATTAGTCGCAAAATGGCCGCATCCGATGGCCACAGAAATTAGAGGAATTAATCATGGATTTAGGGATCAGGGGCCGCCGCGCCATTGTCTGTGGGGCGAGCGCCGGATTGGGCCGGGCTTCGGCTGAGTTCCTCGCCGGCGACGGAGTCGATTTGGTGATCTGCGCCCGCCGCGAAGGCCCGCTGGAAAAGGCGGCCACGGCGATCCGCGACGCCCACGGCGTGGATGTGACAGCAATCGCCTGTGACATCACCACCGAAGAAGGCCGCGCCGCCGTGCTTGAGGCGGCTGGTGATACCGACATATTGGTCAATAACGCCGGTGGCCCGCCGCCCGGAAATTTCCGCGACTGGGGCCGCGACACCTGGATCGCTGCGATTGACGCCAATATGCTGACGCCAATTGAAATGATCAAAGCGACCATCGACGGCATGATCGACCGGAAGTTCGGCCGCATCGTCAACATCACGTCCGGCTCGGTTAAATCGCCAATCCCGGAACTCGGGTTGTCGAACGGCGCACGCACCGGCCTCACCGGATTTGTCGCGGGCCTTGCGCGGCAAGTCGGCAAACACAATGTAACCATCAATGGGTTGTTGCCCGGCGAGTTCGCGACCGATCGTCTCTACAAACTTTCAGAGGCGCGCGGCAAGGCAACCGGGCAAACAGCTGAGGATGTTTTGGCGGAACGGGCCGGCCGAAGTCCGGCGGGGCGGCAGGGCGATCCTGCCGAATTTGGTGCGGCGTGCGCTTTTCTTTGTAGCGCGCACGCCGGTTACATCAATGGCCAGAATATATTGATGGACGGCGGCGCCTTCAATTCTTCGATGTAGCGGCTTGTTGTAATTAAAGCGCGAGAAACGACATGCGCCGTATAAGAGGAGGGAGCTCACGATATGAGTGCCGTCGCGACGCTAAACGACGTCCGGAAAAGCTACGGCGCGACCAAAGCGCTCGACGGCCTAACGGTAACGGCAAACGAAGGCGATCTTCTCGCCCTGCTCGGCCCGAACGGCGCTGGGAAAACAACCGCTATCAGTGTGCTGACAGGCTTTCGCGAGGCGGACAGCGGCGAGGTGAAAGTTCTCGGCGGCAGCCCCGACCAACTTTCCGTTCGCCGGCAAATGGGCGTGACACCGCAGGAAACCGCATTCCCCAATAATCTTCGGGTTCGTGAAATTCTTCGGCTGGTGCGGGCTCATTTCCCGGCGCCGCTCGACGACAATAAACTCTTCGCGCGCTTTCCAC
>JAPYRS010000126.1 GCA_029936875.1 Alphaproteobacteria bacterium | reverse complement strand
GTGACACCGTGATCAATGAAGTTCTTATGCGTCACCGGTAAATTTCCGTTTTCAATACCTGCGTGACTCATGTGTTCGATTTGCACACGCTCAACGACTTTTCGTCCGTTTGTAGGAAGACATCGCCAAGCATCACTTGTGAGTAATTCCTGGGTCATCCAGGCCCAAGGTTCGTCTTTCGGTGGCTGGTTACGACCTTTCTTGCCAAGAAAGTACGTGCGCCGGGCGTAAGCGCCGGGTGTCTCACGCGACCGCGGCACTTTCTATTCCTCGTTATCGAGCGAAGCAACCGCCATGGCGCACAATTGATTTTGGGCAAGCTGAATTTTCAGCACATTGCTAATGAGAACTTGCTCAGGTTCAGAGTCCAATTCCGAAATCATTGGTGGGCGATGTAGGACTCGAACCTACGACCCGCTGATTAAGAGTCAGCTGCTCTACCACCTGAGCTAATCGCCCGCACTTTTGAATTCAAACCCCGCACTTACGAAATCAAACAAAGCCGGGCGAATTCAAACAATGACCGGCGCCATATAGCAACCGTAGCACCGACTGTCGAGGGGCAGTTGAGGCTCCGATCGAAATGCCTGACAGCGCGGCCAATCCAAGCTCTTGCGGAAGGGGCAGCTTAGGAAAGGTCGTCCGCAGATCTAAATTTCAAGAACTCAACGTGATCGAGCGAAACCACCTTTCTTGGGGTGCGGTCTTGCGCCGAAACGTTGACGACAAGAACGCCGTCGGTGAGGTCCCACACGCCGGCCGCCGCCGAGGTTTCCACCCCCGAGGTAAGAAAAATCTTCAGACCGCGGTAGGCGCCGTCTTTCTCTGCCTGAAGGTGACTTTCAATGCTCATTTTCTCATTCTCCAGCAGGTAATTTTCTAATCAAGGCCCGCTAGGGCGCGTCGAGACCCGGTTTTCGGGGGATCGGCACATCACGGTGGATCGACACGCTCAGCACCAGGCCAAATCCCAGCATGACCGTCACCATCGCGGTCCCGCCATATGAAATCAGCGGCAAGGGCACGCCGACAACGGGCACCAATCCCATCACCATGGCAACATTGATAAACACATAGAGAAAAAACGTGCAGGTAATGCCGAGTGCCAGCAACCGGCTGAATTGATTGAGCGACCGGAAGGCGATGCCAAAGCCGATGCTAATGATCACCGTATAGAGGGCGAGCAACATCAGCCCGCCGGCGAGGCCCAGTTCCTCGGCCAGCGTCGTAAAGATAAAGTCGGTCTGTTTTTCGGGCAGGAAACTGAGCTGACTTTGTGTGCCGAGCAAAAATCCCTTACCCCATATGCCGCCGGAACCAAGCGCAATTTTCGACTGCATGATGTGATACCCGGCGCCGAGCGGATCTCGCTCCGGGTTCAGGAACGTGAGGATGCGCTCCTGCTGATATCCGTGCATGTATTCCCATCCGATCGGAATCGACGCGATCGCCGCAATCAGAATTAGCGCGAACAACCACCAGCGTGCACCGGCCAGCCAGACCACCATGCCCGCTGCCGCTAGAAGCAAAATCGCCGTACCGAGATCCGGTTCGCGCAAGACCAGTATCACTGGCACCACGGTCAAAAATGTCGGAACAATCAGCCAGCGTAGTTTTCCAATTTCGTCCTGGGCGAGCCCATGAAAATATCGTGCGAGCACCATCACCAGCGAGAGCTTCATCATCTCCGATGGTTGCAGATTGAAAATGCCGAGATCCACCCAGCGTTGCGCGCCCTGCCCGGTCACGCCCACCAATTCCACTCCAACCAGCATCACCAGCGAAATCGCATAAAAAGGATAGGCCGCTTTCAACCAAAATCGAATATCGACGAACGCCACACCCATCATCAAGGTAAAACCGATGGCAAATCGTGCGGCCTGGCGGGTGACCCAGGGGTCGACGCTTCCGCCGGCGACCGAATAGAGAATTGCAAATCCGAGGCCCGCCGTTGCGCACAGTAAAAGGACCAGGCCCCAGCTGTTATTGCGAAGTTTTTTCCCGAACGTTAGATGCGGATCAGGATCGCCGAGAACACTCATGCCGCTACCCGTCGCTCCCTTCGCTTGCGCTGTTTTCCGTCACTGTCCCGGCAAGGGGATTACGGGCAGCCCTGTCGGCGGCCAACCGCTGAACTTCAAATAAGATATCGCGCACGATCGGCGCAGCTACTCCCGAGCCGGAACCGCCGTGCTCGACAATAACGGCAGCCGCATAGCGCGGCTTTTTAACGGGGGCATAGGCCACAAACAACGCATGGTCCCGTTCGACCCAGGCCCGTTCGTCGTTCCGCAGCACGCGTGTTTCGCGTTCGGCCTTGGAAATGCGGCGCACTTGTGAGGTTCCGGATTTTCCGGCGAGGGCAAAATCAGCGTCTTCGATTCGCGCCCGAAACCCCGTTCCACGCGGGCTATTGCTAACCCGGTTCATGCCCTCAAGCACGATATTAATTGCCGCGCGACTTATGCCGAGACTGGGCGCTGGCGCCCGTTCCTGGTCCGCCACCGGCGCCACGATTTGCGGCTGCACAGCCGAACCCCCGTTGGCAATACGGGCGGTCATGACCGCAAGTTGTAGCGCCGTGGTTAGAACGAAACCCTGTCCGATGCCTGCGATCATGGTCTCGCTTTTCCGCCAGGCCTCGCCAATGCTTGCCTGCTTCCACGCTTTCGTCGGTATCAATCCGGGTTTCTCGCCGAGCAAGCCAATTCCCGTTGTCGCACCAAGGCCAAGGCGTTCGGCCATCGCCGCAATACGATCGACACCCACTTTCAGCGCAATATCGTAAAAATAAATGTCGCAGGATTGTTGGATCGCCGACAACAGATCAAGCCGACCGTGCCCTATCCGTTTCCAACAATGGAAGGTGCGGTTGCCGAATTCGATTTTGCCAGTGCAGGTCACTTTGTGATCGGGGGAAATGACGCCGGTCTCGAGCGCCGCCAATGCGACCACCAGTTTGAAGGTGGATCCCGGAGGGTATTGGCCGCCAATCGCTTTGTTAAGAAGCGGGTTGCGGCGGTCCTGGGTGAGGCTGCGCCACTCAGCGCCAGTAAGACCCACGGTAAACGCCTGCGGATCGAAGCCCGGCGACGAAACCAATGACAGCACGTCGCCGGAATGAATATCAATTAAAGCCGCCGATGCGCTCTCTTCGCCGAGACGGCGCCACACAAAGCGCTGCAATTCAGCGTCGAGCGTTAGCTGAATGTCCTCGCCGGGATCGCCCTCATTGCGCGCAAGCTCTCGAATGACGCGACCAAAGGCATTTACTTCAACACGGCTGACACCGGCGGTACCGCGCAAGCTTTCTTCGCGCGATTTTTCGATGCCGTTCTTGCCGATCTTGTAACCGGGCAATTCCAATACCGGGTCGCCGGTCAGGTCACCAACCGCGACCGCGCTGATATATCCAACAACGTGCGAAAACGGCTCGCCCATCGGGTAGAAGCGGGATTCGCCAATCTCCGGCTGAAGGCCCGGCAAATCAGGACTGTTGACGTTGATTCGTGCGAACTCGTCCCAAGACAGATTTTCCGCAACCGTCACCGGCACAAACGAACGTCGGCGTGCCACTTCGCGAAGAACCTTGGATTTCTCGTAGGCCGTCAGCGGAATGATTCGTTCAAGCGCCGCCAGTGTCTCTTCGACATCCTCGGCTTGTTCGGCAATCAGAACGACGCGAAAGTTTTGCTGGTTGCCAGCGAGCTCAACGCCAAATCGATCGAGGATCCGGCCGCGGCGCGGCGCCAGCAGGCGCATATTGATTCGGTTCTCGTCCGACTGAAGGCTATAACGATCGGACTGCACGACCTGCAGATAATAGAGCCGCCCAGCCAGGACCGACATCAGCCCAACCTGCAGCCCGCCCAGCATAATGGCGCGCCGTGTGAATGTTTTTTGGTGCAGGGATTCGCGTTTCATGGCTTCGTCGTCCCGGCCAATTTCCTACGGCTGCGCTGTAAGTCGCCGGAACCGAATAAATGCCCATGTCAGGACCGGGTAAATGGCAACCGTCAAAATGCCCTGGGTCATCAGCGTCCCCGGCCGCATGAAAGCGCCGTAATAGACTGAACTCAAAATCCAGATCACCAGGAATGCGAACGGCGCGACAAGCGCGAAGACCAGCCATTCCATGATGAAGACGCGGCCGAGAAAAAACCGCCGCTGCGAGGAAAGCACCGAGTGAAGCACGAGAAAAACGAACGCGTAGAGCCCTGGTGGGCCACCCGACAGAATGTCCTGGAAAAGTCCAATCGCGAACGCACCCGGCGCGGGCAGTAAATCGGGCCGATGGATGGCCCAGAAATAAACCGACATCAGCGCAAGCGGCGGCACGATCATCGCCGAGTTGGGAATGCCGTAGGGTACCAACGTGAGAAACACCAGCGCCATTGTGAGAAGCCCCGGCGTCGCGTTGCGGGCGATCAGGGCGGCGCGACCGGAAATGGTTAGGCTTTCGAAACCCGCATTCATTCCGGGCCGTCGACAGCAATAAAATCAGAAATTGGTTCGGCGATAGGTTGAATGACGGGATTTGCCTGGGCCTCGACAGCGGCCTCCGTTTCCGTTGCGGATTCGTTCGCAGTTCTGGTAAGGGCGTTCGGCTCGGCAAGCGGCGCTTCATTGCCGGCCGGCTGCAGTCGCGGCAATTCGTACCGAACAACCTGCACAAACTCGAGCCGATGCCAATCGACATAGGGTTGAACGCGAATCAACCCGTCCTTGATCGAGACCACGGTTCCGACCGGCAGTCCGGGTGGCATCATGCCGCCGTCCCCCGACGTGACGATTCGATCGCCCGGTTCGACCCGCGCCTGATTGGACATGAATACAACTTGCGGGCGCTCCGAATTGTCGCCGCTCAACACACCGCGATAGCGGGCATCAGACACCGTAATTGGGACGCGGCTATTGAAATCGCTCAACAGCAACACCCGAGACGAACGCGCACCGACCGTCGCCACCCGGCCGATCACGCCGCGCGCATTGGTTACCGCCTGACCCTGTTTGATGCCGTCGCGATGACCGGCGTTTAGCAATATCGTCCGAACAAATGGGCCCCCGGAGTCGGCAATCACCCGCGCCGTGATGAACGTCGGGACGATATCCGCTTTGACGCCAAGCTCGGCCCGGAACTGCGCGTTCTCTGCATCAAGACGGCGGGCGGCTATCTGCCACTGCATTAGGCGCGTGTTTTCTTCGCGAAGGCGGGCGATTTCATTGCGAAGATGAAGGGTGTCACGAATGCCGTCGGCGACACGGTGGGCGGCAGCCACAGGCCGCGATACGACATCCATCACCGGCGTCACAAAGTCAACGATGGCAATCTGCGTTCGGGCGACGAGATCGTTATCGAGGCGACCCAGCATCATCAACCCAAACGCCGCCACAACCAGGAGCGCAAAGGCGAACCGCTGAATGAAGGCGCGAAACGGCCCCGCAATTCTTAAAACATTTCCACCGGGCGACTTCACCCGTTACACCTGTTCCGATATTGCCGCATGTGCGCTGGCAATGATCTCATCGTTGTTGGCCCCATTCTGACCGGCCCAATCTCAGCGACGGGCCAGATCAATACTGCTGATACAAAACACCCTTAAGCGTTTTCAATTCTTCCAGCGCCCGCCCCGTTCCGAGTGCAACGCAACTGAGCGGCTCGTCGGCAATTGAAACCGGAAGTCCGGTCGCATTACGCAGCACGAGATCGAGGTTGCCCAACAACGCGCCGCCGCCAGTCAAGACGATGCCCTTGTCGACGATGTCGGCGGCGAGTTCAGGCGCTGTATGTTCCAACGCCACCTTGACCGCCTCGATGATTGCACCGACAGGTTCGGAAAGACTTTCTGCAATTTGGCGCTGATTGATGAGTAGTTCCTTGGGCACGCCGTTCATCAGGTCGCGACCCTTGATCATCATCGAATCGCCGTTGCCGTCTTCCGGCGAACACGCTGTGCCGATTTCCTTCTTGATCCGCTCGGCAGAAGATTCACCGACCAGAAGATTATGATTGCGGCGGATGAATCCAATGATTGCTTCGTCCATTTTGTCGCCGCCGACCCGCACGCTTCGCGCATAGACGATGCCGCCAAGCGACAATACTGCGACCTCGGTCGTGCCGCCGCCGATATCAACAACCATCGAACCGGTCGGCTCGGTCACCGGAAGGCCGGCACCAATAGCGGCGGCCATCGGCTCCTCAATCAAATATACGCGGCGTGCGCCGGCGCTCTCCGCCGCTTCCTGAATCGCGCGCCGCTCGACCGCGGTTGATCCCGAAGGCACCGCAATGATCACCTGGGGGCTCGCAAAACTGCGCCGGTTATGGACCTTGCTGATAAAATGCTTGATCATTTCTTCGGCAATATCGAAATCGGCGATGACACCGTCGCGCAGCGGACGAATCGCTTCGATGTGACCGGGCGTCCGCCCGAGCATCAACTTCGCCTCGTCGCCTACCGCCAGCACCCGCTTCTTGCCGCGATGATTTACGATTGCGACCACCGACGGCTCGTTCAGGACGATGCCCCGCGATTTCACATAGACCAGCGTATTCGCCGTTCCGAGATCAATCGCCATGTCCGCCGACATGATGCCAAACAATTTTGAAAACATACTTCGTGCCTCACACAGTCGGCCGCCGCACCCCGGGCGGCCGTCGGGTTACGCGGACATCGCCTCGGGCGCCGCCTTCTTTCGTTTATCCAGTAATTTATTCAATGCGTTAACATAGGCCCGCGCACTGGCAACCAGCGTATCGGTATCGGCCCCCTGACCATTTACCGAACGCCCGTTTTCTTCAAGTCGCACGGTGACTTCGGCCTGCGCATCGGTGCCGTGCGTCACCGCATGGACCTGATAAAGCTGCAGACTGGCATCGTGCGCGAACAGATCGTTGATCGCGTTAAACGTCGCATCGACAGGGCCGTCGCCGGTCGCATGGGTTCCAACAACTTCGCCGTCGATTTCGAGTTCGAGATCGGCGGTTTGCGGACCGGTCGAACCACAAACAACGTAGAGCGACTGGAAGCGAATGCGATCATTGGCGCGGACAACCTCATCATCGACGAGCGCGATCAGATCCTCGTCGTAAACTTCTTTCTTTTTGTCGGCGAGATCCTTAAAGCGGCGAAAGGCGTCCTGCAACGCATTGTCACCTAGATCAAACCCGAGCTCTTCCAGCTTTTTGCGGAAGGCATGGCGCCCGGAATGTTTGCCGAGAATAAGATTTGATTCTTTGAGGCCCACCGATTCCGGCAGCATGATTTCATAGGTGCTGGCATTCTTGAGGACGCCGTCCTGGTG
>JAPYRS010000009.1 GCA_029936875.1 Alphaproteobacteria bacterium | reverse complement strand
CGCCGATGCCTTTGATGCGGGCCATTTTTTTCAGGCCATGTGAATCTACGTATGACTCGCGGCACACCAAAACGGCCGAGGCGCCGTCGGTTAGCGGCGATGATGTTCCGGCGGTGACCGTTCCGTTCTTATCAAAGGCGAGATCAAGACCGTCCAATGCTGCCTGATCGGTGCCGGGACGGATGCAGCCGTCTTGTTCGACCCGCAAATTACCATTGGCGATGGGAATGATTTCGTCGGAGAGCCGCCCTTCTTCGCGGGCTTTGGCGGCCCGGTCATGGCTCACGACGGTTAGGTCTTGTTGTTCGGCGCGGGAAATATCGTATTTCTTGGCGAGGTTCTCCGCCGTCTGTCCCATCGAGATGTAGACATCCGGCCAACGCTCAAAGAGACCCGGATGCGGCGACGGATTGAAACCCGGCATCGGCACACGCGTCATTGATTCCATGCCCGCACATATAAAGGCGTCGCCCGCGTTCATCTGAATGGCCCCGGCGGCCATGTGAATCGACTGCATGGAAGATCCACAGAACCTGTTGACAGTGGTGCCGGCAACGCTGAGCGGCAGGTCGGTGAGAAAACCAACGATGCGCCCGACATTGAATCCCTGCTCGCCCTCGGGAAAGGCACATCCCATAATCAGGTCTTCGATGTCGGCAGGCTCCACGCCGGTGCGCTCGATCAGCGCACGAATAACCTGGGCCGCCATTTCATCTGGCCGCACTTTCGCCAACTCGCCTTTTCTCGCGAAATGAAATGGGGAGCGGGTGTAGCCCGCAATGACAACGTCGTCCATTTTCTTAGCCTTTCAGTTCAATTCGCATCCGCGCGAAGGCGCATCTTCAAACAATGTCCCGCTTGGGCGTCTCTCAATTCTATAATTCGACAGCTAGCCGGACGCCTTGATCGATGGCCCGCTGCGCATCCAGCTCGCGCGCGACATCGGCGCCGCCGATAAGGTGAACCTTCTCTCCGGCCTTTTCCAGCGCCGCTGCCAGACTGTTCTCCGATTCCTGCCCAGCACAGATCACAACCGTGTCAGCGTCGATCAGCTCGTCTTTACCCTCGCGCGTAATAAAGACGCCTTCCGGCGTGATCCGGCGATATTTGACCCCGGCCAACATATTGATTCCGGCCCGCTTCAAGGTCATGCGGTGGACCCAGCCGGTCGTTTTGGCAAGGCCAGCGCCCAGCTTTGAGGTTTTTCGCTGCATTAGTGTCACGTCATGGGCAAGCGCTTCTGGTTTTGGCGGCCGCACCATGCCGCCCCGACCGGTATAAGTGCGGTCGATACCCCACTCATCGAGAAATTCATCTTTGTCGAGATTTTGATGGGTCAGGAATACGGCAACGTCAAAACCAATTCCGCCAGCACCAATGATGGCGACTTTCTCGCCGACCGGTTTCCGTTCGAGCAATACATCAAGATAGGAAAGCACTTCGGCGCCGTCCTCAATTTCGATGCCGCCATCTTCTTTGATGCCAATGTCACGCGGCCTGACGCCTGCGGCGACAATGATGTGATCGAAACCTTGCCCAACGAGATCGGCCTCGCTCACGCGTACCCCCAACCGGACTTCAACCTGATGACGCTGCAGTTGCCGTTTGAAATATCGGATCGTTTCCAGGAATTCCCTTTTGCCGGGAATACGCCGCGCGAGATCGAGCTGCCCACCAATCTCATCCGCGCTTTCAAAAAGCGTCACCCGATGCCCGCGCTCGGCGGCCGTGACCGCAAAGGAAAGACCTGCCGGTCCCGCGCCAATAACCGCAATATTCTTCGGCATTGCGGCCGGCCCAATGGCAAATTCGGTTTCGTGGCAGGCGCGTGGATTAACAAGACAGGATGCAGTCCGGCCCGAAAAAACAAAATCGAGACAGGCCTGATTACAAGCGATGCAGGTATTGATTTCGTCGGCCCGGCCCGCCGCCGCTTTACTGACAAATTCGGGGTCGGCGAGGAACGGTCGCGCCAGCGAAACGATGTCGGCGTCGCCGCGCGCCAGTACTTCTTCGGCCACCTCCGGCGTGTTGATCCGGTTTGACGTGATCAGCGGAACCGACACTTCATCTTTGAGGCGTGCTGTGACCCAGGTCCAGCTTGCACGCGGCACCATATAGGCAATTGTCGGCACCCGCGCCTCGTGCCAGCCGATGCCGGTATTGATGATCGTGACGCCGTCGTCGGCAACGGCTTTCGCCAATGTCACCACCTCTTCCCAGTTGGTGCCGTCTTCGACCAGATCGATCATTGAAAGACGAAAAATCAGGATGAAGTCATCACCAGTGCGCGCCCGCGTACGTCGCACAATCTCTCGGGGAAATCGCATGCGGTTTTCGAAGTCGCCGCCCCAGTCGTCGTCGCGACGGTTTGTCCGCGGCACCAGAAATTCATTGATGAGGTAGCCCTCGGACCCCATGATTTCGACGCCGTCGTAACCGGCTTCGCGCGCGAGCACGGCACAATGCACAAAATCTTCAATCGTCTGTTCGATTTCAGACTCGGTAAGCGCATGCGGCGCAATCGGGCTGATCGGCGCCTGCACTTCGGACGGGGCGACGATCTCTGGATGATAGCCGTAACGCCCGGCATGAAGGATCTGCATCGCGATCTTGCCGCCTTCGGCATGAACGGCATCGGTTATGAGCCGGTGTTTTGCGGTTTGATCAGATTTCGAGAGGATGAGTGCGTCCGGCCGGGTTCGCCCCGCGCCATTCGGGGCAATGCCGCCGGTGACGATTAGGCCAACATCGCCGCGCGCACGCTCACCATAAAAAACGGCGGATCGCTCGAAACCATCTTTGGCTTCCTCCAGTCCGGTATGCATCGACCCCATCAACACGCGATTTTTTAGTTGCGTGAAGCCAAGGTCGAGCGGGCGTAGGAGATGGGGATAGAGTTCGGTCATGCGGCTATTAATCCGTCAATCTGTTGGCGTGAAATTTTGCTGGCAATAACCGGTTCGTAGCCGATCAACGCTTCAAACAAATCGTCACCAATTTGGCTCGCTTCATCAACAATCCTTCGGGCGGGGATGGCCAGATGATCGCGGACATAAAGGGCTGCAACCAGAGATTTACGCGCATCGCCGTTTTTCAGGTCACGCGTTGCCTCATCGAGCAAAAGCGAAGCGGCCAGCGTGTGGGCCATTCGGTCCATCAGTTTTCGCGCATATTTCGGCCCATCCGCCGGCGCGTTCCGTAAATGGATAACCGTCTCATTACATTCGACCAGCGCACCGTCGATTCGCGCCGAAATGTCGGACAATAACTCGGGGGTCTCACTTGTTGTTGCGCCAATATTCTCCGACAGCGCCTCGAAACCGGGATACCGATTACCAATCATGCGCAGCACTTCGAGCGCCTGAATATTTGCCGGCCCCTCCCAAACGGTGAGCACCTGCGCATCCCGCATCAGCCGCGGCGTTACATAATCGTAGGTGTAGGCATTGCCGCCGATGATCTCGATGGCCGCGCGGCTGAGAACATTTGCGTCTTCGGCGGTCCGGTATTTTGCAAGCGCGGTCACCATTCGCATCCAAGCGCGGGATACGTCGTCGTCGCTGAGTTCGGTAACATGGGCGACATCAAAGGATTGTGCGGCTGAGAAGGAAAGCGCACAGCTCGCCTCGAGGCGCACCAGCATGTTCAATAATTCGTCACGCACCATTGGAAAGCCGAACACCGGTTTCCCGAACGCCTCGCGGTGGCTCATGTAACTGACCGCCTCGAGGAAAGCGCGGCGGGAAATCCCGGCGGCACTCATCGCGTTGTGAATGCGGCTAAATTCGAGCGCTTCCATCATCAATTTGAAACCTTGGGGCGGCGGCGCAATCTCCACGGCCCAAGTGTTTTCAAGATCGATTTCACCGGTTGGCACACCGCGCGTGCCGAGCTTGTCCTTGAGGCGCCGAATGCGCATTGGATTAGGCGTGCCGTCTTCCAAATGGGTTGGGACTAGGTAGAGGCCGAGACCTTTGGTGCCGTCCGGTGCGCCTTCGGGCCGCGCCGTTGCGATCGCGAGGCCGCCGTTTGCGTTCGACGTAAACCACTTCAGACCGGTGAGCCGAAAATGGTCGCCTTCCGCGCGTGCGACCGTCGTGGTCGCACCAACATCGCTGCCGCCGTGAAGTTCGGTTACCCACGTTCCGCCGGTTAACGCCAAGCCATCGGTGCGGGTGAGTTCGCCGAGATACCGATCCCGGACCGCAGGCGGAGCAAATCGCTCAAGCACATAGGCAACCGCGCCGGTCATCGTTACCGGGCAGTGCAGCGACACATCCGATTGCGAAATCAGATATCCCATCGTGAATGTCAAAAGAAAAGGCGCAGGCGACGCACCGTAATTATGCCCGATCACGCCGCGGCGATAGACCTCACGTTCCACTTTTTCCCAGAACGGATTGAGACGAATGTGGTTTGTTAGCACCCCGTCACGGGTATAGGAGTCGAGGACCGGCGGTGCGAATCGATCAGTGTATTCGGCCTCTTCATCCAGCTCGGACCCCACCCAATCGCCAAACTCAGATAGTTTCACCGACCAATCTGAAGCCACCATCGGGTTGAGACTCGTCAAAATTTTCTGAACATTTCGGTCCAGATCGAAAAAGTTTTGGCCGCGTGTTTCCCGTTCATACTTCATGAGCGGTCACTTCAGTCGCGGCGAGGGTGCGGCGGATTTCCGAATCGACATCAGACAGTTCACTCAAAACAAGATCGATGTCAGCCTTTTGCGATTCGAGTTTGTGCACACGATCCTGAATCTTGCCTAGCGTCACGCGCAGCTGTTCGGCCTGCCCATCGCCGCGCGAATAGAGGTCGAGCATTTCCTTTATTTCGGCAAGGCTGAACCCGAGGCGCTTGCCGCGCAAAATAAGTATCAACCGGGCACGGTCGCGGATGCTGAACAATCGCGTCTTGCCGGTTCTGGTCGGGTGGAGCAGATCCTGGTCTTCGTAGAATCGAAGTGTGCGGGCGGTAATCCCGAATTCGCCAGCCAGATCGCCAATGAAGAAAGTATCTTTCAAGACTTCTACCTAACGCTAGGCGCCAAACCTCACGGGAACGCCCGTAGGTCATTTCGCCCAAATCTAACCCCTTCACTTTACTTGACGTTAACGTAAACGTCAATAAATGCACGTAGGGGATTGGTCCCGCCTGCCGGCACGCTGCTCGAAATGATTTATTGTGTAACCCCTACTTTTCCGCCCTTTTTTCGACCCTGCATCCCGCCTAGTATCCAATTCCGGCGACCGAAAAGGACTTTTTATGGCGGATCGATTTAAAACATATCGGGAATTCTGGCCCTATTACCTCAGTGAGCACAGCAAGCCGCTTTGCCGGGTTTTACATTATGTCGGAACCAGTCTGGCGATCCTGTTTCTTTTGAGCGCCGCATTTTCTGGCAACCCCTTGGATTTGCTGTGGGCCGCGTTATCCGGCTACGCCTTTGCCTGGGCGGCGCACATTCTGGTCGAAAAAAATCGCCCGGCGACCTTTCGCTATCCGCTGTGGTCGCTGTTCAGCGATTTCCGGATGTATTTCCTATGGCTTACCGGTCGGCTCAAACCGGACGTCTCACGCCACCAGGATTAGACGGATTTCTCACCGTAGTAGAGCGTCACGCTATGTTTCGCCTCCGCGAAGAACAACCAGCGTTCCGTTAGCAGTCCCGCCGCCATTGCCAGTACCGCGACACCAGCCAGCAGCGGGTTGAGCCAATCGTCGGTCTGCGCGCTAAGTATGAGGGCGATGAAGGGGGCACCGTAACTGAGGATCATCGCAATACGACGAAGCCGCGCCGCATGCTTGCGGGCGATTTGAAAGCCCATTTCTTTTTGAAGATAATTGGCCGATGTATGCGGCGGGTCGAGCGGTCGCACCGCACCAAACCCGGTCAACCCGGTCGCAGATTCAGCCGTCATACTGGGCGGCGCAGAATCGACGTACCGCCAGAACGCTGTTTTCGCAAAAAAACCAACACCCAACAGAGCAAGCGCCGGCCACATCGCCGACATCGCAAGAACACCAAACAGACTTGATAGAAAAACGTAAACGACCGCACCGCTCATCGCCGCGTGGACGAGATATCCGATGACGGTATGGCCGTTGTGCCAATGGGGAATGGTTCGAAGGCTCGCGTAAATCATTGACGTGCAATACACCGTCAACACGGCACACAGAATCGTAAACAGAGCCGCAATTTCGACCCAAACCGGAAGCGCCGACGAATTTCTAATATCCGGTATCAGCAACCAGGCGATGGCGATCAACCCGCCCGGGGCATAGGTCAAAACCGCAACCACCCCTTCCCGCGACAACCACGAGGAACGCCACTGCGAGAACGCCTTTAACGCGCGCTCCGGGTGGCCGAGATGCGCAAACGAAGAAAGCAATCCAAACGAAATCAGGCCAAACGCGATTACGAATCCGGCCCAGGAAAACCATATGTTCTGCGGCAACCGTTCGACATAAAGCTGAAGGGCAAGGATCGCGAGAAGCCCATAACCGGCGCCGGAAGAAACGGTAAAGAAAATTACTGAAAATGCGGGGTGCATGAAATCGAATTACTTATGGTGACAACAGCCGGTCGACCCATTGCAGAAATTTTCCAGCCGAATCCGGGGCGGTCGGCGTCAACCCGGCAGCAAGGTGAACGGAATCATTAGTTACCTTCGGGCGGGGCGGCAGGTACTTGTTAACCGGTTGGTAGCCCATTTCCGGCATCAGATCGACACCGCCGCGACTTGCAACCAATTGCGAGACTTCGGAATTAGGATCGCCGAGATCCCCAAAATGGCGAGCGCTTGCCGGGCAGGTGGAAACACAGACCGGCACACGTTCAGCTTCCGGAAGATTTTCGTTGTAAATCCGATCAATACAGAGCGTGCATTTTTTCATCACGCCTTCGGTCGGGTCGTATTCGCGTGCGCCGTAGGGACACGCCCAGGAACAGAGTTTGCAGCCGATGCATTTGTCTTCATCGACCAGAACGATGCCGTCTTCGACTCTCTTGTAAGACGCCCCCGTCGGGCAAACGGTAACACACGCCGGTTCGTCGCAATGGAGGCAGGATTTTGGGAAATAGACGGTCCGCCCGGTATCGCCTTCGCCGACTTCAAAACTGTGGACGCGGTTGAACCAAACGCCGTCCGGATTTGCGCCGTAGGGCTCGAGATCCGTGAGCGGTGCGGCATGGCCACCGGAATTCCATTCCTTGCAATTGACCGAACACGCGTGACATCCAACGCAAGTGTCGAGATCGATCACCAGACCGAGTTTTTTGCCGGTTGATTGCGTTGGCAGAGAGGTCATGCGTCACCAGGCTTTCGAAACTCGGCCCCGTACGCCAGCACGTCTGGCCTCGTCATCTGTCCCGGAAGGGTTGGCAGCGGAGCAAATTGCGGCTGGGTCTTTGAATCGGCAGGCGCATCAACTTTCTCGATTTGCACCCGGAGGTCATACCAGGCCGCCTGACCGGTGACCGGATCAGAGTTTGAATAACTGGCATCGCTTTCCGGGTCAGATCGTTGATCCGGAATCAGGTGATTGAGCAAAAAGCCTGAGTTTGACTCCGGTGCGTCTTCAGAAAGATTCCCGGCCCCGGCGCGTTTTCCAATCGCATTCCAGGTCCAAACGGTTGCCCGGTTGACGCCGTCCATTAAACGAACCTGCACCGTAATTTGACCGTGGCCACTTGAAACCTTGACCCAGTCACCGTCTGAAATGCCGTAACCGGCAGCCGTCTCGTGGTGCACGTAGAGAAAATTATCACCGTGAATTTGGCGCTGCCAGGCGTTTTGCCCATCCCAGGAATGGTACATGGCCATCGGGCGTTGCGTGATTGCATGAAGCGGAAGGTCGCCGCCTGCTGTGACCGTTGAATCATTCCAGAAAGGCAGCGGATCAAAGGCGGTTTCGACGCGGGACCGCATTGCATCCGGTGGCTGGACGTCGCCGTGACCCTGGGCAGCGAGCCTGAATCGCTGCAAAGGTTCACTGTATATTTGGTGAATAATCGGTTCCGCCGACCCTAAAAATCCCATCCGCACGGCGTAATCGAGATAACCCTGATTGACGCCCCGATAAAATTGGCAATCGTCGGGAATTTTGCTCGACCAGTAACACCCGTTGGCGATATAGGCGTCCAGCTGATTTTCATTTGGCGCGCCGCGGCCATGTTCAAGACCTGACTCCCCCCGCCACCCGGCAAGCAATCCAATTCCGGGCTGGCGTTCATGATTTACAATGTAGTCGGGGAATCCGCCGGGATACTCTGGTTCGCCTTCATCCGTGACCATGCCGGGAAGACCCAGTCGCGCGCCAAGATCAAGCAACACATCCTGAAACGGACGAACGTCGCGGTCAGGTTTTAAGACGGGCTGGCGAACAGCGTCCGCGGGACCGTTGCGATCACTGATCGGCCGGTCCAGCAATGAGATGCAATCGTAACGCTCGAGGAAGGTGGTATCCGGCAGGATCAAGTCGGCGTACGGCACCATCTCAGAATTAAAGGCATCGGAATAAATGATGTGGGGAATCTTGTACTCGCCGGTGCTTTCATCCCTGTCTTCCAGCATGGCAATCGTCTCGGCCGTCGCCATCGAGGAATTCCAGCTCATATTGGCCATGAACAGGAACAGCGTATCAATTGGGTAGGGATCGCCGCGCCAGGCATTGCGAATGACGTTATGCATCGCCCCGTGCGCCGCCAACGGGGCCTCCCACGAATAGGCCTTATCGATGCGTTCCGGCGTCCCGTCCTGATCGATGAGCAAATCTTCCGGGCACAGCGGAAATCCGAGTGGAGATCCATCGAGAGGTTGCTCGGTGCCTTTCTGTCCCGTTGGGCGGTTCGGCGGCGGGATCGGTTTCGGGTAAGGCGGTTTTGAGCGAAAGCCGCCCGGACAATCAACGCTGCCCAAAAGCAACTGAAGAATGTGGAGTGCGCGGCAGGTGTGAAATCCGTTGGCATGGGCGGAAATTCCCCGCATCGCGTGAAAACTTACCGGTCGCCCGGTGAAACTTTCGTGGCGCTTTCCGGTCCAATCGGTCCACGGCGTCGCAACAGTAATTTCCTGCTCGAACGCGACATGGGCCAAATCTGCGGCGAGTTTACGAATAACGTCAGCCGAAATGCCGGTCGTCTCAGCGACCGCGTCCGGCGCATACTGGGGATCCAGTAGACGCTTTGCGAGAAGTTGAAATACCGGCGTAACACTGCGCCCGTCGGTAAGAACGTAGTCTCCAATTAGCGCAGGCTCACCAGTCCCGGCCATCGCCGAAACAGGCGCGCCGCTCTTCTTGTCCCAAACCAGCGGATCGCCGTCTTGATCGCGGGCAAACAGCCCGTCATCGGCTTGGCCCGGGTTCTTCACCACAAGCCAGCCGGAGTTGGTGTAGCGGCTGAGAAATTCGAAATCGACCTTGTCGGCCAGCAGCAGCTCGCGAATTAAGGAAAATATCAGCAGCCCGTCGGTGCCCGGGCGAATTCCGATCCACTGATCGGCGACCGCCGAATACCCGGTCCTGACCGGGTTAACCGAAACGAATTTGGCACCGCGCGCCTTCAACTTTGAAAGGCCAATTTTTAGCGGGTTGGAACCGTGATCCTCGGCAACGCCGAACATGACGAGGTATTTGGTCCGGTCCCAGTCCGGTTCGCCAAACTCCCAGAAGGAAAATCCGGTCGTATAGAGCCCGGCGGCTGCCATATTGACGGAGCAAAAGCCGCCGTGGGCCGCATAATTTGGCGTCCCAAACTGGCTCGCCCACCAACCGGTAAGTGCCTGGCTCTGATCCCGCCCGGTGAAAAACGCAAGTTTCCGGGGGTCGTCCCGCCTAAGCGGCGCCAGCCAGCCGACCGCCGTTTGCAGCGCCTCGTCCCAGCTGATTGCCTCAAATTCGCCGGAGCCCCTCGGGCCCACCCGCCGCAGCGGCCCGGTCAGACGTGCCGGCGAATACTGTTTCATGATGGCGGCGGAGCCCTTGGCGCAGAGGACCCCCCCATTTACGGGATGGTCTGGATTGCCTTCGATAAATCGAATTTTCTCGTCCCGAAGGTGCACCCGGATGCCGCAGCGGCAAGCGCACATGTAACAGGTCGTTTCCTTCACCTCATCTGAGATGGTCGGCGAAGGATTGATTAGAGGCTCATTCACGGGATTTACTTTAGTTGGGACGAGCGCTTTTTATCACCCGCGAATGGCCGATTCCATTGATACTTTATCAAACCCAAATATTTTAAAGACAGGGTTCAAAAGGGTTATGCGAGGGCGCATAATCCGGTCCCCAATGAACCCCCTGATCATCACATAATCTGAGTATTGCTGCTGGAAATGCAGATCTATCTCCCCATTGCCGAGTTATCGCTCAACATTTTTCTAATCCTCGGCATGGGTGGGGCGGTTGGATTTCTTTCTGGCATGTTTGGCGTGGGCGGTGGGTTTCTGATGACCCCGCTGCTAATTTTTGTCGGAATCCCGCCAGCCGTTGCGGTCGCAACCGAAGCCAATCAGATCGTTGCGGCATCGGTATCGGGTGTAATCGCCCATTGGCGTCGCGGCAATGTCGATTTCAAAATGGGCTTCGTCCTGTTGATTGGCGGCGCCGTTGGATCGACGGTCGGGACTCTCATATTCCGCGTCTTGCGCGAAATGGGACAAATCGATCTCGTCATTTCAATCACATTTGTTGTCTTTCTGGGAATTATCGGGTCATTGATGCTGGTTGAAAGCGTCCGCATGATCATACGATCGCGCAGAAAAGGCGCGCCGAGGCGCAAACTGCATATCCATTATTGGGTGCACGGCCTCCCCTTTCGGATGCGCTTTCACAAATCCAAACTTTACATCAGTGTCCTACCGCCTCTCGCTGTCGGGTTCTTGGTTGGCGTGCTTGCGGCAATCATGGGTGTTGGCGGCGGCTTCATCATGGTCCCGGCGATGATCTACCTGTTGGGCATGCCGACAGCCGTTGTCGTCGGCACGTCCTTGTTTCAGATCATTTTTGTAACCGCCAACGTCACCTTCCTGCACTCCGTCACCAATCAGACGGTCGATATTGTGCTGGCTCTGCTGTTGCTGTCGGGCGCCGTTATCGGCGCCCAATTTGGCGCGCGCGTCGGCGTCAAGCTAAAGGGGGAACAGCTCCGCGCCCTGCTTGCGTTGACCGTCTTGCTCGTTTGCGCAAAATTATTTTTCGATCTTGTCGCGGTTCCGACCGACACATTTTCGATTGGCCCGGTGATCGGCAGATGATGAGGGCGGTCCAAATATTTCTCGTCGCAGCGCTTGGCTGCATGCCGGCCATTACGCCGTCACACGCGCAGTCGCTGGCCGCGGATTTGGCAACCCACGTCATCGATATTACCTCTGGTTTTTCGGGCACGGAAATTCTGCTTTTTGGATCTGCCGAAGAAGACGGCCATGTGCTGGTTGCCATCTCTGGGCCCAAAGAAGAAATCGTCGTCCGCAAAAAACGGCGCATCGGTGGAATTTGGATTAACCGGGAATCAATCGTCTTTCGCGGCGTGCCCTCTTTCTATGCCGTGAATACATCGGTACCCCTCGTCGAAATGGCGTCACGGGAGACCCTAAAAGAGCTCGGCATACTTCCGGCCAATTTGCCCTATTCCGTCGAAGGCGAGTTTTCTCAAGCAGAACAGCATGACTTTTTTGCAGGCCTCATTCGAAACAAGGAAGTTGCGCTTCTCTACCGCGTGACTGAAGGCACAATTTCATATGTGCGAAAGGGACTTTTTCGAACTACGTTTCGGTTTCCGGCAAACGCACCAACGGGCACCTACACCGCCAACATTCACTTCTTCAGGAATGGCGAGCTGCTCGAAACCCAATCGAGCCCGCTGTTCATCAACAAGTCCGGCATTGAACGGATCGTTTTTGAATTGGCGCACCAACAGCCCGCGATTTACGGCATCGTTGCGATCCTTTTGGCGGTGGCCGGTGGCTGGATCGCGGCCGCCGTGTTCCGCCGAACTTAGATCTGTTCCGCCGAACCTAGATCGAAGGCGCGCGCCGCTAGCTCTCTCGTTCCTGCCCGACATAATAGAGAATCAAGGCCTGGGCTTCGCTCGCGTCCCATTCGGCTGGACCTTCCATGCGGCCTATTTCCTTGCCGTCCCGGCCAAATAGAACTGTGGTCGGCATGACGTTCACACCAACGTCCCGGCCGACGATGCCGCCTGGGTCCATGTAGAGATCAAGGTGTTTGAGCTCCAGGCGATTGGCAAATGCTTCCGCGACCAGCTTGCCTTCGCGATCAATGTTTATTGCAATCACCGTGAAATCGTCGCTCGCCAGCGCATTTTGAAGCCTGTCGATCGAGGGCAATTCGCGCAGACATGGGGAACACCAGGAGGCCCAGAAATTGACCAGCACGACCTTGCCCCGAAAATCAGCGAGCGTCACCGGTTTCTGTTCGGCATCAGTCCAGGCAACGTCGGTCCCGTCCCGTCCCGCGTAAGCGACGACGAAGTTCTGAACCTGACCGACGAATTGGGGCCCACCGGATCCCCCTGAGAATTTCCAGAACCCAATGCCCATCGCGGCGATTACCGCGACACCGAGGACAATTCCGATTAGAGCCGAATTCTTCTTCATGACATCGTGCCTCTCGTTTCGAATTAGGTATTACCGCCGGCGAGCGTAATATTTGCGGCCGCGCCAAAGCCTTCCAGTACAGCGCTTTCTGTCAGTAATTCTGGCAGGACAAACCCATTCGGGGTTAGCGGTCCATAAATAATATTGAAGGGAATGCCAAACCGATTGTGGGCGGCAAGGAACCTTGCAATGGCGTCGTCTGGTCTTGTCCAGTCGGCCCGCATCGCGACAACGTTATCACGGGTCAGGATCTCCCGAATGCGGCTTCGATCGAGAACAAGCTTTTTGTTGACCAGACAAGTCACGCACCATTCAGCCGTGACATCGACAAACACGGTGTAACCGTCCCGAACCAAACCATCGATCGCCGCTTGATCGAACGGTTTCCAATGGGCGGCGGCCTCCGACCCGAACGTTGGTGTCCGTTCGACCAAGCTGGGAACGCCAAAGGTCAAGACGGCGAAAAGAGTAACGACGGCTGGCACAAAGCGTTTACTTCTGACCCAGTTCCACCGCCGCGCCCAAAGCAGGATCAGCGAGCCAACCAGGAGTGCGGCGACAAGGCCCGCGCCCAGCGATCCAACCTGAAAGGCAAGTATGGAAAGCAGCCAAAGCGCCGTCGCCGCCAAGGCAAATCCCATTATCTTTTTCACGACCAGCATCCAGCGGCCGGGTCGGGGAAGCCGCGTAACGAACCCGGGAAACACGGACGCCGCAAGGTAGGGAATGGCCATGCCAACCCCAAGTGCGGCGAAGATCGAATAGATTTCAACCGGACCTCTCGCCAGCGCAAATCCGAGCGCGGTGCCGAGAAACGGTGCCGAGCAGGGCGTTGCCAGAACGGTCGCGAAAATACCGGTGCCGAATGAAGGCGCAAATCCATTGGGATTAGAGGCGCCGCGATCCTTTGCAGCGATCCCGGAAACCCATTGCGGCAGTGCGAATTCGAAAAACCCCCACATGTTTGCCGCAAACAGGGTGATCAGAACGGCCATGACGATGATGAACAGCGGTTGCTGAAACTGAATTCCCCAGCCGATTGTCGCCCCAACCTGCTTCAGCGCGACCAGCACGGTCGCCAGCACGAGAAACGCAAATATTATCCCGGCCGATGTTCCGAGGAAGCTGCCCCGCACCTCTGACCGGTTGCCGCCGCCGTGGTTAATGACGCCCATCAATTTGATCGACACCACCGGCAGAACACACGGCATGACATTCAGAATTATGCCGCCGGCAAGTGCGAGCAACAGGATGACGATAAAGGGCAGAAACGAGGTCGCCTCGGACTGTCCAAGAACGATCGTCGCAACGTGCTCCAACGCCCGGCCGCCGTCGACCAGGGTTAGCGTCAGGGTCGTTCCCAATAGCGGTGGTGGTCCGCCTTCGGGCTGAAGTGCTGCAAGTTGAATCGGAACCTGAAATACGGCGCGTTGCCCATCATTCGTTAGCCGCACTTCTGGTGGCGCGAAAACGTAGGCACCTGGCCCCTCAATAATGATATCCGGCGCCTCGAACGCGACGGCAGAAGTTGCCACAACTTGAATCAGCGATGCGTTGCCAATTTGCACAAACTCGGAGCGAACAATATTGAGACCGGCGCGCTCGCCAGACTTCGGAACCTGAGACCAGTACCGGTTGATGATTTGCGCATCGTCCGAAACACTGCCATCCGGATCCAGATCCAGAGACAATGTGATGTCATGCGGGATGCAGACTTCCTGGCAGGTCAGAAAATTGACATGCGCCTCAATGTGCGTCGGCTGGTCGGGATCCGTGACGCTGCCATCAATCAGCAGCACGACCTCATCCTGATAGCCGAAGGTATCGAGGCCAAATATTTGGAACCGGCCGGGTACCGGCCAGGACATAATCGGATCGGTAAAATTCTCGGAACCGGTCCAGTCAATCGTCGTTGGAAAGCCGGCTTCCCCAGGCGATCTCCAATAGATCTCCCATCCGGGTTCAATGTCGTATTGAAGGCCGAGGCGCAAACCCTCACCAGACGTGCCATCGGTCGCCGTGATCAGACGAATTCGCCCCTGACCGTAATCAGACCAAATGCTTGCTGCAGATGCGGGTGTTAGGGCGGAAACGAGGATTCCGAGCCCTATAAGCAGGAAGCCGAGCTTACGCGCACTCCGCTTCAAGACAGTTTTCATTTAGACCCTCTGTCGCAAATTCACGCCAAGCGGTTGCCCCGCTTACCAATAATTGGCCTATATCGACGGAATTTATAAGTGCCGCTGAAACACAACTAATAAAACAATTGTGTAGCGACGTCAGGTCCTGGAACTAGCGACCGAACATTCAGTGCCGCCCTGCCGGGTGGCGCTGGGTTTTTCTAGACCGATAGGTCGACTTGGTCACCGACGCCTTCTTCAGTGTCCGAGTTTGATCCACCATCATCTGAATCATCGGGCGGCGGGGCTGCGTTCACTTTAACGCTGGTCTCCCGGTTAGGATCCGACGCCTCATCGGCAAGTGCCTGAGCAATATTAATCGAAGAACTCTCTTGTGGCTTCTGCACGCCAGACGAGGTGTTCCCGACCAACGCAACCGCAGCCTGGGCGTTTGCAATTATACCGGCTTCCATTTTCAAACCTTTCGTTCATCCCGCACTCCGCGCGGATGTCAATTTCCGAGGGCCCCAACATGACTCGGACACCCTTAATACGGAGTAAAAACGAACAGGTTTTTTTGCGAAATTTTAAACGTGGTGAAGAACTGCTTAACGTCCCAGACCAAGCGAACCCGGATTCATTCGACCACTCGGGTCTAACTCGTTTTTTATAGTTTCCAAAAGCTTAAAGGTTTCCGGATCGCGACCGTCTTTGTATCGATAAGTGCGGCCAATTTGAAAATGAACAGCGCCATTCTCCATAAAAAGAGTGGCAAGACCCGATCGCATCTCCGCCACTGCAGCACGGGCCGCTTTATTTTCGGGAAATGTCTTCAGTTTCGACAGGTAATTTTCTTCCAGTACCCGGTCGTGGTACGGGTGGCGGGCATCCTTCCAAAAGAACATCGGCTCAACCAAGAAGGCCTGGTGGCCACAGGTCGACAGCAGGTAACCCCACTCGATTCCAAATTTTTCAATCTTGTCTTCGTTCGCCTCAAAGAAGTCGTGAATCGCCTGAATCATAGGAATAATGCGGGTGTGGGGAACCAGCCCATGAATTGGCACCCAACGCTCACCGTCCGGCCCGAGCATACTGTTGGGGGCGACAAAGGGCGTGCCCCGCATCACCTTGGGCAGGCTGTTCTTAATTTCCTCGCCGCCCTCGGTCGCAAATGATCTGATTTCGGTCAACCGGCTTGATGTCTCTTGTTCGTTCCGGCCCTCAACGACGACATGCATCGAATATTTAACATCGTCCATATAGCGGCGGCCGGCGACGGCAACCTTTGCGGCTTCGGTTAGACCATTCACAAGATTTTTTCCGGACCGCGCAACGCCGGCAAGCGATTTCAGATCACTGACCAGACCAGCGCGTTGAAGACGTTGCCCCTGTAGATAAGGATCAAAACCAAAACATTCGGCCGCAAGGCCGCGCCGCGAGACTTCCGACATCGCGGTGCAAACGCCTTCAAACGAATCGTAAGCAAATGACGCAAACTGCGTATCGCTGGGAAGCGGAATGAGTTTGAGCGTTGCCTCGACCTTAAATCCGAGGGCGCCGGTATCGCCGAGAAACAATCCGGTTAGATCAGGCCCGTAGCCCCGAAAGAAAGGCGACGGATTGTAGGGCGTCGCCGCAGAGCCGGTCGTAATCTCGCTACCGTCAACCAGCACAATTCGAAGGCCCAAAACCGAATCGGCGACAGAACCGTAGAGACCTGAGCCAAAAAATAGACTGTTCTGGGAAAGCGCACCGCCGACGGTCGCATACATGCCGGAAAGCGGGCCAAAGTATGGGGTCCGAACCCCTTTCTGGGTCAGGGCCTCGAACAATTCCTTCCAGGTGCAACCGGGCTCGACGGTAACGAACATGTCTTCGGTGTTGATTTCGACAATTCGGTTTATCCGCCGCAAATCGACGATCATCGAATCGGGGTACTTGGGAATATATCCATCGGTGTAGGACATGCCGCCGCCGCGTGGGATTACCGCCAGATCCGCTTTAACTGCGGTGCGCACGGCCTCAGAAAGTTCTTGGCTGTTGGCCGGTTGGACCACAACGCGGGCCGGTTCGGCCTCTCTATTCACATCGCTCGAGAAGAATCTCAGGTTCTCCGCGTCGGTCAACACGTTGTCGTTGCCAATAATTTGCCGCAACGTATCGACGGCACCCGCCGTCGCAGTATTCTCAACCATTACTTCGCTCCGCACCTTGGGCCTTGTTGTCCAGCCCGATTATTCAGCTCCACGCCGATCCAATCCGCGATAGGCCATGATCGCATGGGGGCATTTTGCCAACAAGCATACCGGAAACCATCCAAATCGCGTGAGCATTGCGCTAGTATGCAAGTTCGTTGAACTTGGAGGGTGAGTTGGAACGGTCGTTTTCAAAAGAAGTGGAATTATTGCGCCTTGGGGAAGGTGAAGTCTTTCACGGCGAGGGCATCCTCGCGGTGGCCAAGGGACTTTTGCAGGCCGGCGTAAGTTATGTCGGCGGATACCAGGGATCACCGATAGCCGCGCTGCTCGACGTCATGGTCGATGCGCGGCCCGTGCTCGACGAATTGGGCGTCCATTTCGAAGCCTGCACCACCGAATCCTCCGCCGCCGCAATGTTGGCCGCGTCGATAAATTATCCGCTTCGCGGTGCCGTCACATGGAAAGCGATTGTCGGCACCAATGTCGCGTCCGACCCACTCTCATACCTCTCTTCATCAGGCGTGATGGGGGGTGCACTTATTATTGTCGGTGAAGATTACGGCGAAGGGGCGTCCAGCCCACAGGAGCGCAGCCACGCGTTCGCCATGAAATCATCGATGTGGTTGTTGGATCCCCGGCCCAATTTGACGCGCATCGCCGACCTGACGGAATTGGCCTTCGAGCTGTCTGAGGCGAGTAACACGCCGGTGATGATGGAGTTGCGCATCCGCACATGCCACGTCACGGGTTCGTTCAAGACCCGAGACAACAAAGCACCTGAATATTCATCGAAAAATCCGATTGAGCCCGCGAAATTTGACAGAGAGCGCTTGAGTATTCCGCCGTTCGTGCACGGCCAGGAAAAGAAGAAGTTTGATGAGCGGTTTGGCGCGGCCATAAATTTCATTCGCGACAATAAGGTCAACGAAATTTTCGATGGGCCGATGAAGGACGTCGGCATCGTCGTTCAGGGCGGCCTCTACAACACGTTGGTCAACGCGCTTGAACGCGTCGGACTTTGCGATATTTGCGGTGAAAGCCAGATTCCCATCTACGTGCTAAACGCCACCTACCCGCTGATCGATGACGAGGTCGCAGATTTCTGTCGCGACAAGCGTCACGTTCTGATGGTCGAGGAAAGCCACCCGGCCTATCTGGAGCAGGCGTTCAACGCGATTTTGCGGAAAGCAAAAGTCGATGCGGAAATCATCGGCAAAGACGTTCTGCCGATGACCGGCGAATACAGCCTTGAAGTGATGATTTCCGGCGTGGTCAAATTTCTCGAAGGCGCAGTACCAAAGGGCGCCGACCTCGCCAAGGCAAGCCAGACGGCGGCCGCTATAATCGACCACAAATCCGCTTCGACCGCGGCACTCGGCAGCCCCATTCCGCCGCGGCCGGCGACATTTTGTGTCGGCTGTCCGGAGCGTCCGGTTTTCAGCGCGATGAAACTGATGCAACGGGAAATTGGCGAGATCCACGTCAGCGCCGACATTGGCTGCCACACCATGGGTGCCGGTGCGCCGTTTGGATTTGGTAATTCCGTTCTTGGTTACGGCATGGGCCTTGGCAGTTCTGCCGCCGTTGTGCCGACACAAGGGAAACGCGTTATCAGTGTCATGGGCGACGGCGGATTTTGGCATAGCGGTCTGACGTCGGGCGTGGCTGGCGCCGTGTTCAATGAATCCGATTCCGTTCTGTTGATCATGAAGAACGGATATTCATCGGCGACCGGCCAACAGACACTGCCCAGTTCTGCGCTCAACCCATTCGGCGAATTTGTCGACATGAGTATCGAAAAAGCGGTCAAGGGGCTCGGCGTGAAATGGCTGCGAACAATTCGAACCTATAGCGTTGCAACAATGGTCAAGACCTTGCGCGAGGCCATGACGACCAAAGAAAAAGGCCTGAAGGTGATTGTCGCCGAAGGCGAGTGCCAGCTCGCCAAACAACGCCGAGTCCGGCGCGCGGCGCGGATCATATTGGAACGCGGTGGACGCTATGTTCGAACACGTTTCGGTGTCGATTCGGCGACCTGCACCGGCGATCATTCGTGCATCCGTTTGTCCGGCTGTCCGAGCTTAACCGTCAAGGACAACCCCAATCCATTGAAAGAAGACCCGGTTGCCTACGTTAACAATGGCTGCGTCGGGTGTGGATTGTGCGGCGAGGTATCACACGCAGCGATACTTTGTCCCTCGTTTTACCGCGCGGAAATAGTCAAAAACCCGATCCTTCCTGAGCGAATTCTGGCATGGGTGCGCCGAACCGTAATCGGCATGCTGCAGTCCTCCGAAACATCACCCCTAAACCCCGCCGCACAATGAGCGAACGCAACGATACGACCACCGGACGCGTGGTCCGGCTTTTGATCGGTGCGCTAGGCGGCGAAGGCGGCGGATTACTGGCGACCTGGCTTGTGAGCGCGGCCAATCGAGCAGGCCTGCCGGTGCAGGGCACCTCGCTTCCGGGCACATCGCAGCGCACCGGCGCCACCACCTATTTTGTCGAAATGCTGAGCGCGCCCGCGCCTGAAGGTAAGCACCCGGTGTTTTCTCTCTACCCGGTCGCCGGCGAATTGGATCTTGTGGTTGCGTCCGAAATGATTGAAGTCGGGCGAATGATTCAATCGGGCTACGTCTCGAAAGACCGGACCGTGCTGATCGGTTCGACGCACCGCGTTTTGACGATCGACGAGCGCCAAGCCATGGGTGACGGCCGGTTTGATACGAGCCGCACGGAATCGGCGGCCCATGAACTTTCGCGACAGACATTTTTGCTCGACCTCGAACAGGAATCCTTAAAAACCGGCGCGCCGATGAATGCGATTATTTTTGGCATGATTGCCGGATCCGGCGTTTATCCGGTCGACCGCGTGAGTTGCGTGGGAGCGATTGAAGAGGCCGGCGTCGGCGTTAAATCCAGTACTGAAGGATTTAACAGGGGCATCGCGTTGATTGAGGACGCCGGCGGTCTCGCCTCCCCCTCATCGCCTTCATCAAAAGATGCGAAGGCGGCGGATCGGGACTCCCTCGACGCAAACATCACGGACAAATTCCCGGAAGCACTCCATGAGGTGCTGCAGGAGGGCGTAAGACAAACCCGCCACTACCAGAATCGCGGTTACGCAAGCCGCTATCTCGAGCGCCTAAGCAAAGTCTTGGCGGCAGAGGGCAATTCGAATTCGGATTACCCGGTGACGGCTGATGCGGCCAAGCGCCTCGCGGTTTGGATGATCTATGAAGACGTCATCCGCGTCGCCCAAATCAAGACGTCACGGGAACGGTTTGAAGAGATCCGGTCTGACGTCAAAGCGGAGCCGGGCGAGACGGTGCATGTCATCGATTATTTGAAACC
Organism: Alphaproteobacteria bacterium; assembly: GCA_029936875.1. Classification (GTDB taxonomy): domain Bacteria; phylum Pseudomonadota; class Alphaproteobacteria; order SHVP01; family SHVP01; genus JAPYRS01. The sequence goes on along the minus strand of JAPYRS010000009.1, from coordinate 21,029 downwards.
GGGGCTCGAAGAGATCGCCTCGATCATGCCGCGATCAATCGGTGCCCGATTGATGCGCCGGGCGGAACGCACGCCGACCCATAAAAAACGCAACATTGGCCTCCACATCAAGACGACATCAGTGAGCGGATTTCTGTTGATGCGGGTGCTTTCGATTTTGCGGCCGTGGCGCCCGCGCACCTTTCGATTTCAGCACGAGCAGGCCTGGATTGAACGCTGGCTCACCGCGATCATTGCGGGAACCAGCCGTGCGCCTGAACTCGGCCTCGAAATCAGCCGAGTCGCAAATTTGGTAAAGGGTTACGGCGACATCCATGCGCGCGGCAAAGGAAACCTCACGCTGATATTTGATTCCGTCATCGCCAAGGGTTTGAAATCAGACGTTGACGCTGGGACCGCCGCCGCGCAAATCGCCGGTGCCGGCGAGGCAGCGCTCGCCGACGAAAACGGCAATACGCTCGCCCGGTATCTCGAAACTATTTCAACGTAAATTCGGCACAGCCCCGATCAGGCCAGCCGCAACGAAGCGGCACCGTCCGTTACTTTTGGGCGCCGATCACCAGCCAGGTTCCGCGGCCGTTGGCGTCCGCGACATTGTCTGAATAGACGGTCTTGCCGCCAGGATCGCGCGGTACAGTCGCAAGAAATATCTCGTTTTTGTCGAAGCCCGCATCGCGCATCAGGTCGACCGGGTTCATTTCCCGCATCGTCGTCCAGAACGGCTCGTTATTGTTGTAGGTGTCGTAGTCGAGAATAAAGGCGTCGTACGGATTGAGACCTTCAAAAAACCCGAGTTCCGCATGTGCGGTTACGCCGCCCGGTGCCAACAGACGATGGCATTCACGCAATATCCGCCCAATCGCGGATGACGAGGTTTCGTGCAAAAGAATGTGCGACAGCACCAGATCAAAATGCCCGTCCGGGAAGTTTGTCTGTTCCGCGTTCTGCTGTGAAAAATGAATCGGTGCCCCAAACGACTGCGCCCGCGCGTTTGCGTAACGAAGCACTGGTGCAGAGACATCAACCGCGTGAATTTCCGCGTCCGGAAAGGCCTCGACGTAGGGCAGCGTCGCATTACCCACTGTACACCCAAGATCGAGAATTCGCCGCGGATTGAGGCCGGAGAATTTTTCCTTCAGCGTCCCAATCATGCGCTCGCCCATGCCGCTATTGCGAGGCCCAAGGCTCGACATCGCATAGTGATAAACGCCGAGATCGTATATCGCCCCAGCCGCCGTCTGGCCCATCGCCTCACCCGCGTACCCGCCCGGCATGCAGTGAATATCCACAGCCGTGACGTAAGCAGGCGGCTTCAATTTCGGATCAAGTTTGAGCGAACCTGACTTTTGAACTTGGGCAGCGCGGTTGGCCACCGCATCAAGTTTCCCGGACTGGCGGACGACGGATTCAGCGACGCCGTCCCAAAGCATTTCCTGGCTGGTGCGCTGCAGCGACCCGAACATCCGAAAATACGGATTATGATTCATGTGTTCGCGCACTTCATGACGGGACTTAAGCGGTCGGCCCAACGTGGAAGTCGCGCTCGGCACCACTGTCCGCTCATAAACGGTGCGATTGCCGGGCATGATTTCAAGCGCCAGGTGTTTCTTGAATTCTTCCACGAAATCAATTCGCGCACGCTCGTCGTGCTGCGTCTGCGGCATCATCGCGTGGGGATAGGGACCGCTCATCATCGCAACCTTTCGGTTTAGATTTTCCCGGCCAAGGCCATCGCGCGCAGTTCGGTTTTCAATATTTTTCCGCCAGCATTTCGCGGCAGCTTGTCGATAAACGCAAATGTCTTGGGCAGTTTGTATTTGGCGAGGTCTTTCCTGCAGAAATCCAGCAACTCTTCCTCAGAGGCGCTCTGCCCCTGCCGAAATACGACGACCGCCTTTACCGCCTCACCCCAATAATCGTCGTCCACGCCGATGACACCAACTTCCAGTACCGTCGGGTGATGGTGGAGGATTTCTTCGATCTCACGCGGAAATACATTCACGCCGCCGCTGATGATCATGTCTTTTTTGCGGTCGACCAGATAGAGGAACCCCTCCTCGTCGAACCGACCCATGTCACCGACAGTCAGCCACTGACCCTTGAAACTCTTGGCGGTCGCCTCCGGCATCTGCCAATAGCCATTAAAATGAGTCGGCGTCAGCGTATAGATTTCTCCGACCTCGCCATTCGCCACGTCATTTCCGTCTTCGCCCAATAGGCGCACCTGGGTGTTTGCATAAGGAAGCCCGACGCAGCGTTCTTTTCGCAATTGATCGGCCGGACGAAGGTTGGTGATCATGCCGCCCTCAGTTGATCCGTAGGTTTCGTTAAGCAGCCCCTCGCCAAAATAGCCAACAATTTTTTCTTTGGTCGCCTGCGGAAGCGGCGCCGCATTGGACTGGATCACGGTTAGAGAAACGGTTTTGTATTTGGCCAACGTTTTTTCACCCAACGCGAACATGGCGTGAAAATGAGTCGGCACCAAAAACATGTTGGTGAGATTCAATTCCGTGACCAACCGAAGCACTTCTTCGGCATCGTAGCGCGGCAGTATTTCGCAGTAGCCGCCAAAATATAACGGCGCCAGTGCAAAGGCGAAGCCGGCACCATGAAACAGCGGCGCAATCCCGAGCGCCCGGTCATCCGGGGAATAACAGCCAAATTCCGAGGCCATGACCTGAAATGCACTGACCCGCGAACGGTGCGACAAGAGACATCCTTTGGGGCTGCCTGTCGTCCCGGACGTATAGGGAATGCAAAACACGTCCCATTCCTCCATCGCCACATTCGGCGCTAGGGGTTTCGCCTTATCCCGCCAGTCATCGTAATCCTTGCCGATCACGATAATCTTTTCGATCGTCTGGAGGTCCGCCGCGCGGGCAACTTCTTCCAGCGAATCGTGAACGAAGAGAACCCGCGACTGACTGTTATTACAGATGTAGGCAAGTTCCCGCGGCGTGGCGCTCGGCGGAATCATCGCAGACGCCATCCCCACCGACGCAATTCCGCAAACGATTTCGATAAATTCCAGGCAATTGGGGGCAAACAGCGCGACGTGATCGCCTTTGACCAGGCCCGCACCGTTCATCGCCGCGGTTGAAACCTGATTAAACCGATCGACAAGTTGGGCGTAGGTGAGCTGCCGCTCGCCGAGGCCGAGCGCGATTTTGTTTGGCGTACGGCGCCGCGACGTGATGACGCCGCTCGCGATTGTTAGCGGGACGTAAGTATCGGGGCGAGGCGTCATGCCGTTACCGTGGCTTTCAGGACTATGGCTTTCAGGCGACATTATTCAGTTCAACATTCCAGGAATCGAACACTTCGCTAACCGTCATCACACGCGCGAACAAATACCCCAAAGACTTGAGCGCGACCTCGTAACGGTCCTGCTCAACCTCAGCGGTTGCATCGGACACCACAAATGTCCGGTAGTCACGTTGCGAGGCATCTCGCGCAGTTGTCTCGACGCAAATGTTTGTGGTTACGCCGCAAATCACCAGATTATCGATTTTCATCGAACGAAGTTTCGAATCCAGCATCGTCGAATAAAAAGCGCTCGGTCGATTTTTCTTGATGATGATGTCTTTTTCGCGTGGCTTCAGAGAATCGAGAATTTCTGCATCCCAAGTCCCGTCGACGCACATATCAACATCTTTTATCGCCGGAAAGATTTCGTTTACGACGAAACCGGCGTCGGCAAAATCCGCCTGATAGACATACTGCGTAAAAAATACCGGAACGCCGGCATCGCGTGCAGCAGCGACAAGACGCTCACATCCCGGGATTGCCTCCTTCAACCGATCAACATCGAAACCGAGTTTGGCCATTGAACCGTCGCTATCGCAAAATCCGTTTTGCATATCGACGACCAGCAATGCCGTACCTTCTTTGCCAAGATCCATGTTGGACTCCCTATTTCTTCTTTTTCCGGCGAGCTTTGCGCGGAATCTTAGTGAATATTCGGAGCGCGTTTTCGCGCATGATTTTTTCTTTTGGCCCCGGCCTGAACCCCAACTCCTCGACTTCGCGCACGGCCCGCTCCGGATCGATCACCGGCCAATCCGTGCCAAACAGAAATTTGTCCTGACCGTAGGTGTTGGCGTAGTGCACCATTTGTTTCGGCCAATGTTTCGGTGCGTAGGCGTCACCGCCGATGTAAATGTTCTTGTGCTTCCAGGCCATGGAAATCATCTCGTCGGTCCACGGCACACCGAGATGAATGCCGAGCAACTTGAGGTCAGGAAAATCGATCGCGACCTGATCGAGTGTGATCGGCCGGGCAACAGACGGCAGCCGCCGGTCCTTTTGATAAACGAGGTTATGACCGACCTGCATCATGATCGGGATGTCGAGTTCGACGCAGCGCGCGTAAGTCGGATAGATCTGCGGCGCATCCGGCGACATGGCAAACCAATGCGGATAGAAATGCGCGCCGACAAAACCATAGTCGTAGACCGCTTCGTCGAGGTCATAGAGTTGCTGGACACCCAGCGTCGGATCAACGCCGGCAAGGCCGGAAAACCGATCCGGGTACTTTTGGCAAATGTCATAAACACGTTTGTAGGGGATCGCGAACGAGCCCTTGACGTTCAGGTCACCGGCCCGAACCGCGATCAGCAGTGACCGTTCGATCCCTGCCCTGTCCATTTTCTTTAGATACTGCGAAATCGTAACGCCCTTCCGCATTTGTGGGCTCATGCGGATTTGTTTTTTGAAGGTATTGTCGATCCCGTCCTGGCCGAGCCGGACTTCCCGTGGTGTATACAGATTGCAGACGATGTCGATGGCACCGGCCATACGCGTTACTCCCCAATAATCGGCCCGGTTGCTCCCGGGAAATTTAATTTGAAATACGATATCGGCTCGTATGGGAGGAGACAATAGCCAGCAATCAATGTGGCCCTGTGGCTTCGTCTTAATAGGTTGCTTGCCAGCGAACAAAGCAGCGACAACAATAGAGCGATCGAAAAACAGCAATAGAAAACGCCGCTTTGACCCATGATTGACCTTCGAAAATTTCTCGCCAAAGAAGCGGCCAATGTCTGGCGGCCCGAAGGCCCGGTTGCGGTTCATCAGGAAATTACGGCGCTCCAGTACGGATTATCCGCCGAGCGGCGTTATCCGATCCTGCAAATCGACCAGCCGAAATTAAGCGACGGCTCGATTAGCGCAATGCCGGTTGTAACAAACTTGACGGCGAGCCGGGAAATCACGGCACGCGCACTTGGTGTGGAAGATCATCGTGATTTCGCGGCCGCCTACGCTGCGCGCACTTCGTCGCCGATCGACCCGGAAATTGTCACCAGAGAAGACGCCCCGGTTCAGGAAGTCGTCGAGGAAGGTGATGCGGCAAATCTTTTTTCACTGCCGCTACTAACCCAACACACGCTCGACCCGGGACCCTATTTGACTGCGGCTCACGCGACCACATCTGATCCCGAAACCGGGATCGACAACACCGCGATCCAGCGGTGCTGGGTCAAAGAACCGCGTCGCATGTCCTATTTCCCCTATGCGGTTTCTCATAATGCCCGGAACGTCGCCAAATATTGGGCGCGCGGTGAAGCCTGCCCTGTCGCATTCTGGATCGGCCATCACCCGCTCGTCTTGATGGGCACACAAGCGAAAATCGGTTACCCCGAAAGCCACTGGCGCGCCTGCGGCGGGTTAATGGGAGAGCCCTTGCGCATGGTGCCGTCAATCACCCACGGCGAGAGCGTAATGGTTCCGGCCGACGCGGAGATCGTCGTTGAGGGGTTCGTCCCGCCAAATGTGTTGGAGGCGGACGGCCCATTCGGCGAATACACCGGGTACATGGGTGCGCAGGTTGCCGCCCCGGTTTGTGAAATCACCTGCATTACCAGACGCGCGAACGCCATTTATCACGATTACGGTTCCGGCCTTCCCGACATGCTGGTGCCGGACAACATGGCGATGGAGGGGAAAATCTACGGCATGGTGAAATCGGTGGTACCTGCGCTCCGCCGGGTTCATGTGCCGGTGTCGGGACGACGGTTTCACGCCTATTTGCAGTTGGAAAATCCAAACCCCGGTGAAGCGAGAGACGCGCTGATGGTTGCAAACGGGTATCGCCGGGTAAAAGCGACCATCGCGGTCGACGATGACATCGATATTTTTGATGACAGCGAAATGATGTGGGCGCTTGCGACCCGCGTGATGTGGGAGCGCGACTCGATTATTGTCAGCGGGCTTTCCGGCTCACTAATGGATCCCGGGCTCGCGCGCGGTGCCAAGACTGTTTCAAAGATTGGAATTGACGCAACGCTTGCGCCTTCCGAGGTTGCGGGTGCGCCGAGGCCGGTGCCACCGCGAAGCGGCGTCGATCAGCCGATCCTTGATGCGGCCAATGCTGTTCTCAAAAAAATCGACAAGTCCGCTTGGCCGACACAATAGGTTTTCAGAAAAGTGTCCGACAATATCATCCGCCTGCCTAGCCATTCGCCGCTTGGCGAAAAGCGTGGCAACACCGCGTGGATCGAGTGTGGCGATTGTGGCAACTGGTTTCATTCGACGCCGGACCTGATCGCAATGAATGACATCGATCTTCATTGCCCAAAATGCCATGCTGAATTTCGACCTGAGGCGGCGCGAAAAATTATTCTCCCGTAAAGCCGGGACCCTGTGAGCGACGTCGCTTTAACTCTCAAAAACTGGATTGGATGCCGTGCATAAAGTTCTCGTCCTCGTTCCGTTTCCGCTAAACGAAAAAAATCTCGCCCAGCGGGAAGCGCAACAGAAGGCCGCTCAATTCGGGCCGGATATTGAATTTCACTATCACCCGGTCAAGGCCGCACCCAGTAATTACGTCAGCCACCACGATTACATTCTGGCCGACCTCGGCATGATGGAGGCTGGCCTCAACGCCGAACGCGACGGATACAGCGCCGTTTGCATCGACACGATGAGCGATTCTGGTGTCAGCGGTCTGCGATCGGTGCTCGACATTCCGGTGTTCGGTCCGGGCCGCCTCTCGATGTTGACGGCGCTGATGCTCGGCAACAGGTTTTCAATCCTCACGATGTGGGACGGCTGGAAGGGGCTATACCAAAAAACCCTCTATGAACTGAACCTCGGCGATAAATGTGCATCGATCCGCAGCATCGGTGTGAAACCTGACAATAAAAATCTGCTCGCGGGCAAGGAAGACTCTGTGCTTCCGCTGCTTGAAGCGGCTGCCATGAAGGCAATCGAAGAAGACGGCGCCGACGTCATCTGCCTCGGCTCAACGACGATGCACGAGAGTCATGCCTATTTGCAAGAAAGGCTGCCGGTGCCGATCATCAACCCCGGCCCACTTTCCTACAAGATTGCCGAAACGGTGTTGGGCCTCGGCCTGACGCATAGCCGCACAGCCTATCCAAAACCGATTGTCGACAAGAGCGACATGTATCACGTCATGCTTGACGCTGCTGCCAGTTCTGAAAATTCAAAAAACTAGTTCTGACCAAGTCATTCCAATTTAAGGAAACCAAGATGGCCAAAGCACTTGTCATTGTTCCGTTCGCCCTTGATGAAAAAGGGATCGCAAATCGTCAATCGCAGACCAAGGCCGTCAAGCTCGGGCCGGATATTGAATTTGACTTTCGGCCTGTCACCGCCGGGCCAACAAGTTTCATGAGCGCACACGATTGGGCGCTGATGGAAATGGCGATCTTTGAAGCCGGCATGAGCGCCGAGGCCGATGGTTACGACGCCGTCTGTATCGACACGATGAGTGATTCTGGCCTCGCCCCCTTGCGCGCGATGCTGGACATCCCGGTCATTTCACCGGGCCGGGCGTCGATGTTGTTTGCACTCATGTTGGGCGGCAAGTTCGGCGTGCTCGCGCAATGGGACCCGGCGATTGTTCGTTATCAAAAAGCGGTCGCCGAATATGGGCTCAGTGCACAGTGCGCCGCAGTCGAATCATTTGGTTCACCGCCCGACTTTGCCAACCTTCTCGACGGCAAAGAGGATTCTGTCTTCCCGAAGATGCTGGCGGCCGCAGAGCGCGCTATTGAAAAAGGCGCCGACGTCATTTGCCTCGGATCAACAACGATGCATCAGGCGGCCGAATTCTTGGCCGATAAACTACCGGTGCCGGTGATCAATCCGGGCCCGCTTACCTACAAGCTGGTTGAAACTGTATTGGGACTTGGCCTGACACACAGCCGCCGAGCCTATCCGACGCCGCTCGCACCAAAACCGGAAATGGTGCATGCGATGATGAAAGCAGCGGCAGCAACCGAGAAATAGCCCCGGCGGTCTCTTGGACGGTCGAGATCCCACCAAAGCTGCCCGCGAGGGCTTCTAACTTGCGGAAATCAAGCGATTTGCCTGAAATTTGCCCAGATCGGTGTAAATGACATTGGAGGGGACACCCCTCCCGTGCCATATTTCCAACCGAAATTTCGGCAACGAATTTGTGAGGAGAGACAAGATGGCCCAGGAAATGATGACGGAAGACGCCTTTGTTGCAGCGCTAAGAGAGGCGCGGACGCCAGCGCATTCCGGCGGCCATCCCTTTAGTAAGGCATGGAAAGAGGGTCGCCTGACAAGATCTCAACTCGGCGATTGGGCGACGCAACAATATTACTACATTGAAAATGTGTCGCAGATGTTTGCCGCGTTATTTATTCGCATGCCCGACCTCGACGCGCGCCAATTGGTGCTTGAGAATCTGACCGGTGAGGAAGACGAGAACGGCCGGCACCCGGATATCTTGCTGAAATTTGCCAAGGCGTGCGGCCGTGACCCGGAAATGGTCAAGACGGCGTGGCTTCGCGGCGAAGTTTATCCGGGTACGATGGCGATGCGGGCCTGGACCTGGGAACTGGCGACGGTCCGCGAACTTTCGGAAGCTGCTGCCGGCATCATGATCGCGCTGGAGGGGCAAACGCCGCAGGTCTATCCCGCCTATATCGAGGCCGGCCGGGCGATGGGTTTCAGTGACGATGATCTCGAATTTTTCCATATTCACACCGAAGCCGATATCGAACATGAAGCGCACGGCCTGAAAATTTGCTACCGCTATGCGACGACGCCTGAACTTCAGACGCGCGCCATCGCGACGGTCAAATGTTCGGCACGCATGCGCTACCAAATGCTTTCCGATTTGTGGAATTCCTTTGCAATGGATCAGGCTGCCGAATAGCGGTGCAGCTTCTGGACGGCACGGACAAAGTCGCCTCTGTGGCGGGCGCAGCGGGCGGCATCGGTGAAGCCGTGGTCCGCGGATTTCGCGATGCCGGCGCAATCGTTGTGGCAGCAAGCCGTAATCGCGACAAACTTGATGAAATCGCGGCAGGTGATTCGGACGTCCTTCCCGTCGCCGTAGATTGTGCGACCGAAGACGGTGCGAAGCGCGCAATCGCGAAAACAATTGAACGATTCGGCCGGATTGATTATCTCGTCAATTCAATCGGTCTTGTCGGTGCAGGCACCCTCGCAGAAACCAGCCTCGAAGACTGGGACCGGATCATGCGGGTTAATTTGACCTCGGCCTTTTTGCTTTGCCGAGAAGCGCATATGCACCTGCAGGCGAGCCGTGGGTCGGTCGTCCTGCTGTCATCGACAAATGGATTGATGGGCGGCAGCCAGGTTTCGGGCGCCCCCTACGCAATGGCCAAGGCAGGCCTGATAAATCTCACCCGCTATCTTTCGAATGAATGGGCGCCGGACGGCATTCGGGTCAATTGTGTCGCCCCGGGCCCCGTTGAAACGCCGATGCTCGACCGGTTAACCCCGGACGATCACGCGGCTTTGAAAGAGCGCATTCCGCTCGGCGAGTACGCTACCGCTGAACAGGTGGCGGCGCAGGTCCTGTTTCTATGTTCAGATAATGCCGCCACCACTACCGGCACGATCACCAATATCTCCGGTGGCCTTGTAATTGACTGAAATGATGAACGATCTGGATCCGCGCTCAATCACCGGCTACCACGCTCACATTTATTATGATGAAGCGACGCGCAGCGATGCCTCTTGGGTGCGCGACGAAATACGGCGACGTTATTCAGTGGTGACGGGGCGGTGGCGGGAAAAACCAGTCGGGCCGCACCCGATCTCGATGTATCAGGTCGCTTTTGAAACCGATATTTTTGATCAGATCGTCCCGTGGCTGATGCTCAATCACCGCGGGCTAAGTGTCCTCATTCACCCCGAATCGAATGACGCCGTCGCGGATCATGAGGACTTTCCGATTTGGCTCGGCCCAAAACTCGATCTCAACATCGAGTTCCTGCGTCAGTTCGCCCAAAAGTAAGGCCATGCCTAAAGCGCGACTAACAAGCCGCCGTCAACAGTAATGACCTGCCCGGTGATATACCGGGCCGCGTTCGAGGCGAGAAACACGACAACATCGGCAATATCCTCAGGGTCGCCAATGCGCCCAAGCGGTACTGACGGCGCCGCCGCCGCGAGCCCCTCTTCGCCGACGGAATGGTACGGGTCAAGCGTTTGGGCCGAGCGAATGAACCCCGGTGCGATCGCGTTCACGCGAATCTGGTCCTTGGCGAGCTCAATTGCCAAACCGCGAACGAGGCCGGCAACGCCGCCCTTGGCTGCGGCATATTGGACGTGCTCGTCCCAGCCATAGGCGGTGCCAACAACAGACGCGAGCGCAATGAACGCGCCGGACTTACGTTTACGCATGCCCGGTGCGGCGGCCCGCGCAACCCGCATAACGCCTTTCAGGTCGACCTCATGGGTGATGTCCCACGCTTCGTCGGTCATTTCAGAGAGCGGCACTTTCTTTGCGATCCCGGCATTGGCAACCACCACATCGAGACGACCGAAATTTTCTTCGACGGTCTGAATGACCCCGTCGACGTGGGCCGTGTCGGTTACGTCCATCGCCTGAAATTGGGCTTCGCCGCCTGCCGCGACAATTGTCTCGACGACTTCGGCGCCCTCTTTGCCGAGAACGTCGGTGACCACGACTTTGTATCCGGCATTGGCAAGCGCAATGCAGGAAGCCCGACCGATTCCAATGCTGCCGCCCGTGACCAACGCAACTTGCTTTGTCATTTCAATGACCCCCTAAAGAAATACATCGCCCCCATTGGGGCTCAAAGTTTGACCAGAATAAAATCGAGATTCTTCAGACGCCAAGAATACGAAAGTTGGAACAATATCCTTATCAACATCGCCGAACCGGTGTTTGGTTTGTCGGGCGAGGACGCCACTTGGCTTGCCGGATGGCACGTCTTCGACCATCGGCGTCATCACTGCACCTGGTGCCACGCAATTCACGTTGATATTGGCGTCATCCACTTCCATCGCCATCGTCCGCGTCAAGGCGATAACGCCCGCTTTGGCCGCGGTGTAATGCCCGAACAACGGCGATCCGGTATAGGCGAACTGTGTCGAGTTATTGATGATCTTGCCGAAATTCTGCTTGTACATGTGCGGCAGGACGTAGCGCGAACAGAGGAAGACACTACGAAGATTGACCGCCACATTCCGGTCCCACATTTCTGCTGACATTTCATGGGTGAGCGCGCCCGCATCAGCGATGCCTGCGTTGTTGACCAGAATATCGATGCGGCCGAATTCTTTAAGTGCCTTATTGACCATACGCTTGACCTGGCGCTCGTCCGAGACGTCAGCCTTAACGACCAGCGCCCGGCGCCCGGCCTTCTTGATTGCCTTTTCAACGTCCCAGATATTTCGTTCGCCCGCCTTATCGGGGTAGTTCACGATTACGTCGGCACCTTCCTTGGCAAAGGCAATCGCAATGCCTTCGCCAATTCCGCTGGAAGCGCCCGTAACCAGAGCCACTCTGTTTTTTAGTTTTTTCACGGGTGAAGTCTGCGACTAGAAAAAAGCGTCGCCGCCGTTGGGACTGACCGTCTGTCCGACCATATGCCGCGCCTCTTCGGACGCGAGGAACACAAACGCCGGCACGATATCTTTCACCTCGCCAAGTCGTCCCTTCGGAATATTCTGTCGAATGGCTTCAATGTGCTCATCCGGAACGGCGTCAAGAATCGGCGTTTGCGTGGCGCCGGGTGCGACGCAGTTTGCGTTTACATTGCGGTCGCCGATCTCAAGCGACAGGGCGCGCGTAAATCCGATGATCCCGGCTTTTGCGGAACAATAGTGCGCGAGGCCAGGCGATCCCAAGCTCGCGAGCTGCGACGCATTGTTAACAATGCGGCCGTACTTGGCGGCATACATGTGCGGCAGCACATAGTGCGTGGTCAGAAACACGCTGCGGAGGTTGATGCCGATCATCTGATCCCACATCGCGACCGACATGTCTTCGACCGGCGCTGATGTCGCGATCCCTGCGTTATTCACCAGCACGTCGATCCGCCCGAACTTCTTGAGAACGGCACTCACCATGCGTTTTACCGGTGCTTCCTTCGAAACATCGGCTTTGATCAGGAACGCCTTCTGGCCCGCTTTCCGAACAGCGGCGGCGACAGCACGGGCCTCCTTCTCCTGTTTCTTATTGAGATAATTGATCGCAACGTCTGCGCCTTCTTTGGCCAACGCAATTGCGACGCCAGCACCGATTCCGGTGGCGGCCCCCGTAACAAGAGCGCATCTATTTTTTAGTTTTTTCATTCTGTCCTCCCTCGTGCCCCAAAATAGGCGATCCCGCAGCGAAGAACAAAGGGCAAAAACGTGAGGCAAAAAAAGAGGCCCCATGTTGAGGCCTCTAATAAGTCGCGAAGGACCGGACGATCTTTGCCACCCGGCCCCTGTGTTATCTAGTCGAGACTAAGGTCGTACCAACGCAACGAGTTATCCGGGTGCCATGTGACGCCCTTCAATTTGTCGGTGAAGGCCCACTGGGTCTTCCATTCGACAAGCGGCAACCAAGTGACGTTCCGCTGCAGAATGTCCTGAATCAGGCCCAGCAATTTATCGCGGACTTCGTTATCGCCTTCGGCTTTTGCCCAGGCAAACAGGTCATCCATCGTATCGCTTGAGAAGTTGACCATGTTGTTGAGGCCACCCTTGTCGGATGACACGAAGAAAAGCTGTGTCGCGTAACCGGCATCAACACCGATTGGCTTTTCCTGATCATTCAACGCGAAAGGCAGATCCTTCTTAACCAACTGACGATCACCGTACTGGGTTTGCGGCAACGGATTCAGTGTTACCGAAATCCCCACTTCGGCGAGTGCGGAGCGAATCATGATCGCAATCGGACCAAGCGTTGATTCTTTTTCCGCCACGTAAGCGAGTTCAAAGGATGACGCGAACTTATCGAGCCCCTCGCCATTTGGATATCCAGCTTCGGCGAGCAATGCCCTGGCCTTCTCGACGTCATGGGTGTACTGAATTTTCGACTCTGAATAACCAGGGTAGCCCGAAGGAATCTGACCCATCCATTTGGTGGCAGCGCCGAAATATCCGTTCTTGATAATCTCGTCGTAAGGGATCGCGAACGCGACGGCCTGACGAACCTTGATGTTATCAAAAGGTGGTGTCGAAAAGTTCATGTGGACGAAAAGATTGTCGTTGCCGATAACGCCGGCAACGGTGATGCCGTCACGACCCCGCAAAGAATTAAATTCTTTCGGCGTCAAATGTTCGACCAAGCCTGCCTGACCAACACGGAGTGTGCTGAGACGCTGCGAGCTCTGCGGCACTTTCCGGTAAATGATCCGGTCGATGGCTGCTGCACCGCGGTAGTAATCGGGATTGGCAACAACGATGAAGCTTTTGTCCTTTTCCCAGCTCTGCAAGCAATACGGGCTGAAACTCGGGACATTTACGTTGTTCGTATACCTGTGGCTCCAGGGATCGTCATCGGTCGCATTCGCTTCCATGATTTCTTTGTCGAAAATATGGAGACCAAATATGGTCAAGACCGGAAGGAACAACTTGTTGTTCACTTCCTGGCGAATGGTGACGGTGTAGTCATCAATCTTTTTGACTTCATCCCCGAGTTTCTTGGCTTCCATCGCTTCAGGCGAATCGCCAAAAACAGCCGGTGTAAAGTTGGCGAACGACGCAACGTTGGAAAGGAACCAACCGATTGGTGCGGCGCCACTTACTGATTTGGCACGCGCCCATGTGTAAATGACGTCGTCAGCATTGAATGTCGCACCGTCACAACCTTTGACGCCACGACGCAGATTGAATGTCCAGGTCAGCGTGCTTTCGTCGAACGACCAGGATTCCGCCAGGCGGCCTTCAAATTCGTTGAAGTTGAAAATGCCGACGCCTTCATCATTGGTGCCGGCGCTTTTGTAATAAATTAACGGCTCCATCAGATTGTCGACGCCTGTCTGGGTCGTCGGAATGGCGATGGCCGCCCCGTCGTAATTCAGACCCGCCGGAACATCTTCGGCAAGCACCAGCAAATCGGCTGCTGAGGCCATGCCCGCAAATCCAACAGAAAATGCTGTCGTCGCAATAAGTTTAGAAATACTACGCATGAGTGTGACTCCTCCCTTTTTTATCGATCTTCTTATTTGTTGAATAAACAATGTCGCTTCGTGCTTGCATCCGAGTCAAGGCGTTCGGACGAACGAGATGTACAACTTGTGTTCAAAAGTACTAATCGCGAAACCGCAAACCGTTGCACATATTATTCAGCGCTAACGGGGGCTAATCCCCCTACACGCCGTTGGGGATAGATTCGTCAAATTGCGTAAACGATTCCTTGCCGATCAAGAAGACGCTTGTACGCCTCCCAATCGGTTTCACCGCGCGTATTGAATTTCTGGAATTGCTGCGCGGTGTGTTCGCACACTTCAGGTGGCGGCAATTGAATTTCTGAATTTGCGGCCTGCGCCAAGAGCTGCGACTGACAGCATTTTTCGAGATCATCCATCGTGACAAAGGCATCGGCGATTGATGTGCCGGCGATCAGCGTCCCGTGATTGCGAAGCATCATGACTTTGTGCGGGCCGAGGTTTTCCGCCATACGTGCACGCTCGTCCGAGTCGAGGGCAAAACCTTCATAATCGTGATAACCGATACGATTATAGAACTGCATCGAATGCTGGCTGAGCGGCAGCAAACCTTCTTTCAGGGCCGAAACCGCAATCGCCGCCATTGTATGGGTGTGGATCACGCAATTAACATCCGGCCGGGCATCAAGCACGGCACTATGAATGATGTAACCGGCAGGGTTTACGTCATAAGAGCCATCGTCAACTTTGTTCCCGTCGCCGTCCAGTTTGACGAGACTTGAAGCCGTAATCTCATCGAACAAGGGGCCGTAAGGATTGAGCAACATCGAGGTCTCTTCACCGGGCACCCGCGCTGAATAATGGGTGTTGATGCGGTCGCTGATGCCGAGGTGGTGGCTTATTCGATAGAGTGCGGCGAGATTGACCCGCATCTCCCATTCTTCTGCGCTCACGTGCTGGCGCATCGATGGAAGTTCGCTCACGTTCACGGCTGTGGCGCTCTGCAGCATGATCTCGGCTCCCTCAAAATCTCGAATTCGAATCAGCCAATAAGGTAGTTCCGCAGCGCCTGTGAGACAACCGTTGACGGCAAATTCTGCGGCCAAAGCCGCTGATGAGGCCATTGATCGGCGGTGGCCCGGCTTCTAAGGTGCGCGGGCTCAAAATAATTGCCACTGGGGAGGCCTGTTAACATGTCTGATTCCGGATCTCGCGCTGCATTTGGTCCCATCGTTGGGGCGACCGTCATGGCCGCGGATATCGACAGCGTTGTCGCGTCCTATACGAAGTATCTGGGCCACACGATATCGGGAGAAGGCACCATCAGCGAAGACCTCGCTGCGGTGTGGAACACACCGGCCCATATCGGCACCCGTTTCATCACGATCATCCCGGAAAGTGGCAACGCCCAGTGGATCCGGTTCATCGAGGCCGAACCCGTCCCCGGCTACAAACCGATGACCACGTTTGGTTGGCATTCACTTGAAATCGTCGTTGACGATGTTGACGCTATTCCCGCGCGGCTCGAAGGATCGCCGTGGAAAACCATCGGCGAGCCGCATTACCTCGGCATGAGCAGCAACATCAAGGCGATGCAGGTCGAAGGTCTCGCCCCGGAAGTGCTATACCTCACCCAAACAAACGCGGGACCGGACAAACCATATCTGCCAAATGCCGAATCTTTTGTTGATCGCATCTTCATTGTCGTCCTCGGCAGCCCCAGCCTTGATGAAGCACGGGCCTGGTACGCCGAACATTTCGACACCGAACCGGGCGACACCATGGAAGGCCAGATCGGTGTACTCACCCGGGCAATGGGCCTCGATGCGGAGACCATTCATTCGCTGTGTGTTGTGAAGATGCGCGGCAAATGCCTGATCGAGATTGACGACTACCCCAGCGTCGCAACCAAGCGCGACACACTGCCGGACAGCTTGCCACCGGGCATTGCCAGTGTTTCGTTTGGTGTTGATTCGTTGGACGACGTTAAGCTTCCGTTTATCAGCGCTGCAAAAGCGATTGCCGAAGCGCCGTACAATGGTGCCCGGGTCGCTGTCACGCTCGGCGTTGCCGGCGAACGGATCGAAATGGTTGAGGTCTCGACCTAACCATGACTGACGCGAAACCCATGCTCGGCCGCCAGTTTGCGGCGACCATCACCACGCCTGATTTTGGACACGACTGTTGCGGCCTATCAAGAATTTTTCCGGCACAAAGTCGCCGAAACCGGGAATGTAAAAGAAACGCTGGCGAACTCGTGGGGAGCGCCGGCGGAAGCGGGCAGTCCTTACGCGCTGCTTGAGCCGGAAAGCGGCGACCCGGTTTATATTCGGTTCGTTGAAAGCCCAAAGGTCGGGAGCTACCGCGCTCTCAGAACATTTGGTTGGGCGTCGATTGAAATCTCCGTCGCCGATGTTGATGGTCTGGCCGATTCGCTGAAAGACTCGCCGTTCAAGATTCTTGGCGTGCCGCATGATCTTGATTTCAATAATGACATCCGGGCGATGCAGGTTCAGGGTCCGGCCGGCGAAATTCTACTTCTGACGGAAATCAAAGCGAACATTCCCGGTTGGGATTTGCCGCGCGCCCAATGTGCGGTCGACCGGATGTTTATTGCCATTCTCGCCTGTCGCGATCTCGATGAGACCTGCCGGGATTTCAAAAATATTTACGGCCGCCCGGCCGGCGACATGATTGAGACGGCGATCTGGACGCTGAATGATTCGTTCGGTTTTGATCGCCTGAAAAAACATCGCATAACGACGGTGGCCCTCACCGGCAAAGGCCTTTTGGAACTCGACCAATACCCGGACGGTGCCGAGAAACGCCCGTCAAACGAAGGCCGCCTGCCGCCCGGCGTCGCGATGATCAGCTTCGGTCGCGGCGACCTGGCCTCCGTTGGCTCGCGGCCGGTTGCAGCGCCTTTCGTTGCCGAAGGTCTTCTTTACGACGGCAGCAATACGCAAACATTTATCGGCGAGAATGACGAGCGGTTTGAATTGATCGGCCCGGCTTAGGTCTCAAGCAACAATCCTAAGCCCGCGCGATTCGAAACAGGCGCGTGCACACGCGTCAACGATCGCCTCGGTATCAAGATTGTATTCACGGTAAAGGTCGTTGATGTCACCGCTCTGCCCAAAACGGTCGATGCCAAGCGCATAGGTCTTGTGGCCGGCAACACTGCCGAGCCACGATAGCGTCGACGGAGACGCGTCAATCACCGTCACCAATGCGGCACCGGGCGCGAGGTTCGACAAGAGCTTCTGCGCAGGTGAATCGCCTTGCCCACCTTCCGTTGTTGCCTTCCGCCACGAATGATGGAGGCGATCAGCGGACGTTACCGCAAGCAATCCGGCACCCGGTATGTCTTCCAGAATCTCCTGATGGGCAGCAATAGCTTCAGGCGCAACCGTGCCGCTATAGACGATTGCCAAGGGCGATCCGGCGGCGGGCGGGACCATCCAGTAGGCGCCCTCAATAACGTCGTCAGCGATGGCATCGAAATCCCGCGTCGCCTGCTCGAGCGCACGGGTGGAAAGGCGGAGATAAACCGATCCGCCGTCATCCGCCTGCATATGCTCGAACCCCCAGCGCATGATCGCTGCCAATTCATCAACGTAAGCCGGCTCAAAGCTCGCGAGTTTGTCCTGGCCCATGCCGATCAACGGGGTTTGAATCGACTGGTGCGCGCCGCCTTCCGGCGACAACGTGATGCCGGACGGCGTCGCCACGACCATGAAACGCGCGTCCTGATAGCAGGCATAATTGAGCGCATCGAGACCGCGCATGATGAACGGATCGTAGAGCGTGCCGACCGGAAGCAAACGTTCACCGAAGATCGGCCCGGCCAGACCGGCCGCACCCAAAAACAAAAACAGATTGTTTTCAGCGATGCCCAGTTCAAAGTGCTGGCCCTTGTCGGACATCGACCACTTCAGCGGCGAAAGCACATTTTCGTCCTGAAAAACATCGTTGCGGGTAACGCGATCGAAGATGCCGCGATGATTAACCCAGGCGCCCAAGTTGGTGGAAACCGTGACGTCAGGCGACGCGGTAATAATGCGGGCGGCAAGATCAGTTTTGCTGCGCCCGATTTCATTCATGATGCGGCCGAAGGCTTCCTGCGTCGCCATCTTCTTTTTCGGAGTCGGCAGCGCGAACGTATCCGGCACATCGATTTTTTTGGCGACTCGGTTTCGCGCCCCATTCTGATTAAACGGCGCGAGATCAATAAATGTCTGCAATTTTTCCGAGGACGTTTTGAGGCCGGAGAATTTACCCCATTCTTCGCCTTCGGGAATATTGTAGGTCTGCCGGAACTCGGTCATCTGGTCTTCGGTCATCAGGCCGGCATGGTTGTCCTTGTGACCAGCGAACGGCAGCCCCCGCCCCTTCACCGTGTAGGCAATGAAACAGGTCGGCTGTTCTGAATCGGCGGCGGCAAACCCTTCAAGCACGGAGGCGAGATCGTGCCCCGCCAGATCCGTCATCAAGGTATGCAAAGCCGGGTCATCGTGATCGTCGAGAAGCTCTTTGATGCCTGCAGTAGAGCCAAGATCGTTGTTGAGGTGTTCCCGCCAGCCCGGGCCGCCCTTGTAGGTGAGCGCCGAATAAAGCGAATTCGGGCAATCATCAATCCAGCGCAGAAGCGCGTCGCCGCCCTGGCGATCAAATGCCTGGTGAAGAAGTTTGCCAAATTTCAAAATGACGACATTCCAGCCGGTGGTCTGGAAGATGTCGTCGAAGCGACCGAACAAACGATCCGACACGGTTGAATCAAGGCTTTGCCGATTGTAATCGACGATCCACCAGAGATTGCGGACGTCGTGCTTCCAGCCTTCGAGCATCGCCTCGAACACATTGCCTTCATCGAGTTCAGCATCCCCGAGTAACGCCACCATTCGGCCCGGCGCCTTTTCGCCGGTAAGAGGGTCGCCGGTGAGAAGCTCGCGCGCGCCGAGGTAATCCTGAATGAGCGAGGCAAACAAAGTTTCGGCGACACCGAGGCCAACCGAGCCGGTGGAGAAATCGACTTCGTCGTTATCTTTGGTGCGTGACGGATAACTTTGGGCGCCGCCGAATTTCCGGAAGTCGATCAGCTGATCGACGGATTGGCGGCCCATCAAATATTGGATCGCGTGAAAGACCGGGCTCGCATGCGGTTTGACCGCGACGCGATCATTGGAATTTAATTCGTGAAAATAAAGCGCCGTCATCAGCGTCACCAACGACGCGGAGGACGCCTGATGGCCGCCGACCTTGAGGCCGTCGCGGCTTGGCCGGATGTGATTGGCGTGATGGATCATCCAGGTCGAAAGCCACATCACCTTTTTGCTGAGTTCGCTTAAGGACTCAAACGTGTCGGCGCTGACGCCAGCGACATTTGAAGGCACGGTTGGTTCGGTGCGTGGCATGGCTTCCATTCTCCGCATTTCCCGGTTTTCTCTCCGGCCTGAACTCTAGCAGCAGGTGGATATCGGGATATTGCGAATTCCGCTATGAATTCGGGGAAATTCGCAATATTATTTGGTTCAGTTCATGGAATTAGCAAGTTTATGCCTAAAACCGATATCGATACGATAGATCTCAAAATTCTCGCCCGGCTGCAAGCGAATGCCCGGCAAAGCAATACCGAGCTTTCTGCTGCCATCGGGTTGTCGCA
Source organism: Alphaproteobacteria bacterium (assembly GCA_029936875.1). GTDB lineage: Bacteria > Pseudomonadota > Alphaproteobacteria > SHVP01 > SHVP01 > JAPYRS01. Next base: position 989 of record JAPYRS010000009.1, on the reverse strand, counting down.
ATCGGCGACGCTTCGGCGTGTTCGCGAGCTGGAAATTTCGGGGACACTGAAAGGTTATGTGGCCCTCGTTGATGCGGCGGCACTTGGCCTCGGCGTCAGTGTGTTCGTCAATGTCGCGCTTGAACGCCAGGTGGAAACCGCGCTGGAGGAATTTGAATCGGCGATTCGGGAATGGCCCGAGGTGATGGAGTGTCACCTGATGACCGGCGATGCGGATTACCTTTTGCGCGTGGTTGTCGCCGACCTTCCGGCCTACGAAAGATTTCTGTTCGATCGGCTGACGCGGATATCCGGGATTGCCAGTATAAAATCGGGATTTTCGCTGAAGCAGGTGACATACCGAACCGCGCTGCCGATGAGGGCGACTTAGGGCGAAACAAAATGGTCCCACAAATCCGATCCTTGCGAACCGAAGCCACATATATGAACGTGTCGTTTTGTGGGCGCTTTATTCCGGCGTCGGTAGCAGTTCGTACTTTTTCAAAAGATTGCGGAACTGGTGATAACTGAGCCCGAGGTGTTTGGCGGTGCGGCGCTGGTGATGGCGGTTCACCTCAAGCGCGGTTTCAATCAGATTTCGTTCAATTTTGGCCAATTGATCACGAAGCACGAACGGCTGGGTTGCATCGGGAAGTGTCGCGCTCGGTTCTCCTGCGGTGGTTGATGAAGCTGGCCCCGCGCCCTGCCCGTCTACGCGATCATCAAAACGCCGGGGTGTAATGACCGGAACCGGTGCCGCCGAGCGGTAGGGCGATTCAAACGGATCGAACACAGCCTCCCTAAAAAGGGAACAGGTACCGTGACCGGAATGTCAGACGCTTAGCACCTTTTCAATTCCGAGAGAATAGCAGATCAGATGCTCGTCCTGACCGGGCGCCGCGTTGATCAGAATGCCGGTCGGCATGTTGTTTTTGTCCGTCCCTGATGGAATGGTGAAGCCAGGTAAATTAAAGAAATTACCAACCATCGAATTCCGAAGCGCCATCATG